>NZ_JAQREO010000014.1:0-122928 GCF_028599385.1 Pseudoalteromonas sp. CST2
CACCGCCGTATACTTTTGCAAGTACGTTAGTGATTGCTGCAGTTAGTGTAGTTTTACCGTGGTCAACGTGGCCGATTGTACCAACGTTTACGTGCGGTTTTACGCGTTCAAACTTTTCTTTTGCCATGACGGAACCTATCAGTTTTGTGTATCTAGATTACATATGAAAATAATCCACCAGAGGTAGATTAATTTAATTTTTTCAAATTTCAAATAGTTTTTTCTGACAGATAAAGGAAGTATTCAAGGAGATTCATATGACTGGTGCTGATAGGCAGATTTGAACTGCCGACCTCACCCTTACCAAGGGTGCGCTCTACCAACTGAGCTATATCAGCAACACCATAATTGGAGCGGGCAGCGGGAATCGAACCCGCATCATCAGCTTGGAAGGCTGAGGTAATAGCCATTATACGATGCCCGCTTTAGGAACCTGTTCTTAAACTACCTCTAACCGTCAAGAATAAAGTGGTGGAGGGAGCTGGATTCGAACCAGCGAAGGCTGAGCCGTCAGATTTACAGTCTGATCCCTTTGGCCGCTCGGGAACCCCTCCACGATAATTCTTTACTAATTCACTTTCGGTAAAAGGAAAGTGGTGCCGACTAACCGAGTCGAACGGTTGACCTACTGATTACAAGTCAGTTGCTCTACCAGCTGAGCTAAGTCGGCACTGCTTTAGTACGGGGCGAGATATTAGAGTAAGGTTTATTATGATGCAACTATAAAATTAAAAAAAATGTAATTTTTTAGCTTAAATGCTCACAATTCATGCAAAAGTGCTTAATTTTGCTGTTTTTCGTCGTTTTTACTTAGCTCATGCCAATAATTTAATCCTTTCATAACCAATAAAGAATCAAAAATACTGCCACTTATTTGCTGCTGTAACAGCAAACCGTAACCACCTGCGCACAAAATTTGTGGTTTTTGTTCGCCTGCGATGTGTTTAAGTTGATATTTGGCCTGCTCAATAGCGCCTAATGTTGCCACCAGCGCGCCATTTTTTAATCCATTGGGTGTGTTTTTACCTAGCTCGTTTAAAAAGGGGGTATTGGCATCATCAAACACGCGTTGAGTATTTTGTGTTAATGAGCGAGTCATTAAATCAAGGCCGGGCAATATCCAGCCTCCTAAGTGCTCGCCTTCGCCACTCAGTACATCAATAGTGGTTGCTGTGCCAGCATCAACAATAATACTCGCTCTGTTTGGGTAAAGTGTAAAACCTGCCACCAGCGCAAGCCAGCGGTCAATACCTAAATTGCTAACCTGTTCATATGCGCAGCTTAAGCCACTGAGATTTTTACTAACATGCGCCTCAAAACACGGAATACTTTTTTTGGCGGCTAATGTGAGCGCGTCATTTAATAATTCACTGTTACCTACACAAGCATACACAACCTCAGTTATTGCTTGCCACGGCACGTCGCTCATAGAAACGGGCGTTGCTTGTTGCTCGCGCCATAAGGCCGCTTTTAATGACGTATTACCTACATCTATTAGCAGTTTCATAATTCCGCCTTTCTTAACGAGATTTCGCCGCCATAGTAACTTTTAACTTCGCCGTCTTGGCGAATACGTATTCCGCCGTGCTGATCAATACCCTCACAAATACCCCGCCAGCTTCTGTGCCCCGTATTTAGCTCTACGCATTCTCCTGCAAAGGCGTTTAGGGCGTTCCACTGTGCGTACATACTGTTTAGCCCGTCTTGCTGGTAATCTGCCAAACGCTGCTCTAAATAAAAGGTAAGCGAAGCAACTAACTGGTTTTTATCAAGCGCGGTGGTGTGTTGGCTTAAATCAGTCCATGCTTGGTCAATGTGTTCGCTGGTGTTTTGCGGCATGTGTAGATTAATGCCAATACCAATGACTAGCTGACAAGGGCCTTGCGGTTGCCCATCTAGCTCAACTAATACTCCAGCTAGTTTTTGCTTATTTATGTATATGTCGTTTGGCCATTTAAGTTCAATGTCTATATCGTAAAGTGCTTTTATAGCATCATATACCGCAAGCCCTACTGCAATTGATACGCCCATAGCAGCTTGCAGGCCATCATCTAAGCGCCAAAAATAACTGTAATATAAATTAGCCCCAAATGGAGATTGCCATACCCGCCCTCGCCTTCCGCGCCCTGCTTGCTGCATTTCGGCAACCACAACAGTGCCAGACTCAAGCGCGACTTTATTTTGAATACGGCGCATTAGCTCGCTGTTGGTTGAATCTATAATAGGGTGTACTTCTACTTGGGCTATATTAGCACCTAATGCATGGTAATGTTTGGTTATATCGTCTCGGTTTAGCAAACCCACCGCATTGTTTAAACTGTAACCTTTACCCGTCACTTTAAATATATCGAGCCCCATGTCTTGCAGTGTTTGTATATGTTTACTCACTGCCGCACGGCTTATACCCAGTTGCTCGCCAAGGACTTGGCCCGATACAAAGCCACCTTGGTTAAGTGCGTTTAATATTGCTAGTTTATTTCCATCTGGTGCTTTCATTACGCGTGCTCCGTAGTAATATGGCACTCACTATTTGTGTTTATAAGCCTTACTTCGTGCTCTAGCATTATGCCGTAACGTGCAAACACCGTATTTTGTATATGCGTGATCATAGTGATTAAATCGCTTCCTTTACTATCACCATGATTAACTAATACCAGCGCCTGCTGCTGATGCACCTCAATCCCTGCTACTGTAAAGCCCTTCAAGCCCGCTTGGTCAATTAGCCAACCTGCCGCCACTTTGTGATGGCTTTCCCCATAGGGGTAATGCGGTAAATCATTAAACCGCACAAGCAGCGCTTCTAAACGCGCATTGCTAATAATCGGATTTTTAAAAAAGCTACCCGCATTGGCTAAAGTGTATGGGTTTGGCAGCTTAGCGTTACGAATTTCAATAACCTGCTCAAATACCATTTTAGGGGTGGGATTTTGCAATACTTTGAGTGGGCCATAACTTAAAACTGGCTGCCACTTCTTAGGGAGCGCTAAATTAACTTGAGTGATCACCGCTTTGTTTTTTAAAGCATGTTTAAAAATAGAGTCACGATAAGCAAACTCACACTGTGCGTTAGTTAAAGTCACCTTGGTTTTTGTGGCTATATCAATGTATTCAACCGACTCTACAAATTGAGCAAGCTCAACACCATAAGCACCAATGTTTTGTACCGGCGACGCCCCAACGGTGCCCGGAATAAGGGCTAGGTTTTCAAGCCCTGCAATATCTTTATCAAGTAAATAGCTTACTAGCTTATGCCAGTTCTCGCCCGCAGCTGCACTCACTAATACGTCATTTTCACGCTCGGTAATAGTAATGCCCTTAGTGGCCATTTTAATTACGGTGCCTGCGTAGTTTTCTAAAAATATTGTGTTGCTACCTTCCCCTAATAAACAAAACGGAGCACTAAAACGGTGTGCTTTAAGTTGCTCAACCGAGGTTATTTCAACAAAATGCTGGCATTGATTGTTTAGTGCAAAGGTATGTAAAGGTTTTAATGAGTGCGCCACAAAGGTCTCTGAGTGTACTGGTAACTAATCGCAGTAGTTTACCTTATTGTCGCAAAGAATGTAAAAATCACTCAACCCGCTGTATCAATCATGATATAAAACCTGCACTTATTATTAGTGTTCAGGGTATTTTATGAAAATTAAACCTCTTTTTTTAAGCCTCGCTATGGCCGGTATGTGCTCGCAAGCAATGGCAAACGCGATTGATCAAAACTCATACGCCAACCTAGATGATGTGGTAACAACACACTTAAACCTTGATTTAGATGTCGATTTTGCCGACAAGCAATTAGAAGGTTTTGTTGAGCACACGCTAAAGTGGAACAATGACACGAGTAAAAAGCTGGTACTTGATACCCGCGACTTAGACATTGATAAAGTAATGTACCAAGACACCTCGGGCGATTGGCACAAAGCTAAATTTACACTGGCAGATCGCGATGATGTTAAAGGCTCAAAACTAACAATTACTTTAAAAAGCCAAGCGTCAAAAGTACGAATTTACTACAACAGCCGCCCAGAAGCATCTGGCCTGCAATGGTTAACACCAGAGCAAACAGCCAGCAAAACGCACCCGTTTATGTACAGCCAATCGCAGGCTATTCACGCTCGTAGCTGGTTACCAGTACAAGATACCCCTGCCATGCGCGTTACTTACTCTGCCCGTATTCATACACCAAAAGATATACGTGCCGTAATGAGCGCCGATAACAAAGACGCACTATACAAAGATGGCGACTACCACTTTGAAATGCCACAAGCTATTTCGCCGTACTTAATTGCGATTGGTGCAGGTAATTTAGAATTTAAAGCCATGTCAAAACAAACAGGTATATTTGCCGAGCCTGAAATTTTAGATGCTTCGGTTGCCGAGTTTAACGACACCCAAGCCATGATCGACAAAACC
Source organism: Pseudoalteromonas sp. CST2 (assembly GCF_028599385.1). Lineage (NCBI taxonomy): Bacteria > Pseudomonadati > Pseudomonadota > Gammaproteobacteria > Alteromonadales > Pseudoalteromonadaceae > Pseudoalteromonas > Pseudoalteromonas sp. CST2. The sequence goes on from NZ_JAQREO010000014.1 coordinate 4,411, forward strand.
AACGAAATGTATGGTGAGTATGCATGGGGCCGTTACGATTTATTAATGTTACCGCCTAGCTTTCCGTTTGGTGGTATGGAAAACCCGCGTCTTTCGTTTATTACCCCTACCGTAGTTGCTGGCGATAAAAGCTTAGTAAACCTTATTGCGCATGAGCTTGCACACTCTTGGTCTGGTAACTTAGTTACCAACGCTACGTGGGAAGATTTATGGTTAAACGAAGGTTTTACCTCTTACGTTGAAAACCGCATCATGGAAGAAGTGTTTGGCCGCGACCGCGCCGTAATGGAGCAAGCTTTAGATGCAGCAGGCTTACGTGCTCAGCTTAAAACCATTGATGCACCCGATACGCGCCTTAATTTAAAACTTAATGGCCGCGATCCAGATGATGCATTTAGCTCAGTGCCATACACTAAAGGGCAGCTATTTTTAATCTACCTAGAAGAAAAATACGGCCGAGATAAGTTTGATGACTTTGTTAAGACCTACTTTAATGAGTTTGCATTTAAATCGCTGACTACTGCGCAATTTGTTACTTACTTAAAAGCTAACTTAATTGAAAAATACCCAGGCGTTGTAAGCATGGATAAAGTGAATGAGTGGATTTTTGAGCCAGGTTTACCAAGCGATGCACCTAACCCAACATCGGATGCGTTTGATAAAGTAGATACAGCAAGCGCAGCATGGTTAAAAGGTGAAACAAGCGCAGCACAATTACCTACGGCTCAGTGGACAGTGCACGAATGGTTACACTTTTTAAATAACCTACCACGTGATTTAAGCTTAGATAAAATGAGCGAGCTTGATAAGCAATTTAACTTAACGCAATCAACCAATGCAGAGCGCGCGTTTGCATGGTTTATGTTAGCGGTAGGTAATGGTTACCAACCTATTTACCCAGCGCTTGATAAGCACTTATCAGGTATTGGCCGCCGTAAATTAATTGTGCCGTTATACAAAGCACTTATTAAAAATGGTAAGCGTGAGTGGGCACACGATGTATACATCAAAGCACGCCCAGGCTACCACCCACTTGCACAAGGCACCATTGACGCTTTATTTGATAAATAAGCAACCTGTGCCATCCCTAAAGGTGTTCACACCTTTAGGGTAAAGCAGCAAAACCATTAAAAAGGCCGATTTATCGGCCTTTTTAATACTGTAATTTTCTCAAGCTAAAAACTGTAACTAAGCTCAGCGCAGTTAGCGCTTAACATTAGTAGCTTGAGATAAGTTTATTACTCAGCGCCTTGGTTCGTTACCTTTTCTAAAAAGGCTTTTCGCTCAGCAAGCGTGGCTTGCTGCCACCAAAATTCTAGCATTTGCGGTGCACTTGGCATGCCTTTGCCATTAATAGGCGCAATAGGCTTTATAGGTTGGCTTGGACGCGTTGGACCCGCTGGCACCGTATTTTGTAAAGCAGGCTTTTGACTTGCAAGCTGTGTATTTGAAATAACACTAAGCGGCTGTGCCACAGACGCGCCCTTTGCTTTTAAACTTACCTGTGGTGCCTCAGCAAATATTTTCGCTGATACCGCGTTATCGGCACGATTAAACACCATGTCGTAGTCTTTGTTATCGTCAATAGTAATATCTACCCAAAACGGTTCAGACTCTATTACCTCATGGTCGTCAAAGCCTAGCTCGTATAAATCGGTGTATTTTAATTTTAATCGATAAGACCCAGGGGCAAGTTCAATGTCGTCAACGCGGCTAAATAAAGAGCTTTCAATCACTCTTTCGCCGACTTGTAAAGGCACTAACTCTTCAGGAAAGTGAATATTCCCGGCACTTACTGACATACTCATCAATAGTGCCGCAGCTGCAGTTATTAACATTGGTTTACGCATAAAAACTCCTTTATTTGTTTTGAGTTTGACACTGCAAACAAAATTTGTCATTAGTGACTTTAAATTCAACCCTTACACTGAAACGATTATGAGCACAGAAACAATATTTACAAAAATTATTAACCGCGAAATTCCTGCCGACATTATTTACGAAGACGACACCACCCTTGCATTTAAAGATATAAACCCGCAAGCCCCTTTTCATGTGTTAATTATTCCAAAAAAAGCAATTGCCACTATCAATGATATTAACAGCGAAAACTCACACTTAGTTGGAAATTTATACGAGGTTGCTGCTAAATTAGCCAAGCAATTTAACTTTAGTGACGATGGCTACAGAGTAGTAATGAACTGCAATAAACACGGCGGGCAAACCGTGTATCACATACATTTACATATGCTTGCAGGCAAAGAAATGGGCTGGCCTCCGTATCAAGAAGCTAAAAAATTAAAAATTTAATAATAAAAATTCACTGGAATTATTAGTATTTAGCTAGTTACAAATGTTATGGTTTATCATGTATATAAAGTGAAAAATAATTACTTATTTGCAACATTTTATGTTTAAATAATCGTAAAATCGTACTTGTTCACAAGGCGAAACCCGACTTTCTAATACAAAAGGTGTGGAAGTCGTGATAAACTTAACTAGTCAGCTTTATAAAAAGAGTATAAAAACATGAGCAGTTCAGCCTTTTTGTTATTAGATCAAGAGCCAATTAACACCATTGGCATTAACGTTTTAGAACCTTTGTTAAAAACGCAAGGCCTTGACGTAACCACGGGTACAAATATTTTAGATGTACCAGAAGGGACTCGATTACTGTTCATTGAAACATCAAGTAACGATGCATGGGGTAAACTAAAAGAACAGCTAGTTAACCTGCGCACCAAGTGCGATATCGTATTATTTAACCTAGACGAAAACCCAGAGCTCGCTAACCGCGCGCTGTTGAGCGGTATTCGTGGCGTGTTTTATACGACAGATAACGCTGATGTATTAATGAAAGGTATTCGCTTACTTTTAGAAGATCAGCTTTGGTACAGACGTGACATTATGTGTAATGCATTAAACCGCATGCTGCAGTTTAATAAAGACGCACTACACAAGCTGACCGAAGGTGACATAGAGCCAATTAAACTCACTAAACGAGAAAAAGCAATAATCTCGTTAATGAGTAAGGGTTCTAAAAACAAAGAAATTGCTGAAGATTTAAGCATCAGCCCACACACAGTTAAAACACATTTATACAGCGCATTTAGAAAAACTAAATGTCGTAACCGTATTGAGCTACTATCTTGGGCTCAACAAAACATTCCAGACGAAATTCGTTAATCAATTTCGTAATTTAAAAACAGGCACTTATGGTGCCTGTTTTTGTTTATGCTGCATGCTTGTTAAATTAATCGCTTTTTATTACTCTATTTAAAGTACCCATTGCTGGAACCTCTATGCTCGACTCATTTACCCTCTTTTTTGCCAGCATTGCCGTTATTATTGTAATGACCCTTCTTAACTTTTTAACTTGGCGTACCAACAAAAGTACCCCAGGTACGCTGCTTTATATTTTTTACCCAGTTTTATTACTAGGTGCAGTAATTGGCTTTACGCTTATTGGTAAAACGCACAACCTTATTGTGATTAGTATTGCCAGCAGTATGATGTTTGGCGCATCAATTGTGCACAGCTTGGCCATATGCCAATTTTTAGATTATCGGGGTATTGGCTTTAAGCTACTGTGCTCCTTTACCGCGTTTAGCGCCGTAATGTTGGGGTATTATTCTTTTATTGACCCTTCTTTACGCGAGCGAATTTACGTCTCGGATGTACAGCACATTGCAGAAGCCGCTTTTTTGCTGTTTTTATTTATTAAATATGCCCGAAAGCCCTACCCAAATGGCACCATTGTTTACATTTTAATATTAACTTTAGTTGGCCTGAGCTTTATCAGCCGCTCACTATTTATGGTTAATATTGAACAACCCCTGCTATTGCAAAGCCCATGGTTTAGCAGCTTACTGTTTTTAAATGGCGTTATTGCACCTATGTTTTATGCCGCCGGTATGGCGCTTTTGTGTAATGAACGCAGAGAAAAAAACCTTAACAAGCTAGCCGACAAAGCCCAAAAAGATTTAGAAATTAGAGGCCTGTTTTTATCAACAATTAGCCATGAAATTCGCACCCCCCTTAATGGCATATTAGGCAGCGCCCAATTGGTTATGAACCAAAGCACCGACACCCGCAATAAAGCCTATTGTGAGGCCATCATTAATTCAGCCGAGTCGTTAAATTTACTGGTTGATAAAGTGCTCGACTACGCAAGCCTAGATCAAAGTGATGAAGCACTTTACGAAGAAGACATTGAATTTAAAACCTGGTTAAACAATTTGTGTTTATTACTCAGCCCATTGGCGGAGCAAAAGCAGCTTAAGTTTGAACTGGTATGTAATATCCCTGAACAAGCCTGTTACTACTGCGATCAGCAAAAATTAAGGCAAATTATTATTAACCTTGTTGGTAACGCCATTAAGTTTACCGACCACGGTATAGTAAAAATTCAGGTTGATTTAATAAGCGATAGGCAACTTGAGCACACCATAAAAATTAGCGTTAAAGACTCAGGCCCTGGTATCGAAAAAGACGAAATAGCCTACTTAACCGAACCCTATGTACAAAGTAGCGCCGGCAAAGAAAAAGGCGGCACCGGCCTTGGGCTTGCCATCACCAGCCGCTTACTAGAAAAGTTAGGCAGCCGTTTAGAAATAACCAGTCAACTAGGCACTGGTAGCGTATTTAGCTTTACCACCACCTTTACGCTAGGGGAGCTTAGTTTGGTAGAGCAGCGACATCAAAACAAAGACTACTTAACCGGCCTTGAAGTACTGCTAGTAGAAGATTTAGATTTAAATCAAAAAATTGCCATTGAATTTATGGCCGAAGATGAGCATAAAATAAAGCTCGCCAAAGATGGCAAAAGCGCTATTGAACTGCTGCAAACGCATCACTTTGACGTTATTTTACTGGATATGAACCTGCCAGACTTTACCGGCCAAGAAGTATTAAAACGACTGCAGCGTTTGGAGCATAAAAACCAGCGCACGCCCGTACTGGCTTTTACAGCAAGCTTAAGCCCTGATGAGGTAAAAGAATACTTAGCCCTGGGAATAAAAGACATAGTAGGCAAACCAATTAAGCAGCAAAAGCTTCGCCAAGCACTGAGTGATTCACAATCCAATCAAACTGCAAATATAGCTGTAGAGCTAGTAGACACCTTGTACGACGAAACCGCAGCAGAAACGCTAACCAGCTCATTTAGTGAGGATGAAGTGTCGTCGATTTACAATGAATTTGTACTCTCAGCACGGACTAAACTAACCCGATGCCAAGAACTTATTGACCAGCAACCAGAGCAGTGCATTAAATTATTGCACCGCCAAGCAAGCACCGCGCTGCAATTAGGCTTTAACCGTTACGGTATTGAGCTTAAAAAAATAGAGCGCCGCCTGCTTGATAACAAACCCCATAATAACCTGCTAGATGAGGCGTTAGAGCTATGGCAGCGCAGCCTAGAACAATACTTAAAGTACGTGCGCGGGCAGTTAAGTTAATGGGCTTTTCTATTACAGATTAAGCTGTTTACTCTCTTCCATACTTATCATCAAAACGCTCTATGTCACTTTCATCTAGTACGGCGCCAGTTTGTACTTCAATGACAATTAGCGGCTCTTTTTGATTGTTCGCTAAGCTGTGTATTTGTTTTGCTGCAATGTAGCAAGATTGGTCGTGGCTAAGTGTTAATGCTTGCTTATCAATACGTACATCGGCAATCCCCGATACCACCACCCAATGCTCTGCACGATGCTGATGGCGCTGCGTTGAAAGTTTAGCCCCGCTGTTTACGGTTATTTTTTTAACTTTAAACCCTGCCCCTGTTACTAAAGTGCGGTAATTGCCCCATGGCCGATACACAACCTGATGGTGATTGAGTTTATCACTTTGGCTAACCGCTAATTGCTTGAGCAATAAAGGCAGACCATCGAGCTTGTTTTTATTGGCAACGAGGGTGGCATCGTGGGTATGAATAATAGCTAAGTCGCTAACCCCAAGGGTAGCAACGCTGTGATCGTTTTCGCTTAAAACAAAATTATTAGTACTATTTTGCGCGCTATGGCTGTCGTTTTCATTATTGCCATGTGCATCTTTTTTAATAAGGCTAGCCAAGGCACTAAAGCTGCCTACATCACTCCAATTAAGAGCAACAGGCAGCACTGCTACATTATTACTGCGCTCTAAAATGGCGTAATCGATAGAGTCACTTGGGCAGGTTTTAAGTGGCTCACTTACCGGCCTTGTAAACCCTAAATCGTCAGAGAAATTAGCCGCCGCGCTTACACTGTGTGCAATTTTTGGTGCAAAGCGTTCTAGCTCATTTAAATAGGCTTGTGGTGTAAATAAAAACATCCCGCTATTCCAGCTATAACCGCCTTGAGTTAAATAATGCTCAGCGGTAGCCAAGCTTGGCTTCTCTTTAAACTCAGCCACTTTATAGCAATTTGAGCCTGCTATTTTACTACCTTGCTTAATGTAGCCAAACCCAGTGTGGGGCTGTGTTGGTGTAATTGAAAACGTGACCAGCATACCTTGCTGGGCTAATTCAATTGCATCGTTTAATTTAAGTGTGAGCTCAGTAAAGTTGGATATATGATGATCGGCAGGCATCACCAGTATTGGCCCTGTTATGCCTTGCTGTAAAGCGTAGTGTGCTGCCAGCGCAATGGCAGGCGCGGTATTTTTACCCTGCGGCTCTAACAAAAGTGCATGAGGAGGGGCCTGTGCACTTTGCTCAGCAGCAATAAAGCGGTGCTGCTCGTTACAAACAAGTATTGGCTTTGCAAACTCCTTGCCCGACACACGCGCTAACGTGCTTTGTAATAGTGAGTGTTTGTTATCAAGCAGAGGTAAAAATTGCTTAGGCATAGCTTGGCGAGAAAGCGGCCATAACCGTGTGCCAATGCCGCCCGCTAAAATTACCGGTGTAATAAGGGTTGTATTCATAAAGCCGCCAATAAACATATCAGCGGCTATTTTAGCACTTTATTGGCTAGGCGCTAATGCTTAGCGATTTATACCAAGGTAAACGCGTCGGCATCTAAATAAGCAGGAAACGAGGCTTTAAAATCATCGAGCGGTGCTTTTTCAAGTGTTACGGTAAGTAACTCTTGTGAATTGTCTTTTGCTTTGGCGATTGTATCGCCTTTAAAGTCGTACACAGCCGTGCCGCCATTGTGCGCAACACCATTGCCATCGTCGCCAACACGGTTAACGGCTACTACATAACATAGGTTTTCCATAGCGCGCGCCATTAATAGCGTATCCCAAATATGGCGACGAACCGCAGGCCAGTTAGCAACGTTTATCATTACATCGTAATCATTATTGTTGCGCTGAAAAACCGGAAAGCGCAAGTCGTAACATACTTGCGGCAGTAACTTAAAACCGTTAATTTCAAACGTTTTACGTGCTTGCCCTGCGACAACGTAATCGCCCTCACTGCCTAAGCGAAATAAATGACGTTTATCGTAATAATTTACCTCGCCACTTGGGGTCACCCAATAAAAGCGATTCGCTTTTTTATCGCCTTGAGCAACCAAAACCGAACCTGCAATAACAGCTTTATGTTTATGTGCTTGGGTTTTTAGCCAGCTCAGCACTTTGCCATTTTCGGGCTCTGCGCAATCAAGGTTAATAGCAAAGCCTGTGGCGAAGGTTTCGGGTAGTAAAATTAAATCAGGTTGAGCGCTCATCGCTGCTAATTTTTTATCAAACATGGCTAAATTGGCGTCTTTATCAAGCCAATGCAGCGCACTTTGAACGAGTGTAAGCGTTAAAGTTGACATAATATTTGCGCGGCCTCTATTAAGGTTTCATCGTTTTTAGCAAAACACAGTCGAATCACTTTATCATTTGAAGGTTGCTTATAAAACACACTTAAAGGAATAGCTGCAACCCCAGCTTGCTCTACTAACCAGTGGCAAAAATCTACATCATTAAGATCAGACACTTCACTGTAATCGAGTAATAAAAAGTACGTACCTTGGCTTGGTAAAATATTAAAACGGCTGTCACTTAAGTGCTGCGTCAGTAAGTCGCGCTTTTGCTGATAAAAATTACTCAGCTCATCGACATGCTCGCCTTGTTGTTCAAGCATGTCGGCCAATGCGTGTTGTGCAGGTGTAAAGCTTGAAAAAGTAACGTACTGGTGTATTTTTCTAAATTCAGTAGCGAGCGGTGCAGGCGCAATACAGTACCCCATTTTCCAGCCGGTACTGTGAAACGTTTTGCCAAAGCTTGATATAACAAAGCTTTTTTCACGTAGTTGCTCATCACAAAGCATGCTTAAGTGCTTATCGCCATCAAAGGTAATGTGTTCGTAAACTTCATCACTTATTACATATAAATCGTGGTCGCTTACTAACGATTTGAGCGCGTTTATATCATCGCTTTTAAGTATTTTTCCGCTTGGATTGTGTGGCGTATTAATAATTATAGCGCGCGTGTTTTTGCTCACTGCGCTGCGAACAGTTTGCCAATCAATAGCATAATCGGGGGCATGCAATGCAATATGAACTGTTTTACCGCCAGCAAGCTCAATGGCAGGCTGGTAAGAGTCATAAGCGGGGTCAAACACAATGACTTCATCATCTGGGCGTACTATAGTTTGAATAGCCACAAATAATGCTTCGGTGGCGCCCGACGTTACCGTAACTTGCTCAGCTGCATCAATGTTAGCCGCGTATTTACGCGAAACTAAATTTGCTATTTGTTGCTGTAAACGGGGCACACCACTGGATGGCGAGTATTGATTAACCCCTTGCTGAACATAAAAATTTAGCTGGTTTTTCAGTAGTTCTGGCGCATCAAACTCAGGAAAACCCTGCGATAAATTTATTGCCGAATGCTGACTTGCCAAGCCACTCATTTGGCTAAATATACTAACACTTAAATTTGGTAATTTACTTTCAAACACGACAGGCCCTTAATGATGGTTTTGCGCTTAAAGCGATGCTATCATTGCTTAAAACAGAAGTATAGCCGTCTAAAATTAAATAGCTTTATATCAATTTGCTTAATTAACTGAGTTATTTTGAGGTAGCAAAAACGCAGCTCGCGTTTGGTTTAGCGCCTCAAACGCATTAAGTATTATTACGCATTGGTATTACACTCATTGGTGAGGAATGTATGCACAACAATACCGCTATTTCGCAACTTATTGAAGCCGGAAAATGGATCAGTCAAAAAGGCTGGGTTCCCGCCACCGGCGGAAATTTTTCGGCGCGCACCGCAACAGGGTATGTGGTTACCGCTAGCGGCTTTGATAAAGGTCAGCTCGGTACACACACATTCATTGAGCTTGATCATCAAGGTAATCGCACTAAAGGTGCTGGCAACCCATCGGCCGAAACGCAATTGCACTTAGGCATGTATAAGCTTATTCCGCACGCAAACGTGGTGCTGCATACTCACTCAGTAGCAGCCACCGTACTATCGCGTGTAATTAAAAGCCATGCATTAAATTTAAGCGGTTACGAAATGCAAAAGTCACTCAGTGGGGTAACTTCGCATTTAGATACGCTCAGCATTCCTATTTTTGAAAACGACCAAGACATAGACCGCTTAAGCTTGCTGCTTAGCGATCACCACTTACATACACCCATTGAGCATGCAGTGTTAATTCGTGGGCATGGCGTTTATGTAGTAGGGCGTAATTACAAGCAAGCACTTCGCCATTTAGAAGGGTTAGAGTTTTTATTTAGTTGCGAGCTGGAACGGTTAAAAATAGAAGGTATTGGGGCACAGCTATAATGATAAAAGCAATTTTAACTGATATTGAAGGCACCATAACACGTATCTCATTTGTAAAAGAGGTGCTGTTTCCGTATGCAGCCAAGCAACTAGCAACGTTTATGCGCTTAAACGAAAATAAACCCCATGTCGCTGAGCAAATAGCGGCTGTTAAAGCCATTATTAATGAGCCAGATGCCGATATAGAAAATGTCATTAGCGTGTTACTAAAGTGGATTGAAGAAGATAAAAAAATTACCCCTTTAAAGCAAATACAAGGGCTAATTTGGCAAACGGGCTACGAGCACGGTGATTTTAAAGGCCACCTATACGCAGATGCGTTTGAGTTTTTACAAGCTCAGCATGCTCAAGGCACCGCACTCTATGTCTATTCATCAGGCTCGGTAAGGGCGCAGCAGTTACTCTTTAAATACAGTGACTATGGCGATATTCGCCCCCTGTTTAATGATTTTTTTGATACCAAAGTCGGCGCAAAGCAAGAGCAAGCAGCCTATAACACTATAGTTAACCAGCTCCCTTTTAGTGCTAACGAAATCTTGTTTTTAAGTGATGTGGCAGGTGAGCTTGATGCAGCTAAAGCCGCAGGGCTTAAAACCTTGCACTTAATACGTGATGGCCAAGCACAAAGCGCGCACCCATACGTACATGACTTTAGCACAGTTAAATTGGAGCAATTTGCATGAGCCAATTAACAATTTATGCTAACAACAATCCAAGTAATGCGCTGGTAAACACCTGTGATTTAAGCGAAATTACTCAGCAATTAGCAAAAGTAAATGTACGTTTTGAACAATGGCAAGCAACCGCACCCATTAATGAGCACACCACAAATGAGCAAATTATTGCAGCGTATAAAAATGATATAGCGCGCTTAAAAGCGCAAAATGGCTACCAAACGGTGGATGTTATTTCGCTTGCAAAAGGTAATCCTGCAGCGACACAAATGCGAGAAAATTTTTTATTTGAGCACACTCATAGTGAAGACGAAGTTCGTTTTTTTGTAAAAGGCCAAGGGTTATTTTGCCTACATATTGATGCCAAAATTTACCAAGTATTATGCCAGCAAGGTGACTTAATTTCGGTCCCAACTCTTACCCCACATTGGTTTGATATGGGGAGCGACCCAGAATTTACCGCCATTCGATTATTTAATAATACCGAGGGCTGGGTTGCAAAAAGCACAGAGTCTGAAATTGCGAAGCAGTTTCCGTTGCTCGCATAGCAAAAGTAATACGCTCCACAAAGGGATAAGTGGAGCGATGTTTAAAAACTACTTAAGCGCTGTTAACGCCCCACTCTCTACATCACTTTTATTGTAAACACCGGTATCTAACACCCAAGCTGTTATTAGTTTTGCAGGTGTTACATCAAATGCGGGATTATACACATTGGCATTAGTGGGTGCCCACAGCGCCTCACCAAAACTGCCACTTACGCCGCGTACCTCTGCGCTATTTCGCTGCTCTATTGCTATATCGCTACCGCAAGCTGTTTGTGTATCAAGCGTAGTTAAAGGCGCGACAACATAAAAGGGAATATCATGAAAATGGGCCAATACAGCTAAATTATAAGTTCCCACTTTATTAGCAAAGTCGCCATTAGCAGCAATACGATCGGCGCCTACCACTATTTTATCTACCTTACCTGCGGCCATTAAGCTTGCTGCCATATTATCGCAAATAAGCGTATACGGTACTTGCCAGCGCTCAAGTTCGAACGCGGTTAAACGCCCGCCTTGCAACAAGGGCCGCGTTTCATCAACCCACACATGTATATTGCCGTGTTGTTGCTGCGCTTTGTAAATAACGCCTAATGCTGTACCAATACCAGCAGTCGCTAATGCGCCGGTATTACAATGGGTTAAAATATTGTCGCCGCTGTTTATAAGCTCAGCTCCGCGCGTTGCCATGCGCTCACATAGGGCAATGTCTTCAATAAAAAGGCGCTCAGCGCTGCACACCACTGCTGCTACAAAGTCATCGCTTTTAAGGGCCTCTCTTAATGTAGCCATGCAATGCATTAAATTAACAGCGGTTGGCCTTGTGGCTTCAAGCTCATCAATTGATTTTGCAAGCGCCGCTTGAGTTGTCCCCTGCTGCGCTAAATGAGCAACCAGCAAACTCGCCCCTAAGCCTATTAATGGTGCGCCACGAATTTTTAAACTGATGATCAGCTCCTTCATCGTCTCAACACTATGGCATTCGTGCCATACCTGCTGATGAGGAAGTAAATACTGGTCAAGCACACTTAATGTGCCGTTTTCATATTTTAAACTGCTTGCGATAAGGTTTTGCATGGTGAGGCTGCTTAAATAAAATGCGTAAGGGTATTTTACATCAGTTTGAATAACTCTCAAGTTAGACTTGTAGACATCTAAACATTTAAAGGTATAGAATGCCCAAAAAGGTTATTTGAGAACTCACTATGGCTAACTATGTCGCGTTTGATGCGCAGCGCGCAATTGAATATGTAAATTCGCTAATTGACTCTAAGCAGTATGATTTTTTTAATGCTGGCGCACCCTTAACTGCGTACGAATTTGGTGACGGTAACCTTAATTTAGTATTTAGAATTAGCGATGAGCACCATAACAGCATTATTTTAAAGCAAGCACTGCCTTATGCTCGTTGTGTAGGTGAATCATGGCCGCTCACGCTTGATAGAGCCCGTATTGAGGCGCAAGTGTTACTTAACCATGGCGCTATTTGCCCACAAAATACCGCTAAAGTACTGCACTATAACCAAGCTTACGCACTTACTATTTTAGAAGATTTAGGTCACTTAAAAATATTGCGCACTGCGCAAAATAACGCGGAGCAATTTCCTAAGTTAGCCGAGCACGTAGCTACGTATTTAAGCCATACCGGGTTTTATAATTCAGATTTTTACCTAACCGCCCAGCATAAAAAGGCCCTCGTACAGCAATTTACTAACCCTGAGCTTTGCCAAATTACAGAAGATTTATTTTTTAGCGATCCGTATACAGATCACGAACGCAATCACTTTGACGAGCAACTTACTACACATGTACACGCTTTGCGCGATAACACGGCACTTAAGTTAGAAGTTGCAAAGTTAAAAGCTAATTTTTTATCTAACCCGCAAACATTACTGCACGGCGATATGCACAGCGGCAGTATTTTTGTAGATACCAATACCACTAAAGTGATTGACCCCGAGTTTGGCTTTTTTGGCCCTGTTGGCTTTGATATAGGCTCTTTTATTGGCAATTTACTATTAAATTACTGCGCACAAGCAGGGCATATTGAAGAGTTTGTAGCACGACGAAACTATCAAACGCATTTACTTAGCTGCATTGTTGAAAGCTATAATTTATTCGAGCAACAATGGTTAACTTTAATTGCCAACCACAGCACAGATCACACCCTTAATACCGAGGGCTACCCACAGTACTTTATGAAAACCGTATTACAACACGCCATAGGTTATTGTGGAACAGAACTAATTAGGCGCACCATAGGGCTCGCGCATGTGGTAGATATTGACAGCATTGAAGATGAAAATACGCGCCTTGCAGTACAAAAACAAACGCTGAGCTTAGGTGAGCAACTTATTTTAAATGCCAAAAGCTGCGACAACAAAGATGCCTTTTTTAGTTTATTAATAAGCCAACTAAATTAAAAAAGGCGCCAAAGCGCCTTTTTTATACTAATACCGTTATTGGTAGTTTTCGTAAATTTTATCGAGCGGCTCCGACAGCCCGCTTTCTTGCACTATACGCACGTGTTTACGCCTTAATTCCCGCGCACTCGTTACACCACATGAGTGGGCAATTAAGCCAGCGCCGTAATGAATATATTTATTATAATTGGCAACCCGCTGAGCTTTATCTGCAACATTTAAACCACGCTGTAGCCGCTCGTTATGGGTAGTTACACCGGTTGGGCAGGTGTCTTTATTACATTGCATGGCCTGTATACAGCCTAACGCAAACATATGACCACGCGCAGAAACAACAAAATCAGCACCCAAAGCAAGCGCCCATGCTACCTTAGAGGGCACAATTAACTTACCCGAAACAATGACTTTAACCCGCCCTGTTAAGCCGTGTTTTTCAAGCATATTAACAACCAGCGGTAAGCTTTCGCGCAGCGGTAAACCAACCGAATCTAATAAGGGTTGTGGCGCTGCGCCCGTACCGCCATCGGCACTATCAATAGTGATAAAATCCGGTGCTGATTCAAGCCCGCGGTGGTTTATTTCTGCAAATAGCGTTTCTAGCCAAGTGTAATCACCAATAACGGCTTTAAAGCCGGTAGGTTTGCCTGTGGCGTTTCGCACTGTTGCAATCATATCTAATATGTCGCTTGGCTTTTTGATCTCTGGGTGCCCATTTGGGCTAATTGAATCCTTACCCTCAGGAATACCCCTTATTTTAGCAATTTCAGCATTAACCTTTTTACCTGGTAACATACCGCCTTTACCTGGTTTGGCACCTTGGCTTAATTTAAGCTCAAACATTTTTACGTTTTTATGCGCCGCAATTTCTTTAAGTTTATCAATACTTAAATTTCCAAGCTCGTCGCGCACACCATATTTAGCCGTACCAATTTGAAACACCAAATCGGCTCCGCCCTCTAAGTGATAAGGACTTAACCCGCCTTCACCAGTATTCATCCAGCAGCCGGCTAATTTTGCCCCTTTTGATAACGCTCTAACAGCCGGTTTTGAGAGCGCGCCGAAGCTCATTCCCGATATATTAAACAATGAGTTAGTGGTGTACGGCGTTTTACAATAAGGGCCTAAAGTTACATTACTTGGGTCCAGCGCCTCTTCATCTAAGGTAGGAAAAGCACAGTTCATAAACATCACTGTACCTGTTACCTCTAAGCTTTGCGTGGAGCCAAATGCAGCGGTACGATCGACATCTTTTGCAGCACGATAGACCCAGCTGCGCTCTGCTCGGTTAAACGGCATTTCTTCTCTATCGAGGGCAAAAAAGTACTGCCTAAAAAACTCGCCTTGGCGCTCAAAAAAGTACCTAAAGCGACCAATAACCGGGTAATTTCGCCTAATTGCATGCTTTGTTTGAGTAATATCACGAAAATAAAAAACAATAACGGTAAGTACAATTAATCCTAATGCAACAATAAAAATACTCGCAAATACATCAATACTAAAAATAATAAAATCGCTCATCCAAGGCCCCTTGATGGCTGTTTTTAAAAATAAAAAAGGTGTTGCGTCAAAATGACACAACACCTTTCGTTGTTCAAGGTTTATACCTTTAGATTGTTAGCTTTGCGTGTTTTCAAGCTCAGCTTTTATATACAAACGAACTTGCTCTTCAAGCACTGATAACGGCACTGAACCATGACGCAATACTTGATGATGAAACTCACGAATATCAAAACGTGGCCCAAGCGCTTGCTCGGCCTCTGTGCGTAAACGCTTGATAGTCAGCTCGCCAATTTTGTACGACAAAGCTTGCCCCGGCCACGAAATATAGCGGTCGGTTTCGGTTTTAACATTGTGTAATGAAAGCGCCGTGTTTTCGCTCATAAAGTTCATAGCGCGCTCTCGGCTCCAGCCGTACATGTGCATGCCTGTATCAACCACTAAACGAGCTGCACGCCACATTTCATAGGTTAAACGGCCAAATCGGCTGTATGGGTCTTGGTAAAAGCCTGCTTCTATACCTAAGTATTCAGAATAAAGCCCCCACCCTTCACCAAAAGCCGAAAGGTAGGCATCACGTCGGTAGCTTGGTAAGTTTTCAAGCTCTGCATTAAGCGATATTTGTAAATGATGCCCCGGTACGGCTTCGTGTAAGGTCAGCGCCTCTAATACATACAATGGGCGCTTATCTAGCGCATATGTATTTACCCAATAATAACCCGCTTGATCGCTTCGGCTCGAGCCAACATAGCGACCGGTTGTATATTTAGGGGCTATATTTGCAGGTACAGGTGCAACGCCATAGGGCATACGTGGCAGTGTATGAAATAACTTAGGCAGCTGCGCGTCCATTTTTTTAGCTATATAAGCAGCTTCTTTTAATAGCTGCTCTGGAGTGGTGGCGTAAAATTGCGGCTCGGTACGTAAAAAGTGGATAAAATCGGCAAACGTGCCTTCAAAGCCTACTTCTTTAATTATTTCCTGCATTTCACTGCGGATACGCGCCACTTCAGATAACCCCAGCTGATGTATTTCATCAATGCTCATATTTGTGGTGGTGTAATACTGTGCGCGGTTTTTATAAAACGCCTTGCCATAAGGGGTTTGCGAAATACCAATCGTAGTGCGTGCCCCTGGCTGATATTGCGTAGTAAAAAATGTTAAATACGCTTTGTAAGAGGCAATAACATCATTTTTTATGATGCGTTTGGCTTTTTGCTGCAACGCTTTAAAGTCGTTTTCACTTAGCCCTGCTGTGTTCGTTTTAAACGGGGAGTAAAAGTCTGACTGCGTTACATCATCCACTATGTAAGCGCTTATTGAGTCTTCATACCCAGCTAATACCGCTTGTGGTTGAGTAAGCCCCGTTTCGAGCCCCTTTTTCATCCAATGTATATTTTGCTCAAAAAAGCGCGGCACTTGTTCAAGGCGGGCTAAATACGTTTCTAACTGTTGCGGTTGCTTGTACTGCGAACTATTAATCATATAAGACAAGCTAGAATGGAACCCATACTCAGAAGTTAGCGGCATGTAGTGCGCATTAAATACATATTCATCAACACTATTTTGTACTTGCGCACGAATAATACTGAGGTTAATACTGTTTTCACTTGAAAGCTCATCGCTATCAATTGCATCTAAACGACTTAATAATGCTGTTTTTTCCTCATATTGCCGCTTTAAAAATTCAGCCGATAAATTAGGTAATAAATAGCCATCAACCCCTTCAGGCTGAGTGTAGGGATTAACACGTTTGCGGTAATCAACAATACTTTGCGCCACTTGTTCAAATTGTGTGTTTGCGTTGGGGCTTGTTAATGTACATGCGCTTAGCGTGCCAAAAAGTGATAGCACAAGCAGTGTGCGGCCAATTCGCGGGTGTAAGGAATAATTCATTTTAGTTTTACTTAACCATACAATAGATTTCACAAAACTATCGTAGGCTGAGTAAATAGCAAGACAAATGCGATTAATCTCAATAACACACGCTTAATTGGAGCGGGTAAAATAAGCTGAATCCGCCTAAATTAAGCTAAATACGTGCTCTTTGATGATAAAATCAGCTATTAGGCAGCAAAAGTAAAAAATTAAGTTCACTAATACTGGTTTTTACTTTTAAATAGCCTGCTTAACGATTATTGTAGTAAAAAAATAATAAAGCTTGGATGCATTGCCGCCTCATTGAAGAGTTATTTTAATGTGTAATTTAATGCGTACTTAGTTGGTAGTTAAAATGATGTTCCATGATTCCATGGCTGTAGCTCAAGAAAAAATGACGAATGTATGCCTGTTTTTAGAACGTCATACGCTGCCTCCCTCTCCGTTAAATTACCACGTTGCCTATACCTATATTAGTAAAGTAAATCCTCAGCTAAATAACGCCATAGACGAGGCCATTACTAATAAAGCCCAAATTGATAGTATTTTGATTGAGCAGCTCTACTTTGAGTTTTTAAACGAAGGGCATACCACGCAAGTGGCAATGATTAATAACGTAAATGGGGTTATTGATTCATTGTCGCGCAATGCGCAATCAACCGAAAAACAAATTGTTAGCTTTGCCGGCCAAGTAAGTGAGTGCATGCACACGCTTGATGAGAATAATATAGAGCAAAGCCGCCAAGCACTCGATACGTTAAACACGCAATCAGCCACGTTACTTGAGCAACACAAGCACTTTAAACACGAGCTATATAAAGCTAAAAAGTTACACGAAAAAACCCAAAAACAGCTGGCGCAATTACGTAAGCAGCACATTATTGACTCACAAACGGGGCTGTATAAACGTCATTATTTAACACAGCAAACCCAACTATGGAGCAACCAGGACAAATCAATTTGCGCAATTGCTATTCAAATAGATAATTTAGATCATTTTGTAGACAATTACGGCGATATAATTGGCGAAGTTATTTTGAACAAAGTGGCTAAACAAGTAAAAAAATATGTCTTTCAAAGTGGTTTACCTGGGCGCACAGCAAAGGACCAATTTACTGTATTACTGCCAGATATAGACCCCGAAACCGCTAATGTTATTGCTGAAAAAGTGCGTAATGGCGTAGAAAAACTTCGTTTTGTTAGCTCAAAAAGCGGCACTAAGCTGCCTGGTATTAACTTATCTTTAGGCATAGCGCAGCAGCTTAAAAATGATGACTTTAACCAGTTAGCTAAAAAAGCCTCGCAAGCGGCATTTAAAGCACGCTCACTGGGGCAAAGTAGCTTTACAGCTGGCCACTAGGTTTTACGCTAAATTACCTGATAAATCATATTCAAATTGCACCTGCAGTATACAATCAAGTACACTAGTCTTTATTGCCACGATAGAGACTAACCATGAACGAAACAGAGCAAAAGACCACGCATTTTGGCTATAAAACCGTAGCCGAAAACGATAAAGCCTCAATGGTTGCAGACGTATTTCACTCGGTTGCAGCAAAGTACGATGTAATGAACGATTTAATGTCTTTTGGTGTACATCGATTATGGAAACGTCAAACTATAGCCAGCTCAGGTGTGCGCAAAGGCCACCACGTCCTTGATTTAGCAGGCGGCACTGGCGACCTAACAGCAAAATTTAGCCAGCTAGTCGGTGACACCGGCCAAGTAGTTTTAGGCGACATTAACTCATCAATGTTAAAAGTGGGCCGTGAAAAGCTGCACAACCTGGGTTTAGTTGGCAATATCGACTACGTGCAAATGAATGCCGAAATGCTGCCATTTCCAGATAACAGCTTTGATGTGATCACGATTGCCTTTGGCCTTCGTAATGTAACCGATAAAGACAAAGCCCTGCGCTCTATGTACCGTATATTAAAGCCAGGTGGACGTTTATTAGTATTAGAGTTTTCCAAACCTGAGCATGAAATTTTAAGTAAAGCGTACGATTTTTACTCGTTCAATCTATTACCAACTATGGGTAAAGTAGTGGCGAACGATAGCGAGTCATACCAATACTTAGCTGAGTCGATTCGTATGCACCCAGACCAAGAAACCTTAAAAGCAATGATGGAAGAAGCAGGCTTTGAACAAACAACGTATCAAAACCTAACCGGTGGTATTGTTGCACTGCACCGTGGTTTTAAATATTAAGGCAGGCAGTTATGGCGTTTGAGCAAAAAAGCGAGCAAGTGGTCGCAGCAAAACCCGATTCGCAGTTTTTTATGTTACCTAATTTTGTACTTTCGCTTATAGAGCGAGTGCTTAATAAGGTACTGCAACTCGACGCCACCTTAATAGATAAGCTCAGTGCCGTTAAGCACAAACCATTAAAGGTCGAAATCCGCAATTGGCAGCAGCAAATAGTATTAACCTTTGATGGTAAACTATTACACCTTTACAGTGCCAGCGATGAAGATAGCGCAGAGTGTATGATCAGCGCAGATATAGATACTCTTATGGCACTTAAAGACCCAGCCATGCTTACACAGCTCATTCGTCAAGATAAGCTAGACCTGCAAGGCGACTTAAACGTCGCTCAGGCATACAGCGCCGCATTTTCTGGGCTAGATATAGATTGGCCTGAGCAACTATCGCACTATATTGGCGATGCGCCCGCACAACAACTTTACATACAGCTAAACGCTTTACGCAGTAAAGAGCGTAAAGCGCGTCAGCAAATTAGCACCACATTAACCAGCCTATGCCAAGATGAGCTCGCTGTAACTATTCACCCTTTAGAGCTTGAGCAATTTAAACAACAAAACCGAGTGCTAAAAGGGCAAGTGGCCGCTATAGAACAACGCATAAATGCATTAATCAACTCTTCTAACACCAACAGCCGCTAAGGATTTTTTGTGTCGACTGCTCGATTGTATTACATCACTAAAACATTACTTAGCTACGGATTAGATGAGTTAATACCAAAACAAAAAATACCTTGGTACGCTAAAATTGCGCGTGGTAGCTTGTTTTGGTTACGTAACCAGCACAAAAATAAACCAGCGGGCTTGCGCCTGCGCTTAGCCTTGCAAGAGCTTGGCCCAGTGTGGATTAAGTTTGGCCAAATGCTTTCTACCCGCCGAGACTTACTTCCTCACGACATTGCGTTAGAGCTTGCTTTTTTGCAAGACCAAGTTGAGCCTTTTGAAGGCGAACTTGCCCAAAAAATAATTGAGAAAGCGCTCGAAATTAGCGATATAAACCAGTTGTTTAGTGAGTTTTCGCAAACCCCATTGGCCTCAGCGTCTATTGCGCAAGTGCATACTGCTAAGCTAGTTGATGCCCATAACAATACCCAAGATGTTGTTATAAAAGTGATTAGGCCAAACATAAAAACACAAATTAATGCCGACTTAGCACTTATGGAAAAGCTCGCTAAAGTACTTGCCAATGTACACAGCGAAGCAAAAAGGTTACGCCCTGTCGAGGTGGTGAAAGAGTATAAAAAAACCTTGTTAGATGAGCTCGATTTAATGCGCGAAGGCGCAAATGGCATACAACTTAAGCGTAACTTTGAAGGCTCTGATTCGTTATATATCCCGGCTGTTTATAGCGATTATAGCCGCAGTAACGTTTTGGTTATGGAGCGTATTTACGGAATCCCGGTCTCAGATACTGAGTCGTTAATTGCGCAAAATACCAATATGAAATTACTCGCTGAGCGCGGTGTAGAAGTGTTTTTTACGCAAGTATTTAGAGACAGTTTTTTTCATGCTGATATGCACCCTGGCAATATATTTGTCTCTCGCGAGCACCCTGAAAACCCCATGTATATTGGTATCGACTGTGGCATTGTTGGCACATTAAACAAAGAAGATAAACGCTATCTCGCTGAAAACTTTATCGCCTTTTTTAATCGTGACTACCGCCAAGTTGCTCAGCTACATGTTGACTCGGGCTGGGTTCCACCCGATACCAGCATAGAAGAGTTTGAATTTGCAATTCGTACCGTGTGCGAACCTATATTTAATAAGCCGCTGGCTGAGATATCGTTTGGCCATGTACTCGTTAATTTATTTAACACCGCACGCCGCTTTAACATGCAAGTACAGCCGCAGTTAGTATTATTACAAAAAACGTTATTATACGTTGAGGGCTTAGGGCGTCAGCTTTATCCTCAGCTTGATTTGTGGAAAACCGCTAAGCCATTTTTAGAAGATTGGGTAAAACAACAAGTTGGACCGTTATCAGTAATGAAACAAATGTATGCTAACTTGCCATTTTGGGCTGAAAAAATGCCAGAACTACCTGATTTAATTTATCAAAATTTAAAACGTAGTCCGCAAATACAGCATTCTCAGCCAAGTAAAGTGTCACACAAAGCGCTAGTACTTAGCCTATTTGGCAGTGCTACACTGATTGTATCGGCACTGTGTTATCTGCAGCACGACCTCATAGCGGCAGGCGTAACATTAGCAGCGTCTGCAATTAGCTTTATTGTGGCGTGGCGTAACACATAAACTAAGTGCTATTTATGCCACAGGGCGTATAATTAGTACTTAAAATAAACATTTAAGCATTTATCAGTTGGAGATAACCATGGGGTTAGGTGGCATTAGTATTTGGCAATTATTGATTGTTTTAGCGATTATCGTACTTCTTTTTGGTACTAAAAAACTACGCGGCATGGGTGGTGATTTAGGCGGTGCAGTAAAAGGGTTTAAAAAAGCCATGTCTGATGATCAAACTAAAGAGACTGAAAGCGAAAAAGCAGAGCAAATCCAAGAGTCTCAAAAAGCAGCGCCAACACAGACACAAAGCACTGAAAAAACCAAAGACGATACTAAGGTTTAAGCAATATGGGAATGTGGGAGCTCGTTGTTGTTTTTATTGTTGGCCTAGTGGTACTTGGCCCTGAGCGGTTACCGGTTGCCATTCGCACCGTAATGCGCTGGGTAAAAACCGTTAAGTCGATGGCCAACTCAGTTAAAGCAGAAGTGAGTGAAGAGCTACGCATACACGAGCTTCACGAAAACCTAAAAAAAGCAGAGCAACAAGAGCTTAAAGATTTAAGCCCTGAGCTACAACAATCGGTTGATGAACTGCAAAAAGCAGCGCAGTCGGTTACTCATAGCTATAAAAACACTTCAAGCACGTCATCTAACGAACAACTCGATGAAAAAAAGTGAAATTAATTCCCCTATTTGTGGTCAACTTATTACGTGGTATAAAAAATAATGTCTGAACAAGCTAAATCAGGGTTCGTCGCTCACTTAATTGAGCTGCGCGATCGGCTTATTAAATCACTTTTTAGTATTTTAGTGATATTTATTGGCCTAGTGTATTTTGCCAATGATATATATGAGTTTGTAGCCGCCCCTTTAGTCGCACATTTACCAAGCACTGCCACTATGATAGCTACCGATGTTACGGCACCGTTTTTTGCACCGTTTAAGCTAACGCTATTTGTTGCCTTGTTTGGCGCTATTCCGTGGATATTGCATCAAATTTGGGGATTTATAGCACCTGGCTTATACCAACACGAAAAACGCATGCTAATGCCAATTTTGGCCTCGAGTATTTTGCTATTTTATGGCGGTATCGCTTTTTGCTACTTTATAGTGCTCCCTATTATATTAGGCTTTTTTACTAGTGTAGGGCCGCAAATGATGACCCTAGCACCGGATATTAGTAGCTATTTAGGATTTGTACTTAAGCTATTTTTTGCATTTGGTGTGGCGTTTGAAATACCCGTAGCCATAATGTTGCTATGTTGGAGTGGCGCTACAACCACGCAGAGTTTAAAGCAAAAACGCCCTTATATTGTGGTTGGTGTATTTGTTGTGGCGATGTTTTTAACACCGCCCGATGTGTTATCACAAACACTATTAGCACTTCCTATGCTGCTTTTATTTGAGCTAGGGTTAATTTTAGCGAAATTTTATAGCGCTAAAGAACAACAGGAATCTGAGGAATAAAATGAAAAAACAACTACTCTCACTACTGGTTTTACTAAGCGCACCGACGTTTGCAGCGCAAGAAATTAACGTGCAAGCTTTGCAAGCATGTAGCTTTATTGAAAACGACTTTAACCGTTTACTATGTTATGACAACACAGTGGCAGGTAAACCGCTTACTAAACCTAGTGAGAAAAAAACCCTTACCCCACCAAAAGCCGTAACCAATGTATCGCCAAACGTAAGTGCACCTGTTGCAGCTGTTTCTAAAGCAGCGCCTGCTGCTAAAGCAGATGATTTTGGCCTTGAGCATAAAGAGATCACTAAAGATAAAGACGAAAATATCACAGCGTCAGTATCATCAGTTAGAAAAGCTCCTTATGGCGAGCTCATTATTACCCTTGATAACGATCAGCAATGGCGTCAAATTGGCTCTGACAGCCTTAAATTAAAAGAGTCAGACACAGTGGTTATTAGCCGCGGTGTATTTAATTCTTTTTTACTTCGTAAAGATGGTCAAAACCGCTCAATCCGTGTGAAGCGCACTCAGTAATGACCTACACGTTAGTTGATGCCGGCGTTAATTTAACCAATCACCAGTTTGAAGGTGAGCATCAGGCCATTATTGCCCGCGCAAATGCCGCGGGCGTGCAAGCTATGTTACTGATCGGCTGCGATGTGCCTAGTAGCGAACAATCGCTTACATTAGCAAAACAATATAATCAGTTTTCTACTGCTGGCGTGCATCCACATGACGCCAAAGACGCCACCGATGAACTTGAAACCACTTTAACGCAGCTTGCTAGTAACGATTGCGTTGTGGCCATTGGTGAGTGTGGGCTTGATTATAATCGCGATTTTTCTCCTCGCGATTTTTCTCCTCGCGATATTCAGCGCAGCGTATTAAAACGCCAGTTAGCGTTAGCTGAAAAACTAAACCTACCTGTTTATTTACACGAACGTGACGCAAGCGAAGATATGCTAAATATTTTGGCTAACTATAACGTACGTGGCGTGCTGCATTGCTTTACGGGCAATGCCCAAGCACTTAACGACTATTTAGAATTAGGCCTTTATATTGGCATTACTGGGTGGGTGTGTGATGAGCGCCGCGGTAAAGCATTGCAACAATTGGTGCCAAGTATCCCGCTTGAGCGGTTATTAATAGAAACCGATGCGCCTTTTTTAATTCCACGCACAATAACCCCTAAACCAAAATCACGTAAAAATGAGCCCGCCTATCTTAGTTATGTGTGTGAAACACTCGCTAAGCTTTATAACGTTGAACCAAGTACTATTGCCGCCCATAGTACGGCTAACTTTTATAGCTTATTTGATATAGCAGGTCGCTAATGACAAGCCCAAAGGCGCTATTTAGCCTATTTATGCTCCTTTGTTCATTTTGCAGTGTTGCAAACCCCGTAATTTCTGAAAATTTTAAATCAATAAAAATAGACACCCTGAGCTATTCGTTTACGCCTACCACAGCAAACAATGCCTACCATGAGGTTAGCGACTGGCAAACAGTAAGTGATAAGCCATTAAATTTAGGGTTTGAACAACGCCCTGTATGGGTCAAGTTTACAGTTAAAAATACCTTAAATAACAATATAAGCCCTATTTTATCACTCGATAACCCGCTGTTAAATGAAGCGCAAATTTTTCATTTTTATAATTCAGCATTGCTCTCACACATGCAAACTGGCGATAACTTTAAGCTCTCATCACGGCTAATAAAAAGTGAATCTTTATTAGCAACCTTGAGGCTGCCGGCAAATAGTATTAGCACCGTAATAATGAAGGTTAACAACAGTGCTGGGCTACGCATCCCGCTGACTTTATGGCAACCAGATGCCTACCTAGCGCATAAAGGTAAGCTTAATTTAATTTATGGCTTACTCATTGGTTTTTTATTTTCATTGGCCATAAGTTGCTTGGTTTTGTATGGGTTTTCGCGCAAGTTGTATTTTGCTTATGCAGGCATTATTACGCTGACCTTAGGTGTGCTTCTGGCTTATTTATGCGGTTTTGGCGCTCGTTATTTTCATCCAAATTCGCCTTCATTACAGCAAGTAATGATACCTGTTTTACTAATGCTCACTACGCTTGCTTTTGTGCCGCTACAAAAACAACTGTGCCAACCTAAAGCCTCTAAACTACTAAAATGGCAAACCATTGTTGCTAATATTTACGCAATTAGCCTGCTGTTTATGTGGGCTTTACCTAGCACAGTGTTTACCCCATTTAGCTTACTGGCGAGCCCGATTGTTATTATTTATTGCTTGGTAAACGCCTACATCTGCCAGCAAAACGCGCCTTCAAAACCAATTCAAGCACTGCTAATTGCACTCATGCTATTTTTACTTGTTATGGTGTACCTTATTATTGCTGTATTTGGCTTATATCCTTTAGGTAGAAGTAGCTTACCTTTTGTTTTTATATGCTTTTTTGGTAGTACATTTTGCCTATGTTATGGCGTTATGAAGCGCTTTATTTTAGAGCGTGATGAACAAGTTATTGCTCAACAAACCTTGATTGCTGAAAATGCAGCCCAAGATACACTATTAAATGAGCGACTCGCGCTGCAAGCCCAAACACAAAAAGAATTAGAGTCGTTAGTTGATGAGCGCACCTTTGAGTTACAAGTCACTTTGCGTGAACTAGAAGATAAAAACCGCGAGCTTGAGCTACTTAATATGGAAGACGCGCTGAGTGGCGTTAAAAATCGTCGCTTTTTTGATAAAAAATTAGTGATGGAACTGCGTCGCTCTCGGCGTGAACAAACGCCTTTGAGTATGATTATGCTCGATATAGACCGGTTTAAACGCGTAAATGATAACTACGGGCACTTAACCGGCGACCAAGTAATACGCGCTGTAGCCGACATTATAAAACAGCATTTAAAACGCCCGTTGGATGAAGTGGCTCGCTACGGCGGCGAAGAGTTTGTTGTTTTGCTACCTAACACCCCAAAAGAGGGGGCTGTTGATATTGCTGAAAAAATTCGCCAAGCCGTAGAAAGTAATACCGTAAACGTAGCCGGAACATCCGTAAAAGTAACCATTAGTGCTGGCGTAAACAGCGCTGTAGTAAACGATATTAGTAACCCTGAGCTATTTACAGACGACGCAGATAAAGCGCTCTATTTCGCTAAACAACATGGCCGAAATCAAGTAATTAGTTTTCCAATTCCACAGTAGGAGCTTAGTAACATGGCCCAATCAGGACTCGACCTTTTCCCATATACCCGCATGCGTAGAATGCGCCGCAGTGATTTTTCTCGCCGTCTTATGGCCGAAAACCAACTATCGGTGAACGATTTAATTTTTCCGGTATTTGTGCTTGAAGGTAAAAACCGCCGCGAAGCAATTGAATCAATGCCAGGAATTGAGCGTTTATCAATTGATTTATTGCTTGAAGAAGCTAAAGAGCTTGTAGATTTAGGTGTACCTGCCGTCGCTATTTTTCCGGTAACCCCTGCTGACAAAAAGTCTTTGATGGCCGAAGAAGCCTACAGTGAAGATGGCTT
This sequence comes from Pseudoalteromonas sp. CST2, assembly GCF_028599385.1. NCBI lineage: Bacteria > Pseudomonadati > Pseudomonadota > Gammaproteobacteria > Alteromonadales > Pseudoalteromonadaceae > Pseudoalteromonas > Pseudoalteromonas sp. CST2. Next base: position 30,628 of record NZ_JAQREO010000014.1, read on the forward strand.
AGCACAACGCACAGTTCGTGCTTTAAAAGAAGCTTTTCCTGAGCTTGGGGTTATTACCGATGTAGCCCTTGACCCATTTACTACTCATGGCCAAGACGGCATTATTGATGATGAAGGTTATGTAATTAATGACATAACCACTGAAATTCTTGTTAAGCAGGCGCTTTCGCACGCCGAGGCAGGTGCCGATGTTGTTGCACCCTCTGACATGATGGATGGCCGTATTGGTGCTATTCGCGAAGCACTTGAAGCAGATGGACATATTCACACACGCATAATGGCTTACTCAGCTAAATATGCCTCTAGCTATTACGGGCCGTTTAGAGACGCTGTTGGCTCTGCAGGTAACTTGAAAGGGGCCGACAAAAAAACGTATCAAATGGATCCTGCCAACTCTGATGAGGCAATTCGTGAAGTGGCACTTGATTTACAAGAAGGCGCCGACATGGTGATGGTGAAACCCGGTATGCCGTACCTTGATATTGTTCGTCGTGTTAAAGATGAATTTGGTGTACCTACTTTCGCATATCAGGTCAGTGGCGAATATGCAATGCACAAAGCGGCAATCGATAACGGCTGGTTGAGTGAAGAAGCCACAATTATGGAATCTTTACTGGCATTTAAACGCGCCGGAGCGGATGGTATTTTAACGTATTTTGCCAAGCAGGCCGCGCAATGGCTGCAAAATAAGTAAACATGTTATCAAAGGCGGTACGCCGCCTTAATTTTTTTTACAATCATTAACATATTTGTATTCTTTTTGTCATTTAGATTGCCTAAACTGGTGTCCCATTTTGGGATTTAAATACACGGGAATAATAAAAAATGTTAAAAACGAAAATAACGCCACTGGCGCTTGTATTAGCAAGCCTCAGTGCACCAGCCTCCGCCGATCTAATCATTTCTGAATACATCGAAGGCAGCAGCAACAATAAAGCGATTGAGCTTTATAACAATGCTGATACAGAGCTTTCTCTTGAAGGTTATACCTTAGGACTTTATTCAAATGGTAGTAGTTCGGTAGGTAACTCAATTGATTTATCAGGCACATTGGCTGCCAATACCACCTATATAATTTCAAACCCTAGTGCAGCCGCTGCCATTCTTGATATTGCAGATGAAACCAGCACAGTAACTTACTACAATGGTGACGATGCCCTTGTTTTAACTAAAGATGGTTTGGTGGTTGATAGCTTTGGCCAAGTGGGTGTTGATCCTGGCTCTTTTTGGTCTGATGATACCGTACAAACTCAAAATAAAACCTTACGAAGAAAAAATAGCATCACAACGGGTCGAACTGACTCAACTGCAACTTTTAATCCTAGCGATGAATGGGAACAGTTTGATATTGACACCTTTGACGGCTTAGGCTCGCATGCTGGCGATGGTGGTACAGCTCCTGCGCCAGACCCTGAGCCAGAACCATTAGAACCGCTTGTATGTGGCGCAGATAAAACGCTAATTAGCGCTGTGCAAGGTTCTGGTGAAGCAAGCCCGTTAGTAGATACCCTTGTTGAAATTGAAGGTATTGTCACTGCCGATTTTCAAGGTGAAGATGGCTTAGATGGTTTCTTTGTGACCTCGCTTGCTGCAGATGTAGATAACGATCCAATGACCTCTGAAGGTTTGTTTGTTTACTTTACTGATACCGATGTAAATGTAGGTGACCACGTGCGCGTACAGGGCACAGTTGATGAATACTATGATTCAACACAACTAGCAGATGTAACACAAATTGCTGTATGTGGTACTGACGAAGTGGCCTCTGCAACCTCAATAAGCTTACCTTTAGAGAGCCAAGCTGACCTAGAAGCTTATGAAGGTATGCTAGTAAGCCTAGATCAAACACTTGTAGTTACTAACAACTACGGCTTAGGTCGCTATGGTGAAGTAGAACTAGCCACTGAGCGTTTATACCAAGGCACTCAAGTTGCATTGCCAGGTGATGCAGCCAATGCTGTTGAAGCGGCTAACTTGACTAAAAAAATCTTATTAGATGATGGCTCTACAGCTCAAAACTCAGATCCAACGGCTTACCCAGCGCCAGGCCTATCGGCAGAAAATACTCTACGTACCGGCAATACAGTAAATGCGGTAACAGGGGTAGTTACATACAGCTTTAGCACGTATCGCATTCACCCAACAGTTACACCACAGTTTATAGCGACTAATGCGCGTGAAGATGCGCCTGAGCAAAGTGAAGAAGCCGATTTACGAATCGCCAGCTTTAACGTACTCAACTACTTTAACGGTGATGGCCAAGGCGGTGGTTTCCCTACTAGCCGTGGTGCAGACTCAGCAGAAGAGTTTGTACGTCAAGAAGCAAAACTTGTAAGTGCTATTAGTGCAATGCAAGCTGATGTTGTTGGCTTAATGGAAATTGAAAATGATGGCTTTGGTGAGTTCAGTGCTATAGCAAGTTTAGTAAATGCATTAAACGATGCTGACAGCGCTAACAACTACGCGTTTGTAGATTTTAACGTAGCCCAAATTGGTACCGACGAAATCACCACAGCCCTTATTTACCGCGCAGATAAAGTAGAAGAAGTAGGCACAGCGGCTATTACTACTGATTATCCGTTTGATTACAGCAACCGTGCACCAATTGCACAAAGCTTTAAGTCACTTTCAACAGATGAAGTATTTACTGTTTCTGTTGCACACCTTAAATCTAAAGGTAGCTGTGGTGATGATAACAACGACGACCTAGGTGATGGCCAAGGCTGTTGGAATGAAATTCGTACCGAAGCTGCTGATGCGTTTACTGATTGGTTAGACAACAAACCTACTGGCGTAGATGACGAAGATATCATTCTTGTTGGTGATATGAACGCTTATGCAATGGAAGATCCAATCCGTAAGTTTGATGAAAAAGGCTATAAAAACGTAGTCGCAGAGCTTGATGGCGATACACTAAGCTACTCTTATAGCTTCTCTGGTCGTGCAGGTAGCCTTGACCATGCTTTAGCAACCGAGTCTTTACTAAGCAAAGTTGTTGCAGCAAATGATTGGCATATCAATGCTGATGAGCCTATCGTGCTTGATTACAACCTAGAGTATAAAAGCGAAGGTCATCAATCTACGCTATACGCAGAAGGGCCATACCGTGCATCTGATCACGACCCAGTTATTGTTGATATAAAATCTGAAGTAGTACTTACCCCTGAAGAGCAAACACCGGTAATTGCACCTGATCAAATATTCACAGTAGATGAAAACAGCGCTGTAGGCACTGTGATTGGCACACTTGATTTTAGTGACCCTAACGCTGATGTATCACCTGTGGTTAAATTTATCGTATCAGGTAACGATTCTGTATCAATTAACGAGCAAGGTCAGTTAATTGTTGCAAGCGAAGTAGACTACGAGTTTGAAAATCGTATTACCCTTACAGTACAAGCAGAGGATAGTGTAGGTAACGTATCTGAAGCACAAACGGTTGTAGTAAGAGTAAACAACCTACGTGGTGATGACGATAACGACTCAGGCTCATTGCTTTGGTTATCTCTTTTATTAGCACCACTTTCATTAGTGCGCAGATTTAAGAAAAAATAACGAGTGATTTGTTTTAAAGCCGCATTTTTGCGGCTTTTTTTATGCTTATAAAAATGTAATTCAGACAAGCTTCAGTAAACAACCCTTAATATCTTCCATACCGTTTATTAACTATTAATAGAATTAGCCGCGCAACAAATACATTAAATGAGTATTTTTTACACATAAGCCGTAGTTAAAACCCTTTTTAATAAATTTAACTGTTGAAATGTAAACACTTTATTTACGGATTAAAAGTTGCACTATAAATTCGTCACCCTTGTGTAGTAGTTAAGTAACAAACCCTAAGCGTAAAAATAAGTCGTGTTTTTATAAAGGAATGGAAATGAAACAATTAACCCAAACACCTCCTACTTGGCAGAAAAAAGCAACGCCATTATTGGGTCTACTTTTTATTTTTTCTGGCTGGGGCTATAGCACGCAGGCAATAGCAGCAAGTGTTGATGCAGCAATTCCGCAAGAAAGCCTATTTGAAGTAATAAGCGCCCGCGCTAAAAAACTAGCCGAACAAGAATATGCACCTCCAAAAAATATAGAGCTAGAAGCATTAAATAACATTGATTACCAAGATTACCGCTCAATTCGATTTAAGCATGACAAATCGGTGTGGAAAGATGAAGGTCTGTATGAGCTACAACTCTTTCACCCTGGTTTTTTATATAAAACACCGGTAACAATTAATACCGTAGAAGGCGACTCAAAACGTAACCGCCTACCTTTCAGTACTGATTTTTATCAATACGATGGCACAGCCGCCCCTTTAAAAGACGAAATAGCAAAAAGCGTAGCCGGCACGCAACTAGGCCATGCAGGCTTTCGCTTACATTACCCAATTAACACAAACGAATACAAAGATGAGGTAATGGTGTTTCAAGGGGCCTCTTATTTTAGAGTTGTTGGTCCTAATCAAGTATATGGTTTATCAGCACGCGGATTAGCAATCGATACCGCCGAAACATCGGGTGAAGAGTTCCCTATGTTTAAAGAGTTTTGGCTTGTTAAGCCCCAGGCTGAGCAAACTAACATCACTATTTTTGCATTGCTTGATAGCCCTTCGGTATCAGGCGCTTACAAATTTGATATTGACCCAACAACCAGCATGTTAGTTGATGTTGATATGCAAATTTTTGCCCGTAAAGATATTAAAAAGCTAGGCGTAGCCCCTTTAACAAGTATGTTTTACCACGGTGAAAACAGCACTAAGTTTTTTGATGACTACCGCCCAGAAGTGCATGACTCAGACGGCTTGTTAACGCAATCAGCTGATAACAAATGGGTATGGCGCCCGCTTAACAACCCAACACAGTTAAGCGTTACGTCGTTTTCATACACCAACCCTAAGGGGTTTGGTTTAGCACAGCGTGACCGTGACTTTAACAATTACCTAGATACTGAAGCGCACTACCACGACCGTCCAAGCCTGTGGATAGAGCCAAAAGGTGAATGGGGAAATGGCCGAGTTGAGCTAGTAGAAATACCAACAGACACAGAAACGAACGACAATATAGTGAGTTACTGGGTGCCTGAAAAGCCAATGAAAGCTGGTGATTCATTAAAGCTAAGCTACAAAATGAGCACCTTTAACGCCCATTTAACTCAACACCAAAAGGCGCGTGTAACACGCACACGTATTGGTAGCGCAGCGCTGCCAGGTGAAGATAATCCACCACCGCAAAGCCATCGCCAGTTTACCGTTGACTTTGCAGGCCCCGATTTAAACAACCTGTCTGAAAAGCTAACTCTTGAAGCCGACATTCAGCTTACAACAGGTGAAGTAAGGGATGTAACAGTGCAAAAACTTCCTAAATCTCTTGGTTGGCGAGTAGCGTTTAAAATTGCACCACAGGACGATCAACCCGTAGATATGCGTTTATCGTTAAAACTTCGTGATAAAGAAATTAGTGAGGTATGGAGCTATGTTTGGTACCCAAATGACATCAAGTAATAAAGGAAAGGGCACACCAATGCCATTCAAAACACTGCGCGTATGGTTATTTGCTATTGCTGCACTCACTGTTTCAGGGTACGGCATCTCCATTATGTTTGAAATTTTAAGCTCAAACGGAATGACCTTGCTTGAATACGCGCTATTGGTTTTATTTTCAATAACCTTTGCATGGATTGTTACGGCATTTTGTAGCGGCACGATAGGATTTGTACTGCAATTATTTCGTATTGACCCGCTCACCCTAAGACGCATTAAGCCTATTGAGTTTGACAATGCCGCGCTTGCACAGCAAAAAACTGCGGTAGTAATGCCTATTTATAACGAAGACACGCACCGTGTTATTGCCGGCTTTGAAGTGAGCTTACAATCGCTAAAAGAGACTGGGCAACTTGCCAATTTTGACTTTTATTTACTTAGCGACACGCAAGACCCTGAAATAGCACAAAACGAGCTAAGCGCATGGCATGCTTTATGTGAGCGTTTAGGCGATACTGCAAAACAGGTTTTCTATCGTCGTCGCGAAGATAACAAACACCGTAAAGTAGGTAACTTAACCGACTTTTGCGAGCGCTGGGGCAGCCAATACGATCACATGATTGTACTTGATGCCGACAGCGTAATGACGGGTAAATGTATGCTAGAGCTGACCACAAGCATGATCAACAACCCGCAAGCTGGCTTAATTCAAACTATTCCTATTCCAGTTCGTCAAGACACCTACTTTGGTCGTTTTTTACAATTTGCCTCAGTGCTTTACAGCCCAATGCTGGCAACGGGGTCTGCTTTTTGGCAAACCGACAAAGCTAATTATTGGGGCCACAATGCCATTATTCGTGTTGAAGCATTTATTAACTATTGTGGTTTACCTACGCTTGAAGGCAATGCCCCCTTTGGTGGCGAAATTTTAAGTCATGACTTTGTAGAAGCTTCACTACTGCACAGTGCAGGCTGGGATGTTTTATTACTTAGCGATATTGAAGGTAGCTACGAAGAAGTACCAAGTAACATTTTAGATTATGCCATACGCGACAGACGTTGGGTTCAAGGTAACATTCAGCATCTTGGTTTATTAGGCTCGTCTAAATTAAAGTTAATGAGTAAGTTTCACTTTTTATTAGGCGCAACCGCTTATATTTCATCGCTTATTTGGTTATCTATGCTGGCACTAAGCACCATAGATGCGGTAACACGTGCATTAAATAGCGATGTGTACTTTAATCGGGTTTATCAGTTATTCCCAACGTGGCAAATAGCTAAAACAGACCTAATTGATTCACTACTTTATTTAACCATTATTATATTATTGGTGCCTAAATTAATGGGTGTAATTGTCACGCTAGTGCACAGAAATAAGCGCTTTGGCGGCTCGTTTAAATTAATACTAGGCTCAATAATAGAGACTGTATTTGCCATTATTGTGGCACCACTTATGATGGTGTTTCATGCTTACTTTGTAGTGTGTGTATTTTTGGGTAAAAAAGTTAAGTGGGATGCACAACCGCGCGAAGGCCGCATGGTACCGTGGAAAGAGGCGTTTAATTACACACTATTTTCTACCTTGGTTGCCATAGTATGGGGCGCTACAGCCTATTACTTTACGCCAGTGTTCTTTTGGTGGTTATCGCCTATATTACTTGGTCTATTACTTGGAGCGCCAATAATACGCTACACCAGTAGCATTAAGTTAGGTGTGCAGCTGCGTAAAATGGGAATATTTATTTGCCCTAGCGAAGTTGATAACGACCCTATGCTAAACAACCTTAAAGTGCATTTAAAAGAGATTTCGGTACCAGAGCCTGGGCAATACCCTAAAACGGTGCCAGCCCTGCCACAAGAGCATTTAGTGGTTATGCCAATACAAAGCTTTAATAAGCCTCGCTTGCCAAAGATGAAAGCGCTAAGAGCTAAAGCAATTAAGAAGTTTAATTAGCGCAATGGGCACGCACTAAATACAAAAAGGAGCATGATTGCTCCTTTTTTTATACCTAAAATAAGCCGCTATACAACTTCCCTTTCATAACTGCGCCTCAAAATTACTGTATTAGGTGAGCGCTCTTACGCACTCTGTGCGAAGCTAAGCAGCCATTACTCCTACGGTCATCACTTCAGCTTTAATTAAAGCATGTATAGCTCACCGCTTTAAGCAGCCTTTTATTTAGGCTGTCATTGTTGGTATTACTGTTTTTGAGAGACGCTAACTCAAAGAGTAATTAAATCGTAGGCAATAAAAAACCCGCAACGTGTGCGGGTTTTTTTAAAGAGTTACAGAGCTAATTACTTAGCTGCTTTTTTCTCTTTTTCTGCAGCGATTACAGTGTCAGCTACGTTTTGTGGACATGCTGCGTAGTGTGAGAACTCCATAGAGAACTGACCACGACCTGATGTCATTGTACGTAGTGAACCGATGTAACCAAACATTTCTGATAACGGAACGTCTGCTTTAATGCGAACGCCAGTTAAACCAGCTTCTTGGTCGCTTAGCATACCACGACGACGGTTAAGGTCACCGATTACGTCACCAACGTGATCTTCTGGCGTGAACACGTCAACTTTCATGATTGGCTCAAGAAGTTGTGCGCCCGCTTTAGGGATCGATTGACGGAAAGCGCCTTTAGCAGCGATTTCGAATGCGATTGCAGATGAATCCACGGCGTGGAAGCCACCGTCGAAAAGCTCTACTTCAACGTCAAGTACTGGGAAGCCAGCTAGAACACCTTCGTTCATCATTGACTTGAAGCCTTTCTCAACTGCAGGCCAGAATTCTTTCGGTACGTTACCACCAACAACTGATGAAGTGAACGTGAAGCCTGAATTCGCTTCGCCTGGCTTGATGCGGTAATCAATTTTACCGAACTGACCAGAACCACCAGATTGTTTCTTATGCGTGTAGCTATCTTCGATTTCACGAGTGATAGTTTCACGGTAAGCAACCTGTGGTTGACCAACAATAAGGTCTACGCCGTAAGTACGCTTAAGGATATCTACTTTGATATCTAAGTGAAGCTCACCCATACCTTTAAGGATAGTTTCGCCTGAATCTTCATCAGTCTCAACTTGGAAAGACGGATCTTCTGCAACCATTTTACCGATAGCAATACCCATTTTCTCATTACCGCCTTTATCTTTAGGCTGTACAGCAATCGAGATTACTGGAGTTGGGAATACCATTGGCTCTAGAGTTACTTTGTCTTTCGGATCACATAGAGTGTGACCAGTTTGAACGTTTTTCATACCTACGATTGCAATGATGTCACCAGCTTGTGCGCTAGTTAGCTCTTTACGTTCGTCAGCTTGCATCTCAACCATACGGCCAACACGCTCTGTTTTACCAGTAAACGAGTTAAGGATAGTGTCACCCTTGTTAAGTTTACCTGAGTAAATACGTACGAATGTTAATGCACCAAAACGGTCATCCATGATCTTAAATGCTAATGCTTTGAAAGACTCATCAGCAGATACGATTGCATGCTCGCCAGTTTCGTTACCTTCTTCATCCATAAGAGGTTGAGGGTCAACTTCTGTAGGAGATGGTAAGTAATCAACAACAGCGTCAAGTACTAGTTGAACACCTTTGTTTTTGAATGCAGAACCACAGAATGTAGGGAAGAAAGCAAGGTCACGAGTACCTTTACGGATACAACGCTTGATATCTTCTAAAGAAGGTACTTCACCTTCCATGTACGCTTCCATTAGGTCATCGTCTTGCTCTACAGCAGTTTCGATAAGCATTTCATGGTATTCGTCTACTTTGTCAACCATGTCTGCAGGAACGTCTGTGATTTCGTAGTTTTCAGGAAGACCAGTGTCATCCCAAACGTATGCTTTTTTAGTAAGAACGTCTACAACACCAACGAAGTCATCTTCAATACCGATTGGTAAAGTCATAACTAGTGGTACAGCACCAAGTACTTTACGTACTTGCTCAGTTACACGGTAAAAATCAGCACCCATACGGTCTAATTTGTTTACGAAGATAATACGTGCAACTTCTGATTCGTTAGCGTAACGCCAGTTAGTTTCTGATTGTGGCTCAACACCACCAGAACCACAGAATACACCAACACCGCCGTCTAATACTTTAAGTGAACGGTAAACTTCAACTGTGAAGTCAACGTGTCCAGGAGTATCGATAACGTTGAAACGGTGATCTTTCCAGAAACAGCTTACTGCCGCAGACTGGATAGTAATACCGCGCTCAGCTTCTTGATCCATGAAGTCAGTAGTAGATTCACCATCATGAACCTCACCTGTTTTATGGATAGTACCTGTAAGCTTCAGGATACGCTCAGTAGTAGTGGTTTTACCCGCATCAACGTGCGCGAAAATACCAATGTTTCTGTACTTCGATAAATCTGCCATTATTTTACTCTTAATAAAGTCGATAAATTATTCGGCGGGAGTATAGCATTACTTAAAGCGAACATCACCATACAAGTCGCTTAAAATGCAATCAATTCAATAAAATTTTTCTAGATTTACATCAAGCACTGGTTAAATAGCACTGATTATTATGTAACCCATTAAAAAGATTATGTTTTATTCTTGTAATCTGAAGAGCACTCAGTTACTTAATTATTTTGTAACAACGCTCTGGCCTGCCAATACTACCGTAGCTTTGATCAGCACTTAACTTTTCAGACTCTAATAAAAACTCTAAATAGCGACGAGCAGTTGAGCGGCTTACCCCCACTAAATCGCCCATTTGCTGAGCAGTAAATGCACTTGAATCATGCTGTACGAATGCATCATGAATTTTTTGCAATGTAAGTTGGTCAACGCCTTTGGGCAGCCTAATAGCACCCTGCTTTTTCTCTTTTGAGCCGAATAACACATCAACCATTGATTGGGTCACTTCGTTTGCATCAGAAAAACACTGTTGACGCGCCTCAAAGCGCGAAAGAGCTTGATCTAATCTATTTAACATTAACGGTTTAACTAAAAAGTCACAGGCACCAAGTTGCATTGCTTTTTCAAGTGTTTCAACTTCTTTGGCAGCCGTTAGTAGCATCACTTCGCTCTTAATTTCACGACGCCGTAAATCTGATAATAAATCGAGTCCGTTACCATCAGGTAAATGTATATCGAGTAAAATAAGATCTGCCTCTATCGCTTGCAATAGAGCTGTTGCAGTACTTAAATTACCTGCAATTCCAACCACTTGGTACTGTCCTTGGCGCAAACTCTGTTTTGCAATTTGACTTCCCGCAGCGCCCCCCGGCAGTAATAAGTACTGGGCAATTAGCTGTGCAACTTCAACTTCGTCTTCAATTATAATTACAGAATAGGTCATTGCTTAATTACTCTTATTATTTTGGAATATAAACACTTAACCGCGCCCCTAATAAATCCGACTCACCAATTTCTAAACTACCACGGCAGGAGTCTAAATTGGTTTTTACTAAGTACAATCCAATACCGTGTTGCGCCCCAGACTTAGAACTAAATTGAGGCGTAAAAATGACTTCATGATCAGAGCCTAAGCCAAACCCCGTATCTTCCACGTCAAACAATAAAGTTTGACTGGTTTCGTCAACTGTTACCCTTACTTTAGCAGGGCGAGTATCAGATGATCTAATAGCAGCTTCAATGGCGTTATCTATTAAATTGCCTAAAATAGAAACCACTCGTTCAAGCATATCCTTACGTTCTATAACACCAAGCAAACTATCTTGGTTAAGCTCAAGAGCAACATTAAGCTCTCGTGCTTTGTGATATTTTCCCACCAATAAACCAGCTAATACGGGGTCTTGAATCCGCTCAAGTAAGTTGTGAATTTGTGCTTGAGAACCCTGACTTTCCTGCCCTATAAGTTCAATTGCTTGCTCGTTTTTGCCCATTTGTACTAAAGCACCAATTAGGTTTAATTTATTCGAGTAATCATGTGTTTGAACACGAAGTAACTCAGCAAATGCTTGTACTTTTGTTAGCTGCTGACTTAAATATTCCAGTTCATCAGACGGGCGCATACTGAGCAAAATACCATCATCCTGACCTTGAACTTGTAAAGAAAACCGCGACAAAATAATTCGTTTATCTGCAGCAAATAACTCAAACCCAACAATTTTGCGGCTTTGATTGCGCAGTAAAAACTCAGCATGCTCAGGCAATAGGTCTTCTAGAGTAAGGTTTTTATGGATTGTAGATGTAGGCTTATCAAGAATTTCACAGGCACGTTGATTTAGTTTACGCACGGTTCCATCAGGCTCCAGTGCAATAATGCCGCTACGTACAGTATTTAAAATAGCATCCTGCTCTGAAAATAATCTTGCTATCTCATCTGGTTGCAAACCAAATATAGCATTACGTACTCGTTGACCAATATAAACCGCGGCAATAATACTTAAACCAACAAGCATCAGCCCCCAAATAAGTATTTCAGCACTACGAGATAAAATAAGCGGATCAATTGATTGCACCAAAAAACCAACAGACACTAGGCCTATAATTTCATTGTTAGCATTATATACAGGTACTTTACCGCGAATTGACTCCCCCATGCTGCCATGAGCTACCGATATATAGCGCTCGCCTTGAAGGGCCTCCTGACTATCACCTCCAACCATAGGTTTGCCAACTTTTTGCGCATCAGGATGTATAATACGCAGTGCATTAATATCGCCAACCACTATAAAATCAGCGCTTGTTAGCTCCGTAAGGCTTTCTATTTGCAAATTAAATGCTGTTAAATCACCTTTTCCCTCTAACGCATTTATAACATCGGTACGTGTTGCGACACTACTTGCTACAGCGAGTGCTTTATCACCTATGTGATTATGTAAACTTTGCGCCGTAAGCTGATACACCAACGCCCCAAACAATATTGCTTGTAAAACACATAGCCCAGTTACCCAAATAATTAAACGTGTTTCTAATCGTTTAGGTTTTTTTACCATGCTCTGCAATGGGCTTGGTTTGTTGGTGTTTGTCATTAACGTCCTTATTAAGCTTGCTCTTGCTGTAACCTAGAAGCTGTTTTATCCGCACGGCGCTGCTTCAAATAATCTTTTAATGGGAACAACAACACTAAAATAGAAAGTATAAAAATACTTAATGTGAGTGGCCTCTCCCATAAAAAGCTTAATGAGCCATCCGAAATCATCATTGAGCGACGAAAGTTTCGCTCAATCATATCGCCTAAAATAAAGCCAAGTAACAAAGGAGCCATTGGAAAGGCCAATAGGCGTAATATTAACGCAACCAAGGCAACACCAACCATCATAAATAAGTCGAATGTGTTAAACGACACCAAGTACACGCCAATTAAACTAAAGAACAAAATCATAATGGTTAATACCGACTTTGGCATTGCCAATACTTTTGCAAAATAAGGAATGAGAGGTAGGTTTAAAATCAATAAAACAATGTTGCCAAAATACATGCTTACAATGACAGACCAAAATACACTTGGGTTTTCTTGCATGAGCATAGGGCCTGGCTGAATACCATACGCTATTAATGCTCCTAGCATAATGGCCGTCGTGCCAGAGCCAGGAATCCCCAATGTTAATAAAGGTACAAATGAGCCTGTGCATGCTGCATTATTTGCAGACTCAGGAGCGGCAAGACCACGTAAAGAGCCTTTTCCAAATTTTTCTTTTAGGCCTTTAGGTGCCAAATTTCGCTCAGTGGCATAGGCCATAAAGCTTGCAATAGTGGCTCCTGCGCCAGGTAAAACACCAACAATAAATCCTAAAAATGACGAACGGCCAACAACCGGCGCCATATCTTTAACTTCGTCTTTTGTTAATTTAGTTGAACCTATTTGCGGCGTATCTGAATCATTAAGACTTTTAGCGTCTTTCTTCTCTGGCTTAACTACATTAATTAATGCCTCAGCAAGTGCAAACGTTGCCATTGCAATTAATAAAAAGCTAATACCATCGAGTAAGTCGGCTTGTCCAAAGGTAAATCGCTCGGTTCCCGAGGATGGATCTATACCTACCGTTGCCAGCATTAAACCAAATACTGTCATCATCATTGCTTTTAAAAATTGGCCTTTATTTGAAAATGCAGCAATAGCTGTTAAACCTAAAAACATTAGCACAACATAATCAGGAGATTGAAAGCTCAACGAAACCTTTGCTAGTAGAGGTGCGGCAACCATAAGTAGTATGGCGCCTATAGTTCCACCTATAAATGAGGAGTAAGCGGCAATAGCCAAGGCTTTACCAGCATGCCCTTGCTTTGCTAACGGATAGCCATCAAAAGATGAAGCCACCGTACCCGCCACCCCTGGCGCATTTATTAAAATGGATGATGTAGAGCCACCAAAAATAGCGCCATAATAAACCCCAGCCATTAAAATCATCCCTGAATCAGCACCTATGCTGTAAGTAATAGGGATCATCAATGCAATAGCAGTTATTGGCCCAAGCCCAGGTAACATACCAATAAAAGTACCCACCAAACAGCCTGCTATCACGTACATTAAATTATTAAAGTCGAGCACGGTCGACAAACCAAGCATAATTCCATCAAACATAACTTAACTCCATAAATCGCCCGGAACCAAGTAAATACCTAATACTTGAGTCATCAAAAACCAAAACACTACGGCAACAGGAATAGAGGCAAACAATAGAATCTTCTTGCGCCTTTCACCCATTACAAAAAAACCCGCTAATAAAAAGGCGCTGGTCGAGATTAAAAAGCCAACAGGCTCCAACATTGCACTATAAATCACCATTAAAACTAATAAGCCTAAAGTTCGTACGACATGCGACTTTTCTAGAGGCTGGTTTTCTGCCGCTTTTTCGTTTGGCTTAAGCAAAGTAGAACCGATAGAAAGCAAGCACACCACAATGCCAAAAGCTGCGTATACTTTTGGTAATGTAGCAGAAGTAACCGTTTCGTACTCTTCAAATGGTAATAGTGGAATTTGCCACGCTACAATGGCGTAGAGTGTAAATAGCGCCAAGAATAAACTTGGCCCTAGTAGTTCGCGATTCATCATAAAAACCTCGATTAATCCGCTTTACGAATAAAGCCAAGCTCTTGCATTACCACTTTAAGCTGCGCTTCTTGTTTTTCAAGTGACTGGATAAATTCATCTTTTTCTTGAAAGAGATTTAACCAGCCATTTCGCGCGCGAACAGTTTCCCACTCAGGAGTTAATTGTAATTTACGAAGTTTCTCGGTGTATTGAGCAAGTTTATCGGCAGGTAAATTAGGAGCAGCAAAAAAGCCGCGCCAATTAACAAACTCCATATCGTAACCCATCGACTTTAACGTAGGTATTTTAGGGTAATCCGCTAAAGCTTCTGGCGATGTAACTGCTAACACCCTCGCCTGCCCGCCATTTGCAACTTCTAACGCCTCGCTTAAACCGGTAGAAAGTAAGTTTACTTCACCAGAGAGTAAACCAGCTTTTGCTTTACCACCGCCATCGTAAGGAATGTAACGAATTCTGCGGCCATCAACCCCGCCTGCTTTAGCCGCTTGTGCAGCAACTAAGTGATCCATACTGCCACGGGCAGAACCACCCGCTACTTTAATTGAGCTTGGGTCTTCTTTAAGCGCTTTAATAACATCCTGCCAGGTTTTATAGGGCGAATCGTTACGAACAACAAAGGCACCAAAATCAGCAATCATATTGGCTACGGGAGTTAAATCTCGGTAGCTATAGGGAATTTTCCCCGTTAAGGCTCGCAATACAATAGGCGTTGAATTAACCATTAATATATCGCCTTTTTTAGTACCTGATTCTATTAAGTAGGCAATGGCGCGCCCGCCGCCACCGCCCGACATATTCTGAAAAGACGCATTATTATCAATGCCTGCCTTTACTAAACCTTCACCTACACCGCGCGCAGTTGTATCCCATCCGCCACCTGGGCCTGCCGGTACTAAAAAGTGAATATCGGCCAATGCCATAGGGCTGCTTAGTACTAATGATGCCGCTAATAATGTTGTTTTAACTGACTTAAATAATTTCATTGTGTGTCCCCTTAAAATAAATACTGCATACGTGCACTAAAGCCCATACCAGAGTCTTCATCACCTACAAGCGCAGCGGTACCTGGGCCATCTACATCGCTGTAGATAAGATTACCCATAAATTTAATGTCACTACTAACGTAATAGCTTGTACCAAGTGTGTAGGTAGTTACTTCGCTACCTTGGTTTTTACTCGTTGCATCCATTTGCGAAACTCGAGCAACTAACTCCCATGCATTTTTAATATTTTTAGGTTGTACAAATAGTGCAGAGCCAGCTTTATACTGTCGTTGCTCACCCCCTAAAAAGTAACTTGCTGAGATATGAAAGCCGTCAAAACGTTCGCCATCTAGATCATCGCTGCTATTGAGCGCATCTAAAGCACGGCTTGCATATTCTGCCTCTAATGTTAAAGAGTCAGCCTGAAAAGCAAATTCAAGCCCAGACTGCAATAAGCTATCCAGTGCTACCGCTGTGCCGCCTGTAGCATAATTAACAAGGCGTACATTAGTTTCGCGCACTTCACCACGCGCAAAACGCT
This sequence comes from Pseudoalteromonas sp. CST2, assembly GCF_028599385.1. Classification (NCBI taxonomy): domain Bacteria; kingdom Pseudomonadati; phylum Pseudomonadota; class Gammaproteobacteria; order Alteromonadales; family Pseudoalteromonadaceae; genus Pseudoalteromonas; species Pseudoalteromonas sp. CST2. Next base: position 46,608 of record NZ_JAQREO010000014.1, read on the forward strand.
CGCCTAGTTCATTGCCACCCATATCACGGTATGAATGCCATGCACCTAAATGAATCACGTCACCAGGTGCTGCACTTGACCACGTAGCACGCCCTGTAATAGCAAGCGTTAGACGGTCGTTTTCATCGTTACCCGTTGCACCAAAGGCATCATTTTTATAAACCCCAACGGCATATCGAAAGCCTGAGTCTTTAAAGTATTGATAAGCAGATACGCCCCAACGGAAAAAAGGCGAGAAAGTATTAGCAAGCGTACTACGCTCAATAGTATTAATGTGCTTTGAGCTAGTAAGTGCGTTTAGCGACATGTCTTCACGGATTTTACCCGCTTTAATTTTAAGACCGTTTTCAAAGGCGTAGCGCACGCGGGCAAGTACAATTTCGGCATCCCCTTCGCCAAATTCTAAAAGTAATTTGTGATCCCAGTTTCCATGCTCGCTCTCTACGTAGGTACGAATACGACGAGGGAAGAAGTCGCTTCCACCTGAGCCATCATTGCCTGCGTTATAGGCACCTTCAAAATAGTTGTAATCAAGCTGTACTCGTCCTCCAAACTCCAAATTAAAGCCACTTGATGTTTTTAAAGAGTTAACTTCTTTTTGCAATGCATCTAATTGTGCTTGTAGTTTTTGAGTATCGTTATCGGCTAAAGCTGATGTGCTAGCCAACGCTGCTGTAATTGCTAAAGCGAGCTGTGTGTTACTTGCTTTCATTATTTTCTCCACGCTGTGTTTGTATCTTTATTGTCAGGTAGATAAGCGACGACAAACTGCTATCTAAAGCGCAGCTTATTGTTAACGTGAAATTAACGAAATATTTTGAGGGAAAGGTGCATTGATGACGGTAAAGTACATTTTGTTCATAAAAACCATGAACAAAATAGACATAAACAAAAATTAATAAGAAGGGTAGTGAAGTACACCTATGCGATGACTAAAAAACGCACTTAATAAAATAAGAATTATTTGCATTTAGGTGTTGACAGTTTATTAGATCTAACTGATAATCAATATCAACAAGACGGGAATGCATACCCACTTGTGACGGAATGAACTAATTTGTTTCTCGACCCTGAAACAACGTGTGGCGCACGTAAACAGCTATGGTTACTTGTTATGAACCGCAACGCCCCTTGATGTTGATGATAAGTAACCGCCCTACTATTTTACTTGCTACATTGCTCATATCGGTGACGGTAGATATGAAACTAAAAAAGCCCTTACGGGCTTTTTTTATGTCTGTAATTTAGTAAGTAACATACTCACATAAATTCACATATTAACGGCGGTTTTTACGTGCACGTGCACGGCGCTGTTTTTTCTCTTCTTCTTTAGCGGCTTTTTTGGCCTCTGCAGCGGCGCGTAAGTCAGCTACCATAATTTCTTCTTCTTCACGCATGGCTGGGGTTTCCATGGTAATACGGCCGATAATCCCATCACGTAATTCGTTAATCAGTATTTCAGACATTTTATAGGTGTCTATTTGGTTACCGCCACGAATACAACCACGCTTTTTACCGGCCATTTCTACAAACTCCCAGTCACTTTCTGGCAGTTCATCTATTTTATAGCGTGCTTTTAAAAGCTCTGGGTAGGCTTTTAATAAATACTCTGCGGTATAACTTGCCACATCTTCGTATTCAAGCGCTGTATCACGTATTGCACCGGTGGCACCTAAACGATAACCCGAGTTCTCGTTTTCTACTTTAGGCCACAGCATACCCGGCGTGTCGTAAAGCATAATGCCGTCTTCAAGCTTAATACGTTGCTGCGCTTTTGTTACCGCAGGCTCGTTACCCGTTTTTGCAACTATGCGCCCAGCTAATACGTTAATTAACGTTGATTTGCCCACATTTGGAATACCCATGATCATGGCTTTAATTTGCTTATCGGCGCCCACTTTATGTGGCACTAATTTTTTACAAAGCTCATTAATTCGGTGCACCTCAGCGGCTTTATCATGACCAAACGCGATGGCTTTAACGCCACTTTCTTGCTCAAAATAGTCTTTCCACGCTTGGGTCATTTTAGGATCGGCTAAATCCGCCTTATTTAAAATTTTGATGACCGGCTTGCCTTCACGAAGCGTGGTTACCATAGGGTTTTCACTACTGTAAGGAATGCGTGCATCAAGCACTTCAATGATCACATCCATTTGCGGCATTATTTCTTTAATCTCATTACGGGCTTTATTCATGTGCCCAGGGAACCACTGGATAGCCATTTTTAACTCCTAACATATAATTTGACGCTATTTTAACTGGCAATTCATTTAATTGCGCTATACTGGCGCAAATTTTTTTAGATTAGATATTATGGCTCTTAAATCTACCATTATTAAAGCGCAATTATCGTTAAGCGATATGGACCGCCACGTGTACCAAGATTTTAATTTAACGTTGGCACAGCATCCCTCTGAAACCGAGCAACGCTTGATGATTCGCTTATTAGCCTATGCGCTAAATAGTTGTGATGGCTTAGAATTTACCAAAGGCTTAAGTGCCGACGATGAACCTGAGCTTTGGCATGTAAACTACAGTGAAGAGATAGAGCTGTGGATTGAGCTGGGCTTGCCAGATGAAAAGCGTCTTAAAAAAGCCTGCAATAAAGCTAAAAAAGTGGTGCTTTATACCTATGGCGAAAACAACCAAGCTATTTGGTGGCAAAAACATCAACCTAAATTGTACGATTTTAAAAACTTAAGTATTTTTAGCCTTGATTACGCCGCTACTCAGGCACTTGCAGATTTAGCCGACCGCAATATAAAACTTACCATTACCGTTCAAGATGGTGATGTGTGGGTCAGCTCTGATACGGCTAATATCGAAATAAAACCACAACAGTTAATGTAAATTGTAGGTAAGGGCGTATGAAAATAAACCACGTTATTGTATTACACGGCCTTTATATGTCGGGCTTTGTTATGCGCCCGCTCTGCTCTCGTCTTGAACAGTCTGGAGTTAAAGTACTGAATCTCACTTACAATACGCTCGACCCAAACTTAAGCACCATATTTAAACAAATTGATGAGTTTATTGGTGATGAGCCCTCTGCATTAGTATGTCACTCTATGGGCGGATTAATTGCCCGCGCCTACTTAGAGGCAGGCACGCCAGCGAGTCACCATGTCACTAAAGTGATTACGCTTGGCACACCCCATCAAGGCAGCCACATAGCGCAAAAGATGAAGCAAAAAGGGTTTGAAACCTTTTTAAAAAACAGCGTCGAGTTTTTACTCACTAAAAATGGTAACTGGCCGTTTAAGGCCAAGCTTTACAGTATTGCTGGCGATTTGCCCATTGGTTTAATGCCGTTAATTGTCAAAGGCAGTCAGTCCGATGGCACCGTTTTACTAGACGAAACCAAGCTTAAAGGCATGGCTGAGCATAAAGTGTTTCATTTAAGCCATACCAGTATGATTTATTCTCGCCAAGTGCTTGAATACATTATTAAGTGCCTTAACGAAGCAGCCTAGTCTTCCCCCGCCTCTGCTATTTTATAACTGATTAAAAATATCACCCCCAAAATAAGTGGCATGGGTGCGGCAATGTAGCCAAACGTGTCGGCATTAGCAAAACTTGCGCCTGCTAAATGCGCCACCAGCCCCAATACAAATGCTATAACGGCTATACCTACCACTATTAACTCTGCTTTATTTTGTTTTACTGTTTTTGCATCCATAATCGCTCTCCAATAAATTTAAGATATTTATTTTGCTTGAGTGAATTATGCGCTACAGCCATAAGCATTTACTGATTTAGATCAATACATCAAATAGCCAATATTCAACCTTGTAGAAAACTTGTTTTAGATCATAATTTATCCATGTTTTGTCTTTATTTTATTGTTAAGGGGTAGAATTTTAATAAATTCAACCCATCTATATTGTATGAGTGATTTATTGCGCTGCACGTTATTAATAGTTAAAACCTATTGCATTGACTGGTTTAAACAATTTTACTAATTAATAGCACTGAGCAATAATGATCATCAGTTCATAAATAAACGGTTCATCAAGGAGCAAGGTATGTCACAGGTAAATGCAATTGGTTTAAACAGCGCAAAAAGCGAAGACATTGTTAAGTCACTCAATACATTATTGAGCAGCTACCAAATTCAATACATGAATGCGCGCGGTTTTCATTGGAATATTAAAGGCCGTAACTTTTTTGAATTACACATTAAATTTGAAGAGATTTACAATCTTCTGCTTGAAAAAGTAGATGAAATTGCTGAACGTATTTTAACGTTAGATGGCGCGCCACTACATGCGTTTTCTGATTACTTAGAAGTAAGTGAAATTAAAGAAGCTAAAAACATTAGCGATGGTACGGCAGCCGTAGAAAACCTATTAGCTGGCTACAGCACACTAATTAAAATGCAACGTGAAGTACTTACTCAAGCAGGTGATGCAGATGATGAAGGTACAGCGTCATTAATGGGTGATTATATTTCAGAGCAAGAAAAACTAGTATGGATGTTAAAAGCGTACTTAGACTAAGCTAAAAAATAAGCCCTCAAAAGGGGAGGGCTACAAATAGGGAGAATCGTAAATTTCTTTGCGATTCGGATACTATATTAGCGCCCCCTATTGACTAAACAACGCCACTGTTACCAGTGGCGTTGTTTTTGGTTTAAGCGGAGCATAAATAATTTTAAAGCAAACCAGCCCACCCTTTTCGCGCTTGCATTAAAAAGCCCCAGCAACGGCTGGGGCTTTTATTAATACCAGTTCCTTAATTAAGTGAAGCTGGAAAAACGACAATTGTGCAGTATTAACTGCTTAAAATTTACTTCTAAAACCAATATAGAAGGTTTGCCCGATTGGGTCATACGTACCTGCGTCGGTTTCAGTACCTGTGCTTGAGCCACTTACACCTGAAAGTATACGTGGAGGCTCTTTATCAAATAAATTGTTAGCGCCGGCGTATAGCTCTACCGCGTCACTTATATGATAGCTTGCTTGTACATCGTGGTAGGTTACTGAGCCAATACCCACGCCGCCAGCTGGAATACCAAAGCCACTTAAGAATTGATCATCAAAGTCAGCAGCCCCTATGTAGGTCATGCTCCAGTTAAAATCAAAGTCATCAAGCTTATAGCCTAAGTTCCAGTTAGCTTTGTGCTCAGATGCGCCAATTTCACCTGCAAACTCATCTTTATCCGCACCCGGTAACGGAATAGTGTAACCGTCAATCAAGTAAGTGTATGCGAGGCGAGTTCTAAATGCGCCTGGGCCAATGTCGGCAGAGTAGGTTAGTGTTAAATCAACACCTTCAGTTCCTAAACCACCACTATTTGATACACCACTGTCAATAAACTCAAGTGACCCTGCGCTATTATTACCAGAAGGGCCGCTACGACGAGTTATAAAGCTACAGAAGCTATCGTCACCACCGCCATAACATTGGTCTAAAATAAATTGGCGCGGTGTAGATACAATCGCATCTGTGATTTCTATATCAAAGTAATCAAGGGTAACGTCAAGGCCCGAAATTAGCTCCTCTGGGGTAAATACCACACCCACAGTCACAGAGTCGCCCACTTCTTCTTTTAAGTCTGGGTTACCACGGTTAAAACCACTAATACCCTGTAAATCAGACTGGTTAAGGGTAAACTCACCGTTTGATGCAATATTATTTGCAACACCCGCATCGGCACGACACGCATCACCTACAGCGCCACCGCCACTGTTTGTAACACCTATACATGGATCATTTAAACCACTTGGGAAGGTTTGCGAAGGCGGTGAAAATAACTCATCAATATTAGGCGCACGTGTAGAGCGGGCGCGGGTAGCACGAAGGCGTAAGCTATCCATCACTTCCCAATCAACACCTACGTTCCAGCTTTCTGTATTACCCACTGTTGAGTAGTCAGATAAACGGACTGCAGCGTTCATTGTTACCGCATCCAGCACAGGAATGTTAGCCTCAACATAGTATTCAGTTACATCAAAAGAACCTTCGGTTGCAGGAATTGCATTACCGGCATTTAAGCCCGCTTGCTGTAGGGCATCAAATTCACTACGAGAAAACTCTTCGCGGTATTCAAAACCAGCCGCAATACCTACCATACCCGCAGGCAGCTCAAATAAATCACCTGAGACATTACCGCCAATAATTTCTTGCTCTACCGACGTAGAAAGCGTACTTGGCGCACTAACAAAATCAATTGCACCTTGCGATAGTGAATTAAATCCGTAAATGTTTACTGGCGCACAATTAAAACCACGCGCTGTTGCATCAATACAAATCGCTTCATCGGTAATGCCATCCGCATCTAAATCTTGGCTATCAATTACCGCCTCTAAACCTTGGCGAAAGCTTTGTACATTTACTAAGCCACCAGAGACTTGCGACTCTTTCGTTTTACCGTACACATAGTAGGTATCGTAAAACCAGCTGTCGTTAATCTCACCCTGAAAGCCCACAGCTAAGCGGAATGTATCACGCTCTGCACGGGCACCACGGTTACCTACATCACTTAAACGTTTTGCAAAAAAGATATCTCTAGCACCATCACCGTCGGTGTCTGTTGCTGCATTGTAGATATCATCTGGCACAAAGGCATTTCTGAGCATTTCGCCATTTACGTCAAACTCAATTGGCACGCGGCCATTGGCATAAATGTCATCTGAGGCAAACGGAAAAGGCTCTAACTCTGAAATAGTGGTACTAGATGCGTACGTCCCTTCAAAAAAGAAGCTGTGTTTATCTGTTAGCTCGTAACTACCATTTGAGGCAAATAAGTAGCGCTCTGTTGGTATAGCAATGGTACGTACGCCGCTTCGGTTAAAGCCGTTGGCATCTATACCGTCACCGCCATTGGTGCTAAACGAGTCTTGTAAGTTGTTGTTTGGATCGTAAGTAAAGCGTGTATCGCCTGCATCAAAACGCCCTTGTGGCGGAAATGATGAGAAAAACGGATTAACGGCTTCAAAAATAGAACCCGGATTTGCCGCCGGATCGTCTTCAAAATAAATACCTGAAAATTGGTCTACTGCAGAGCGCTCACGATCGCGTGAAAACACAGCTCCTTGGTCTGAGTAGCCTAAGTGGAACATGGCTTGACCTTTGCCATCACCCGTAGTTAAACCCGAGGTAAAAGAAAACTGGCGAGATTCATCATCACCTTCGCTTGATTCGCCGTATTGGCCTTCAAATTCTACGCCTTCAAAGTCATCTTTTAGTACAAAGTTAACTACACCTGCAACCGCATCAGAACCATATACTGATGATGCGCCACCGGTCATAATTTCCACGCGCTCAATGAATTGACTAGGAATGGTATTTAAATCAACTGCCGAGCTACCAGGTACACCCGATACATAACGGCGCCCATTCACAAGTACTAAAGTACGGTTTGAACCTAAGTTACGCAAATCAACAGTAGCTACACCCGCGCTTGCCGTCGAAAAGTTAGAGTTAGTACGGCTAATAGCTGGAGAGCCAAATGCTGGGTTTTCTAGCAGTAGGTTTTGGATGTTTAAAGAACCCGATGCATCAATTGCCTCGCCACTTACAACCTGTATAGGTGCAGATGACATCGCCTCGGCTGAACGAATACGAGAACCCGTTACTTGCACGCGTTCTATTTTTTCTAGTTCGTCTTCTTCTGCGGCTAAACCTTGAAAAGAAAAGCCAGCAAGCACTGTCGCACTAAGTGCTAAAGACAATGAAGATTTTTTAAATGTACGACTATCTAAGTTATTTATTTTTTTCATACTATAATGTCCCTGAAATGTTATTTTTGTAACTGGTTGGTTACAAACATTTCAACATTAAGTGGAATAATTTTAAGACACTATGCGCATTATTTAATAGGCATTTAGTCAGGTACAAACAGCAAGATATATGGGATGAAGGTACTTATCCCAGATTGTTATAAATTAGATTAAATTTTTTTAACATTTTTTATTAAATACACGGTCTTTATAACTACACACTCTAGAGATGGATTTTTTTATGATTACTTACTTTCATGCACTAATTAGAGTTAGCACGAGCAAATTTGCAACATTCTTAACTCAGCAGGTGCAAGCTCACCGTCACTTTGATTCGCAAACACAACTGCCCGAGCAGCGTTTAGATCAAATAGATACCTCTCGTTTTAATGTGCTTTTTTACGAATTATCTAATTTAAATGATCCTACTCAAATAGTGCACCTAACTGAATTGGCTAAAACAATGAAAGTGGTGGTGATTGCTAGGTCGGCTGAATTTGCTAATTTTGCGTTTGAAGTCGGCGCAGTCGATTTTTTAACCGTCGATGCAACCGCTTCAAGGCTTGAAAAATGCTTCGATAAGCTTATTCATTTATGCCCATTAGCCACACAAGCCGAGCGCTTGTTTAAAGCCGCATCTGAAAACGAGCAACCTATTGCTGCACATATTGTTGTTAAAGATGTAGGTAAGGTACGTTTAATAGATATTAACGATATTGTATGGATTAACGGTGCGGGTAATTATGTAGAGCTGCACTTTAATGGTAACAGCGCCCCCGTTTTACACCGTGAAACCATGAAAAACATTGAGCAACAGCTAGAGCCTGAAGGTTTTATACGTATTCACCGCTCCACGCTAGTTAGAAAACATGCCATAAAAGAGCTTATGCCAACAGACAGCGGCGACTATAAAGTGAAGCTTAAAAACAATATCTCGTTAAATTTATCAAGAAGGTACAAAAACTGCCTAGAGAGCATTATAAGCCCCGTAGCATAGGGGCTTATAATGACTATTTACCAGTAGGTTTTAATGTATTCATCGTCTGGGTGTTGATGTAGGTAACTTTCTGAGTCTTTATAAAAGTTAACTTCAATATCGCTGTTGTTCCAGACCTTCTCGAACATATTTTTAGCAATAATGTTTGCATATAAGTAATCTACGCGTTCGTAGCCACGCTCTTTTACGCTGGCAAAGTACGCCTCTAACGAGTCCATGCTATCTACAGTTATTAACTCAAATTCTTCTAAATTAACCACAACACACTTTACCGCGCCTTTGGGGTGCATACTTAGTTCGTTCACCACGCCATTCGTTAGTAAAGTAATTCCTTCATTATTAAAACTACCCATTAGCTTTAAATACATGGTGGGTGGCTGAGAGCAAATATAAAACTCTCCATGTGCTCCAAACATAAATAACCTTTTATATATCAGTGCTTCATTAAAGCTTAATACATTTTGCGTATTTTGCAGTTAATTTATAAGCGCGATAAAAAAGGCCATTTCGAGGGCTTTTTCTTCAAGGCTTTTAAAACGCCCAGATGCGCCGCCATGCCCTGCATCCATGTCGGTTTTAAATACCAGTATATTGTTATCGGTTTTGAGTTCTCGCATTTTTGCTACCCACTTCATAGGCTCCCAATATTGTACTTGAGAGTCGTGCAGGCCTGTGGTGACTAAAATATGCGGGTAGTCTTGGGCGCTAATATTATCGTACGGTGAGTACGCGGCTATTACATCATAAAAGTGTTCATCGTTTGGGTTGCCCCATTCATCATACTCGTTAGTGGTAAGTGGAATACTTTCATCTAGCATGGTGGTTAACACATCTAAAAATGGCACATGACACCCTACACCTAAGTAAAGATCTGGCGCTTGGTTTAATACAGCGCCCATTAACAAACCACCTGCACTGCCGCCAGAGGCAAATACTTTGTTTTTATCACCGTAGCCTTGCTCTACAAGAGCCTTTGTAATATCAATAAAGTCGCTAAAGCTATTTTGTTTATGCTCTTTTTTACCTTGCTCGTACCAATGGCGTCCTAGCATTTCGGAGCCTCTAACATGTGCAATCGCATACACAAAACCGCGATCTAGCAAACTCAATGAGGTACTCGAAAAGCTCGGATCTATCGTGTAACCATATGCACCATAGCCATATTGAAACAGTGGGTTAGTGCCATCTTTGGTAAAGGTGTCTTTTCTATAAACTAACGAAACAGGTACTTGCACGCCATCACGTGCTGTCACGAATAAGCGCTCAGAGGCATAAAGTGCACTATCAAACCCGCCCAGTACTTGCTGCTGTTTTAACAATGTTTTTTTGCCCGTGGCTAAATCAACATCGTACAACGTTCCTGGCGTGGTTAGACTTGAATAATAAATACGTACCGAACGCGCCTGTGGCTCGGGGTTCATCGCCACAGCGGCATAGTAACATGGGTCGCTAAATTCAAGCGCCATGCGCTCTTGAGCTTGGTTAATAACAACAAAGCGAGCTTGACCTTGCTCGCGCTCAGTTAATACTAAAAAATCGTCAAATATCTCTACGCCTTCAAGCAACACATGCTCACGGTGCGCGGTGTGCTCTTGCCACTGCGTTTTATCTGCAATCGTTTCGCTTGTTGCCGTCATCAGTCTGAAATTTTTAGCTTGCCAGTTGGTTACTATGTAAAAAGTATCGCCGTGTTTATCTATATCAAACTCATGCCCTTCTTCGCGCGGTAGTAATGCGTTAAATTGACCTTGCGGGTTATTGGCATCAAGCACCCAGGTATCGTTTGTTTCGGTGGTGGCCAAATCAATAATAATAAGGCTCTCGTCACGGCTTTTACCCAAGCCCATAAAAAAGCTTTTATCGTGCTCTTCGTACACCATAACATCTTGGCTTTGCGCTGTGCCTAGTTCATGCCTAAACACCTGAAAACCCAGTAACGTTTGTAAGTCTTTTTTAACGTAAAATACGGTTTTATTGTCGTTAGCCCAAACAACTTGCCCTTCAGTGTTTTCTAAAACATCGCTGAGCATTTCACCTGTTTGCAGGTTTTTAAAATGTACGCTGTAAATTCTGCGCCCTTCGGTATCTTCGCTGTATGCCATTAATTGCTCGCATGGGCTTAGCGCGACTTCACCTAGTTCGTAAAATTCATGGCTTTGAGCTAAAGCATTTACATCAAGTAGTAACTGCTTGTTATCGGTGTTAATACTTGTGCTTCTGTAATGACGCGAATACTCATCGTCACCACGTACCTCTGAGTGATACCAGTACTTGCCATCTTTAACCGGCACCGTGTTGTCATCTTTTACGATGCGCCCTTTTAGTTCTTCAAAAATACTGCTTTGAAGTGGTTTTATTGCGGCTAGTTGCTCATCGCAGTATGTATTTTCGGCCGCTAAATGGGCGAGTATTTCTGGGTTTTCGCGCTCATCATCGCGCATCCAGTAGTAGTTATCGGTGCGCATTTTATTGTGCATAGTTAATTGATGAGGTTGCTTTTTAGCAACAGGAAAACGAGCTAATGATTGAGAAGAAAATTCACTTAAAGACACAACAAAACCGTATAAAAAATAACAATGCAGGCAGTTTATCATAAAAATAAAAAAGCCCACTCATAGAGAGTGGGCTTGAGGTATAAGTCCAAATTTTAAAATTACTGCAATTTTATTCTTGTCATTACACCCATGGGAAGATAGTTTTTATTTTAAAAGCGTTAAGAGACCTTAGTCCAGGCCATTGCCCAGCTTTTTCCGATACCAGGTTCAAAGCTTGGGTCTTTATCATTATTGGTTCTGCAAAATTGGCTAAATGGCCATGCCTTACATTGGTATATATAACCTGTTTTAGGCTGCAGTACGCGAGTCCCCGCATTGTATTGTTCGCCCCCATTAGGGTATACAAAATCATATGCTTGGTTGGTGCACTTAGCGGGGGTATCGCACTTTGCAATGCAATGAAAATCAACCTTTGCCTTATTAATACCGCTACTTTCTAGGGCAAATATTTCGTTATCTCGATAGCCAACAACCAACCCTTGCTTGGTCATTCTACCTGCACTTACCAGGGGCACATGCACGTTTATATACTCAGCAACTAAGCGTGGCCAAGCATGAGGCTCACCTTGTTCTAAAGAGGTAATTTTATAATCAAACGATAAATCAACAAGCACTCCTTGCATGTCTGAAAAGGTTACACTAACCACATCCCCAATGAACAATTGAGTATGATGGTTTAAACAACCTATAGTTGACCATTTTCCACAGGCCAACGACGTATGCATAAACACAGTAACACCTTAAGAGTCACAAAATTTTATCCATATCATATGGATACACAAAAACGACACTGAGGGCAAGCAATACCGTATAAAAATTATGCAGCAGCCCCGCTATCGTAGTTTACACCTTAGACCGGAAACTTTGCGTCTTAGCCTTTCGACTAATTTGCCAACAGAAAAAAGTGATTATAAAACGTGCGCAAAGCTTATTCAAACAAAAGAATGTAACCGAGATTTTTATATAACCCTAAATAACTAAAAAGCCAACTTGTTAAAGTTGGCTTTTAATAGTTTAAGAGGTTTGGTTTATAGGGGCTTTTCGCCTAAATACTTTTCGAAAAGCCATTTTAAACACGCCGCCAATATCGCCTAAAATAATGTACAAGCACGGCACCAATATAAGGGTGATTAGTGTTGCAAACATTACCGCAAAGCCTAGCGCTACTGCCATAGGGATTACAAATTTAGCTTGTAAACTGGTTTCAAACATTATGGGCAGAACCCCTGCAAAGGTTGTAATAGAGGTTAATAATATTGCCCTAAAGCGTGCACAACCGGCTTCTATTACCGCGTTTTTAACGCTTACACCCTCTCGGCGTACTTGGTTTACGTAGTCGGTCATTACCAGCGAGTCGTTTATTACAACGCCAGCCGCGGCTATTAAACCAAAGCCCGACATTAAGCTAATGTCTAAATCAAACCAAAAGTGTCCCCAAATAGCCCCCGTTAAACTAAACGGAATAACCGACATAACAATAAGCGGCTGGGCATAACTTTTAAGTGGTACAGCAAGCAATATATAAACTAAAATCATGCCGCCTACAAAAAACAGCAGCTGCTCATTAGCTTGCGCTTGTTGCTCTTCTATTGCGCCACCTAGCTCTGATTTTACACTTGGGTATTCTTCTTTAAGTTGCGGCAGTAAGTTTTCTTTTACTTGCGAAACCACTTCGCCAGGCTCTATAGCTTCTTCATCAATACTGCCGTACACATAAACAGTACGATAACCGCCCTCACGGCGAATATAGCTAATACCCGGCGTTTCGGTTAATTCAACCACATCACCTAAAAGTACTTCACGCCCTTGCGGTGTAGTAACTACAGTGTGTTTTAGCGATGAAAACGCTTCGCGAGTCAGTTTAGGGTAACGTACCATTACTCTTACTTCTTCGCCGTTACGTATTACACGCTGTGCTTCGCCACCATAAAAACTAGCGCCTACTTGATTTGCAATGTTAGCAAGGTCGAGCCCTAAATCGTAAGCTACAGGTTTTAAGCTCATTTGCACTTCTTTGCTAGCAGGGTCAATGGTCGAGCTTATATCAAACAAGCCTTTTTGTTGCTGTAATAGCTGAATAAAACGACGGCCTGCCGCATTAAGCGTTTCTATATCAGAGCCAAACAGTAAATAACCAAATTCGCCTTCGCCGGTGCCGCCACCGCCGCCAACATCATCTTCAATAGTGAGTGATTTAATACCGGCAATGGTTGGCATAGCTTCTCGCCAGCGGCGCGAAAGTTCAAACGCGTTATAAGGGCGTAAATCTTCATCAACCAACGGCGCAAGTAACTGAGACTCCGTTCTGCCTTGGTTAAATACCAGTACATCACGAATTATTTTTTGGCCAAATTCACGCTCTGTTTCTTCATCAACTCTTAACACCATGGCTTCTACTTCACGAATAGCTGCAATAGTTTGTAAATCAGACACATTGTCATTCATTTCTATTTGAATTTGCGGAAAATCATGCGGCACTTTAGGAGTAGGTACAGTGCGTACTTTATTTGATGTGATCAGCGCAATGCTGATAAAAAACATAGCAATAAAGCCAAACAATACTGTCCAACGCCAATCTACACAACGCGATATAAAACGCTTATAAGGGCCATTTACAAAGCCAAAAAAGCGGGTATTAAACCTATCGCGCCAGCCCCCTTTTTTAATAGGTGAAAAGTGCGTGTGGGCAATGTGCGCCGGTAAAATAAGTTTTGATTCAACTAAGCTAAATACTAAACACAGCATAACTACTACGGCAATACCGTAAAAGAAGGCGCTTTCTGGCCCGCTTGAAAGTGTAAACGGGGCAAACACCGCAATGGTTGTTAGTACGCCAAATGTAGCAGGGGTTGCTACACGGTTAGCACCACGGACGACGTTTTCAACTCCACCTCCGCTTTTTTCAACCTCAGTATAGGCGGCCTCTCCTATTACTATGGCGTCATCTACCACAATCCCGAGCACCATAATAAAAGCAAACAACGAAATAATATTAATGCTTATACCAAATAAAGGCATTAGCATCATGGCGCCTAAAAAGCACACTGGTAAGCCAATCATTACCCAAAGCGCTAATTTAAAGCGCAAGAATAACGAAAGCATAATAGCGACTAATATTGCCCCTTGAAACAAGTTAGCTTTCATCATATCAAGGCGCGCATTTAGGTAGTACGTCATGTCCATTAAAGGCTCTAACCTAACGCCCGGTGGCAGCTGGGTATTTTTTTGCTCAATAAATGCTTTAACCGAATCGGCAACGGGGATCATGTTTTGATCTTGCGTTGCCTTTACAGACATATACACCGCGTTTTCGCCATTAAATTTAAAGTAGCGCTCGCCTTCGGTAAATTGGTCTTTAATAACAGCGATGTCTTGCAACAATACTTTAGCGCCGTATTCGCCTATTTTTACCGGAATTTGTCTAAACTCATCGCCAGAGTAATACTGGTTTTCAACCCGAACAGAAATAATCCCCGCATCTGTTGTTAGTTGCCCCGCCGAAAAATTAGCAGAGTAATTACGCACAGCGGTCATTACATCGCTTAGGGTTAAGTTGTATTGGCGCAAAGTGTCTGGGTCGATTTCAATGGCAATTTCATCAAGCGGCACATCGTTTTCTACCAACGACACGTTTGATAGCTGTAATAGCTCATCTTCAATTTGATTGGCAATTGGTTTGAGTTCTGTCAGCGGCAAATCGGCAACTAAGGTCATCCCTATAACATCTTGCCTAAACTCAATCTGACTTATGGTGACCGGTTCCATACCCGCAGGAAAGGTTGCAATACCATCAACACGCAGCTTTACCTTATCAAGTACATCGGTAAGCTCTGCATCGGTGTTAATTTCAAGGCTTGCTCTACCGCCATTTCTAAAGGCGCGGTACACGCCCTTTTTAATTTCGGTCACATCCTTTAGTGATTCTTCAATTTTTATAAGAATGCTTTCTTCAATTTCTTGTGGTGAGGCACCGGGGTAATTTGCCTCAACATTAATGTAGTTAATTTCTACATTAGGAAACATTTGGCGCTGAATGGTTAAGTAGCTAATAATCCCCATGATGATGATAAAAACCATCATTAGGTTGGCTGCAACAGAGTTTTTAGCAAAATAAGCTATTAACCCTGTTTGTTTTTTTTCAATTGATTCGCTCATTAATTTACACCTTACAACTGTTGCGCATCAGCGCTACTTTCGGTGTTTGTATTAGCGTTACTTGGCTCGCCCATGCCAGCCACTTTAACCTGCATGCCTTTTTGTGGGTACTCAGGTAACGTGGTAACCAACTTATCATCGGCGTTAAGTCCGCTGCTAATATAAAAGTACTCGCCTTCTTCTCTCACTACGGTTACTTTGCGCGGTTCAAGCTCTTGGTTTTCGTTAACTATCCACACCGTTTGGTTATTAACTAATGATTGCGGCAAACGGTAAATATTATTAAGCATGGCGCCTGCAAAATTAACCTGCACGTAGCTGCCAAATTTAATAGCCGGTTGCTGTGTTTTTAAGCCGTATGGGTCTTCAATACGTACCACTAAGCTGCTCATGCGCGTCGCGTTATCTACAATACCTAGGTCGCGGTCAATCACGCCTTCACGTGTAAAACTGTTTAAACCTTTTTGAATAATAGTGGCCTTAATGCCCTTAATTCGCTCCGGTAAAAATACGCTATCAAAACCAGCAATAGGAATAATAACCTCTGCTGTTTCTATATTATTTAAATCGGCCACTTGTGCGCCCATAGCCACAAACTGGCCTACCCCCACATTGCGGCTTATAACAAGCGCATCGTAAGGTGCTTTTATATCGCAGTTTTCTAAATCGCGTTGTGCTCTTTTTAATGCGGCTTGCGCCGATTTAACCGCTGCTTGGGCGCTTAGCACCTGCGGTTTACGTAAAAACAAGTCGGTACGTGCCTTACTCGGAAAACGCTTTGCTTCGTCTTCGGCTACTTTTGCCTGCGCTTGCTCTTCAATTAAGGCCGCTTTGGCACGCGCTAAATCGGCTTCGGCTACCAATACGGCTGCTTCGTAGTTGTCTTTTTCAATGCTAATAAGTGTATCGCCACGAGAAACCACGCCACCCGCTACAAAGTTAGGGTGCCAGCTAATTACTTCGCCCGACACCTGCGCCGCCAACTGCGTATTTTCTAATGGTTTTATTTCGCCATAGCTGTTTATTATTACTTGATGATTATTAGCTTCTACAGGCTCAACTTGCACGGTGGGGCGTGTATCTACTGCTGTGTTACTTTGATCTTCTTGTGCAATAGCGTTTATTCCCATAAAGCCCACTACACCAATGGCTAATGCTACAAATGGGAACACCCATCTTAGTGAATTTGATTGCATATCCTAATTACCTCATATTTCTACTAACACTATAATAACAGAGCGCAATAAAACATTAACCTGACATTTGTAAGCAACTGTTACAAATCAAATTGGGAACTAAATATAGCTGTGTACCCGTTAACAAACATCTGCTATTCATCGCATTTATTATATTTTGTTACAAACTTTTACTATTTAAAATCAACAAATTACAGGTTTAGGCTATTATTTCATCGAGAAGATGTGCGAACAAATTTTAATTTACGTACAGTCACATTAAATAAATAACAGCGAAAAAGATTATTACAATGAAATTAACAACCCTTGCGCTAACACTTAGTGTAGCGCTTAGCGGCCACGCACTGGCTAGCGATAAAAAAGAAGACAAAAAACCACAAACCCTAAGCGAAATGGTCGAAGGACAAACCGAATTTTCAGGTATTTTTAATTTATACCAAGACCCAAAAACCGGTGAGCACTTAATGGTGATCACCGAATCGCAGCTTAACACCCCTTTTGTATACTTTGCTCATACAGTGGACGGTGTCACTGATGCTGGGCATTATCGCGGTGCCTATAGAGAAACCAAGCTTATTGAGTTTAGAAAATACTTTGACCGCATAGATATAGTTAGCAAAACCCCTCGCTATAAATTTGATCAAAACAGTGCCATTGCCAAAGCAAGCAATGCCAATATTAGCGAAGCCGTTTTAGCCAGCATTAAAATAGAAAAAGAAGAGCAAGGAAAAATAGCCTTTAAGGTCAACAAGTTATTTTTAAGTGAGGCGCTACACAAGGTATCGCCAACGCCAAATCCAGCCGATAAAAAAGCTAAAAAACGCTTTAAAGTGGGTAAATTAAACAGCAAAAAGTCGCGTATTGTTAAGCAGCGTCCTTACCCAAATAACTTAGATGTGGTTGTAGATTACGTATTTAGTAATGCCAGCCCCACCGTGCGTGGTACAAGCGCAGTAAGCGACCCGCGCAATGTCTCTGTAAAGGTGCAGCACTCTTTTGTTGCATTACCAAAAAATGACTATAAACCACGTAAAGATGACGCGCGCATAGGCTATTTCACCAATCAATTTGATCTAATGACCTCGACCGATTGGGCACCGTATGAAGATGTTATTAAACGCTGGGACCTACAAAAGAAAAACCCTAGTGCTGAGCTTTCTGAGCCAGTAAAGCCAATTACCTGGTGGATAGAAAATACCACCCCAGTAGAGTGGCGCAACACAATACGCGATGCCGTACTTACCTGGAATAGCGCTTTTGAAAAAGCCGGTTTTAAAAACGCACTAGAAGTTAAAGTACAACCCGATGACGCAACCTGGGATGCTGGTGATATTAACTACAACGTATTACGTTGGACATCATCACCTAAACCACCATTTGGTGGCTACGGGCCGGCTCTGACCAACCCGCTAACAGGTGAAATACTTGGCTCAGACATTATGCTTGAGTTTGTGTTTATGAAAAACCGCTGGATTTACGACACGCTTTACACACAAGGCACAATGAGCCACGGCGAAAACCTGCACACAAGTGGCGATTTAAATTGCTCACTAGGCCATGAAATTCAACAAAACCTATTACTTGCTAAAGGCTTAGCAACAGGTGCCTCGATTGATGACAATGAAATGATTCGCCAAGGTTTAACTCAGTTAATTCTTCATGAAGTAGGCCATACACTAGGCTTAAACCACAATATGAAATCGTCTATTTTGTGGGATGAAAAAGAGGTTCATGATAAAACCAAAACCCAAGGCATAGTTACAGGCTCAGTGATGGATTATGCGCCTGCCAACATAGCCCCCATTGGTGTACAGCAAGGCGATATTTTTCAAACCAAACCAGGCCCTTATGACGATTGGGCTATAAACTATGGTTACAGCACAGCCCTTGAAGATGAAGCCGCAGAGCGCGCACGCCTAAATACAATATTAGCGCGCTCTAGCGAGCATGCGCTTGCCTTTGGTAACGATGCCGACGACATGCGCGCACCGGGTCGCCATATAGACCCACGGGTAATGATAGGCGACCTTTCATCAAACCCTGCAGCCTATGGCGCCGACCGTATGGCGCTAATTAATAAGTTATTTACTGAGCTAAAAGAGAAAGCCACAGTAAAAGGTGAGTCTTACCAACAGCTGGTAACCTCAGCTAATAGTTTATTTGGTCAATACCGCTCGCAAGCGGGCATTGTTTCTCGCCAAATAGGTGGTGTATATGTTGAACGCGCAGTTGTGGGCGACCAGCATGCTGATAAACCCTTTACCACAGTACCGCTTGAGCGCCAAACACAAGCAATGAACATACTTGCTAAATATGTATTTGCGCCAGATGTACTCACTAGCATGCAACCACTGTATAACTATTTACAGCAACAGCGTCGCGGCTTTAGCCATTATGGTAAAAATGAAGACCCTAAAGCGCACAAAATGATTTTAGGCATGCAAAAAACAGTACTTGCGCAATTGCTGCACCCTGCTGTTATGCTGCGTATTTCAGACACCGCGCTGTACGGTAACGAATATAGCCTAACGCAATTTATGGACGACCTAACTGCCAGTATTTTTGTTGATAGCAAAGAGAGCACGTCTATTAGCCGCAATCTACAAATTGAGTATGTAAATCAGCTTATTGCTATTGCAGGCCTAGGCAAAGCCAGTAAACACGACAATTTGGCAAAAACAGCCGCGCTCTATCAGCTAACGCAAATAGCTGATACCAGCGTAGGATGGGGAGCCGATACAGCAACTAAAGCGCATAAAAAGTATATTGATCACTTAATTGCTAAAGCGTTAGAAGCTTAATTAACTAAATCAAACAGGCCACGTAATACGTGGCCTGTTTATTTATAAATAAATTGTGCCTTTTAAATACCGCACTGCGTTACCGGTTAAGGTCACTGTATTTTCGCCTACTTCGCATTGTATAAAACCACCTCGGCTTGAAGCCTGATACGCGTTTAATTTATTTTTACCTAATTGCTGCGCCCAGTAAGGGGCAAGGCCGGTGTGAATAGAGCCCGTAACAAAATCTTCTTCGCCGCCACTTGCTGGCCAAAAATAGCGAGACACAATATCGTACTCAGCAGAACTCGCTGTGGCGACCACATCAAGTGGATATAAGGTTTTTAACAAATCAGACTCAGTGGTTAAATCATGAATTTGTTGAGCATTTTCGTATATAGCAAAATATGCTTGGCGGTTTTTAAGCACCTTAATAGGTTGTATAGACAACCCTTTCAACAACGCATCGGGTATAGTTTGCACTTCATCTGGCGCTTGTTTAGGAAAGGTCATAGCAAAACTACCATCGCTATTTTTATTAACAATAAGCTCCCCTACAGCCGCGGCGTTAAAGCGCACTTGGCTGAGGTTGTGCTGCTCGCATAAAACATACGCAGCAGCGAGCGTAGCGTGGCCGCAAAAATCTATTTCCATTAATGGCGAAAACCAACGTATTGCAAAACTGCCATCTGCCTGAGGGCAAGTAAACGCAGATTCAGAAACATTATTTTCAGCGCCAATATTAAGCATTAACTCATCACTAAGCCATGACTCAAGCGGGATCACAGCCGCGTAATTGCCTTTGAATAACTCGCTGGTAAACGCATCAATTTGATGGATGGTGAGTTGCATAGGTTAACCCCCTAAATTAGTTATAAACAAGCCGAAGGTAATACATCTTTAGGTACTGTCGTTTTATTTTCACCCACAGCTTGCATCCCTACAACAGGTTCATCAAAACCGCATAACCATGCAATAGGACTTGTGGGGCTATTAGTAACGACTGCGGGTCTAAAAGTTAAAACTGTATTTTGTAAAGGCTGCGAGGCTTTATTCCCCAAGCTAATGTTAATTGCACCGTTTTCTATGGAAATACCTGTCACTCGATTTCCTATTAAATATTTACTTTCAGGCACGTTTGCTTGTTTATTATTTTTAGGAAACTCTCTATTTTCAATGTAATACGTAGTTACGTCTTCTCTAATTACTGCGGCCATAGCAAGCGGATCAACAAGTTCAGCTTTTTGCATATATTTACTGTATTGAGGTAAAGCAACGGCCGCCAAAATACCAATAATAGAAATTACGACCATCAATTCAATTAGCGTAAATCCTTTTGACTTCATAACACTTCTCCTAGCATAAAAATTGGTTGATAAGCCGCTTTCACAAATAAGTAAATTGACACAACAATGACTAATCCATACAGAATAACCAGCTTATTTATAAAGCCTTTAGCCTGCAAATTAAATTGTTCCAGCTGCTGCTCAAGTAACACTTTAAACTCTTCATGAGTTTCGTAGCCTAACGAATCACACTTAGCCAAATGTTTAGTTTCGACTATTGCGGCGTTTTCATCCTCTTTGAAATTTACCGCAAAGTTAAGCGTTGTCATTAGGCGATCGTATTTCTTAATTAAACTGCGGGGAAGTAAAGCTTTTGATAAACCAATAAAAGACTGCGAGTCGGTTAAAGCGCATGCATTTTTAATTTTAAAAGTTACTATAAAAATAATGCTTTGCAGTAAAACCAATAGAATAATTGGCACATACCAATAAGAAAAGTAATCACCTAAGGTGTGCGCGGAAGAAGCCATATGATTGCTATATATCTCTACAAATGTAGGAACAACAAAAGACTGATATAAAAGCGAAGAAAAAACATAAATAAAAAAAACAGCAGTTAAATAGCTAAAAATGCCTTTGTGCTCAAATTTATACCCGCTAACTAGCTGCGGTACACATTGATAATGCAGGGCTTGTTTTTGCAAAATACCTGCATCTTGCAGGGCAAATTTTGCTGCAAGGCAATTGGCTAATTTACTGTCTGCGTATTTATTAGCATAAACGGCTAAATACGATTGTGTGGTTAGCTCTTCTTTTTGTGCGGCACTTAATGTTTTAGAACTATAGACACGGCAAATGTAGCCAAACTGATTCCAATTCATACTTTATCCTTTTATTTGATAAAGTAACTTGCCACATATTTAGCACAATATAAATAGAAGACGATTGTTTTTTAAGCCATTGCGGGGCGCATTTTATAATATTGCATACATGCAAATTGCACGGCATTTGTAAGTAGTAGCATAACAAACATTAAAATATGCGAGGTGCTGGGCATAGCACTGCTTAGCTCTACAAATAAGCCACAAGTACCTGCTACAAACTGCAAGCTAAAGTAGCGGGCGCTTAAATTGCTAATATTACCACTGCGTAAGGTTTTATACGTTTGCGGCATAACCCGCACTGAGCTCATTACCAGCCCTACGTATGTAAGGGCGTTGAGCACCGATGATGTTTCTAGGCTTTTATTTAACAGCAATAAAAAAGGTAATAACGAAAAGCCAAGCATAGCCACAAGCTGTATACGTTCAGCTTTTGCGGCGTTATAGCGTGCAAAGTAATATAAAATTAAACCACTTAGCGCCCCAGTTACAAAAAATGGTAAAGCAATAAAGTAGCGTTCAAAATAAATATTGTAGGTAATAAAGTAGAGGCTTTGTGCTAAACCAAAGGTCATCATTAATAGTGATAACCCCGACACACTGCGATTCTTTCTAATTTTGCTCAATAGCGGTAAAAAGCTAAAAACTAAAATAAAAGCCGACAAAATAGGTAGATAGTGCGCCAAAACAACCTCGCTCGTTACTTAAATGTTAATATAAAACCCGCCTGAAACAATAAATAAACATATGTTTTTAAAAGGGTTTTAAAGTGAGCGCGCATTGTAATGATGAATACATTTTACTCAACAAATTAGCGTAAACCTATATTAGGCACTGGCAAGATAGCTGTACAAAAAGCGTTACTTTAAGTGAACACCAGAGCCTCTTTGCATTTAAAAGTTACCAACCTTACACCACAGCTTAAACACATTTGACTCTAGAGATCGGCTCGCTCTAAAACAATTATTGTGCATTCATCGCACAACTATGAAATAGAACTGATAATTGTTATCATACGCAGGTCTGTGGCAATTACACAAAAAATAAACTATGAGAAAAACACTTTTTAAAATTCACAGCTGGGTAGCCCTTATAGCGCTTATTCCGCTGCTTGTTATCAGTATAACTGGTAGCGTTTTGGTATTTAAAAGCGAGATTGACGGCTTACTAATGCCAGACAGTCACTTTGTTGTACAACAACAAGCCAACCGCTTACCTATTGATACACTTATAACAAAAACTCAAAAAACCTACCCTGAGTATGTTGTTGGTAGCTGGGAAATATTTAACGATGATACTGCTGATCGGGTTTATTTAATTAAACGCGGTACAGAGGACTGGTATAAATTTCATTTAGATCAATACACGGGCAATATTTTATCGGAGCCAGTAGGCACTAGCCATTACTTTACCGACTGGTTTTTAGACTTACATTACACCTTTTTACTTAACGATTTAAAAAGCTTACCAGGGCAAACTGGCACTGTTTTAGGGTTCTTTTTTGCGGTGTTCTTTTTAGTACTGGGTATTACAGGTCTTATTATTTATCGTAAGTTTTGGCAGCGGTTATTTAGTATACGCTGGCGTGCAACTCTGCAAATAGTACTTAGCGACATTCATAAAATGACCGGCGTAATTGGCTCGCCAATTATTATAATTTTAGCCATCACCGGAGGCTACTTTAACGGCGCGGTGTGGTATCACGAAGTAATTGAACACGCAGAAGAAGAGCACTTTGTATTAACTAAAAATTTATACAATGAAGAGATTTCTTTTCAGCACGTACTTGATGACAGCCAAAAGCAAATACCCACCTTTAACGGTACGTTTTTAGTAATGCCGCTTGAGCCAGACGAAAACATAACGTTATTTGGTGAGGTTGATACCAGCAACCCGCTTGCCAGTGAATATGCCAATACCGTGACTTACAATAAGCTAACGGGCGAGCATATGGCTAACTGGGACATTCGCGAAGTGGGTGTAGGTTGGCAAGTAATTGATAGCTTTAGAAAACTACACTTTGGTTATTTTGCAGGTCTCATTAGTAAAATAATTTGGTGTGTTATTGGTTTAAGCCCCGTTTGGCTTGGCGGTACTGGCTTTTATTTATGGTTTACTCGCCGTAAGCGTAAAAAACAGTCTCAAAAAAACCGCTTAAGTAAACACCGCACTGTAAGTGCTTGATTAAAAAATCACCTCGCTGTAATGTTAAAAATCACAGTGAGGTGATATATGAAATATTTAGTTTTTACACTTAGTTTATTGCTAACTGCTTGCAGTAGCACCCCGCCCGAAGCGCCAATTAAAAAAGTACAACTTACCCATATAATAAATCACTCGCTGTTCGAGCAGGTTAAAACACCTAGCGAGCACAGTATTTTTGAGCTGTCGGAGCCTGAAAAAAGCGCATTTTTAACCTACGCACACTCACGTTTAAGCAATGTTCGCGCTGATGAAATTATTTTTAATTACCTGCAAAACCAGCTCACCAACTTTAAGTATGATGGCGCCACCCTCACAGCCCAACAAGCGATTGAACGCTCAGAAGGTAACTGCATTAGTTTAGCCATACTTACGCAAAGCTATGCGCAGCTTTTAAATCTCGAAACCAGCTTTCAAGAAATGACGAGCGAACCTGTGTATGCCAAAGAAGGCAATGTAATTTATGTTGCTAACCACTTTAGAACGAAAATTTACGCCCCAAAAAAAGAAACAGATGAAGATATTATTGTAATAATTCGCGCAGGCACGTTAATTGATTACTTCCCCACCCGCGGCAGCTTTTATTCAGGCAGCGCTACGTATAACGATTTACTCTCTAATTTTTATAGCAACTTAGCCGCCACGGCACTAGCCGAAAACAACCTTAATAAGGCTTACTCTTTAATTATGCAAGCCAACCGCTTTACCACAAACGATGCAGAGCTGTTTAATATAGCCGGCGTGCTGCACCGCCGTGCAGGCGATTTAAAAAGCGCTCACATGATTTACCAAACCGCGCTTGATAGAAACGATATAAGTATAAATTTAATTAATAACTATCGAATATTAGCAAAAGAGCTGGGAGATAAAACACTAGAAAAACGCCTAACAAGCCAGCTTGTTGATAAAGAAAAAGATCCCTACGAGCTACTCGTTATTGCTAAAAATAACTTACATCAGGGCAAGGTCACTCAAGCTAAAAAACAACTCGAACTTGCCATTGCAAAAGCCCCTTATATATCGGAGCTCTATTTAGAGCTGGCTAAAATTCGCTACCAACAAGGTAACACAGCGCAAACACAAAGCTTGCTAGAAAAAGCCATCCAGTATGAGCGCAATAAAGAAAGGCTAAACGTATATCAAGCTAAGCTTGCGTCGCTAAACAAGCACAATTAACCATCGGTATTTTAAATTAGTTTAAACGCGGCTTTTGCTAATGCACTTATTACACAAGTGCATTAGCGTGTTATAGCAATTTACTTAAAGCGAGTAGTAAAAGCTAAACCAGCCGCGCATTTCATCCTCAAAGCTATCGCCTTCTACGCGGGATAATCCCATATTAAAGGTTAAATCGTTCACACCGACTGGGCCTAACCCAAAGCTAAAATTGCCTTGATACTTTAAACCATAACTTTGTGCGTATACCGCATCATCTACCTGATGCTGTTTGTAATAAAGCCACGGCATGCCTTCTTTAAAGCTAAAACCACCGCCATAACCCATGTAGCGCTCAGCAGTTGTGCTATAAAATGGCAGCTCTGATGAAAGCACAAACTCACTATTTTGGTGTTCGCTAATTAGGTTTGAGCTAAATCCGCCTAGCGCTAAGCTGCTATCATCGCGCTGCTTTTGAGTAAAATTAATATAAAGCGGCACATCAAACGCTTTACCAAATACTTTGGCCGCTAAATCATAGCCATCCCAATTATTGTTTTTACTGCTGCCATCGTAATACTGGGCATTAACACTTTGCCCTATAGCAAATGCTTGGCGGTCGTACTGCCAGCTTTGTGTAATGCCTATGCGTGCCCATTTATTATAGTCTTGCTTATAATCGGTATAGTTATAAGCCAGCTCTGGCGTTATGCTAAACGCCGCATATTTAATCGGGTAACTTAAGGCTGCAAAACCACCTCGCGCAGATACATCTGCATTTTCGCTCGCTTGGTATTGTTTTGCGGTATTTAAATCATAATCAAATACACTCAATTTAAGCTTAACTGGCAGTGCATTGTATTTTGCCTGGGCATACCCACCGTGCAAAGCATCATCATTTAAATCAACACTATAGCCCGCTTGAAGGTCTAACTGTTTAAGTAAGTCACTACTTTTAACATTTATATTTAAAGCACTTGAAGCGGCCGAGTAATACTGTGCGCCTAGCGCTAGGCTCGCATGCTGCTCAAGCACATCGTAGCTGCTTTGTTTACCTACATTTTCGCTATATATTTTTGCTTTAGGCAAAGTGTACTGATCAACTAAAAGCAGTGGCGCGCTATTATCAAGTGCTAAATCAGTGACTATTTCCCCCTCTAGCGTACTCGGTAATTGCTTTACATTAGGCCCATCAGCAGTAATAGATAAATAAAGTAATGCCCCTTCGTTTGTTTCTAGCGGGTGGGCAACGGCTTCTTGGCCCTGAGTAAGTTTAGTTAATGTGCTACTTGCAATATGGTAGCTATAAATATCAGTTGAGCCTTTTAAGCCAGCTACAAAGTAAATTTTTTCTCCGTTTTTACTAAAGCTGGGTTGGCTTAGGTATTGATACCCGTTTGGCATAGGCACGGTTTGGTGAGTATTACTGGCAACATCTTGTATATACAATTGCCAATTCTCATTTAAATTGGCTGATACATAAGCTAATTGGGTTTCATCAGGGCTAAAAGTTGGGTAGTCGTAAGCTGTTTTTAAGCTTTTAGTAAATAAAGGGGTAATGGTTTGCGTTGTTAAGTCTACTTTTACTAATTCTGAGTAGCCACCACGTACTTGCTCGGCGTAAA
The DNA here is from genome assembly GCF_028599385.1 of Pseudoalteromonas sp. CST2. Classification (NCBI taxonomy): domain Bacteria; kingdom Pseudomonadati; phylum Pseudomonadota; class Gammaproteobacteria; order Alteromonadales; family Pseudoalteromonadaceae; genus Pseudoalteromonas; species Pseudoalteromonas sp. CST2. Next base: position 73,164 of record NZ_JAQREO010000014.1, read on the forward strand.
GAGTTTCTCCATTGTTTGTAACACTAAAGCGGCGTAAGCCAGCAAGTTTAGTTAACTGCTCAACTTTTCCGGTTTCGGTGTTATAACTAAAAATATCAGACACTTTGTTATAAATACCCGTCTCTTCACGTGTATAAGCATTAAAGTAAAGTGTGTTGTTATTTACCCATTGTGGATTAGCAATTCCCGCTCTGTTTATTTGATTTAATACGTGCTTTTTCTCACGTTTAAATACACTCGGGGCATTATCAGGTATATCCAATGCATCGTTTTCTAATAGCGCTTTTTGTGCTTTTGTAAATTCATCTTCAGCTTTAGTATTATCCTGCGTGCTATAAATAATAAGCTTGGTTTTTTTATCTTTATCGCGCTCAACAATCGCAAGTTTACTGCCATCTTTTGAAAGCGCAGGGTTACTTGCGTATAAGTTAAGCTTTAACCACAGCTCGCTGTTAAGCGCAGGCTCTGACTGCTCTTTAGCCATCGCTTTATAGGTATATTGTGCAATAAAGCGGCCATATAACTTAGCCGCACTTTGGCCAAATATCCCAGTAAAGGCCTCGTTAAAATCGCGCTTTTTAACTGCCTGCATACGTGTCCAAACGGCATCGAGCATTTGCGCTGAATAAGTTTGCTCTAGCCAATTTAAAAACCGGCTGCCCATTAAATACGCCATAGAGCCAGCCATAAAACCGCCCTCTGTATCGCTTAGCTGGCTATAGCTAGGCAATGCCCCCTGCTGGGCAAACTCAATGAGCATTGACTCAGTGTAGTTATCAAATAGTCGCCCTCGGCCCGTCATTTTTGACTCAAGCAAGGTTGCATAACCTTCGGCTACCCAGCGCGGCATATCACTGTAAGTTAAGTCGTAAATATCCCACACACCCCGTATTTTTTGCTGCCACGTGTTGCGTGTGGGCTGCGCTAAATGCACTAAGTGAATATATTCGTGCAATATCAGTAATTGCTGCCAGCCACTAATGTTAGAAACCACCGTATCTGATTGCGGGGGCGTGGTAAAAAGGGCCATTAAAGGATTATTAGAAGTAGGTAAAGCAAAGCCATTGGGCGCATTTAGGGGATCAAACACCACCACATCAACTACTTTATCGAGCGCTCGGTTTTGCTGCTCAAGCACTTTGGTGCGTACTATTTCAAGTTCGACCGCTGTCGATTTAGCATAATCGGCGTTTTCGGTGCTGTAATGCACATTAAAATGCTCGGTATGAATAGTTTGCCAATCAGCAGCTAAGGTAGGTGTGGCTAATAACAAAGAAGCAGCGATGAGTGATTTTTTCATAATAATCCTTTAAATGATTGATACCACTTAGAGTATTATTAAACCAACTAATGTTGCAGTAAAAAAATGTAACAAAGCTTATGAAAGTGTATAATTTATAAGCTTTTAAATTAAGCAATGCCTTGTTTTACATGCAAAATCAATAACGCCGTTAACGCTTTATTTGGCAACCTAAAAAGGCTAAATATGTAAGTCGATTGGTATAATTACATCCAGTTACGCTGCGTTGACTCCGCCTGATAAAGAGTAAAATCAATTATATAATCAGCATCTTGCTGCTTTATATAGGGCATAAAGGCAAATCCTGATGCAAGTTGTATATACAGGCTTTTAAGCCCTGCGCGGCGCATAAAGTAGGTACTAATACTGCGTGCACTTTGCGCTTTATACAGTTCAAACACACGGTAATGCACACCTATCATACCTTTGCGTACCACCATGTAAAAACGGCCGTTGTCTTCATGCAAATAATAGCCATAACGCTGATAAGCAAGCGTTACTAATCCCGCTAAAATAAGTAATACTCCCAAGCTAAGCCAGGCATTAAAGTCACCTAAGTAACAGCCTAACAGTACAATAGCGCTTGGAATTAAGGCATAAAAGCTCAAGTTTTTATAAAGTAAGGCCGGTTCTGCGCCGTTAAACTGCAATTTTTTGCTATTAAACCACGGGTAAATCCATTGGCAAACGCTATCTACTTGCTCGCTATTTAAAACGGGTAACACTAAGGTTTGTTTATTTTTTTTAGCAGCCACGCCCGCCGCTATACCGCCGCTACTTGCTTGTAAGCACTCAACGGTAAAACGCTTTAGTAACCGCCCCATTAGGTTTTGTTTTATAACTATAGATTGCACCTTATCCATGCTCATAGACAACTGATGACGCTCTAATAAGCCAGCAATACGTTTAAATTTTTGACCTTTAAAGTAAAGCTCAAAGTTATAAAAACGAATAAGCGACATACCTACCGACAACATCACAGCCGTTAAAACAAGCAAAGCAATAAGCGTTATCATGGCAAAGGTTGCAGCACTTGCCAGTAAACCAAGCTCTTGCTGATAAAACCCTTCTACCTTAGCAATAATTTGCTGCTCTAAAAAATCAACCAACACATTTATAAAAGGCGCAATAGCGGCCATTGCTAATATAGCCATATTAGACATTAAGCCAAATTTAGCGATTTCTTTATTACTGATATGTAAGCTATTTTCTGCTTCAAAATGCTCGCTTGAGGGTGTTTGCTCGTCGGGTTGCTGCTGCGCCTTAAAGGCAAAAATTTGTTTACGCATTTGCTGTGCATAGGCTTTGGTAACACCTGGCAATACCGCCTCTTGGGTTACGCTGCCTGCGGCATCAAAAATACAATTAACCAAATTAACGGGCGTAAAATAAAAGGGCTCAGCAATATTAACGTTTTGCACGCGCGAAAATTTTAACGTTAGGCGCTCTTTTTTAAACACCCCTTTGTTAAGCAAAATTTCGTGATCGTCGCTAATGCAAAACTTAAAATTTATGTAATATAAAATTGAATATATTAGCAGTGTCACTATCGCAATAGCACCTGCAACTTGCGCCCAAAACAGCTTGTTTTCTACTTGTGTTACAAACACCACAAGCATAGGCAGCAGGTTTAAAAGCCCGTCTTTTACAAAGCGCACACTAAAATACACCACAAAATACAACACCGCCCAAGGCGATACTTTTTGCCAATGTAGTGAGCTACGTTGCTCCTCGCTAATGGTATTACTCATTTGCTAATTCAACCTGCGCGGGTGTGCCGTCTTGGCGATAATTTTGTACAAATTGGCGTATGTTTTTGCACTGCGCGTGGGTTAAGCCACTTATTTGTAAATCAGCACTGACCCCGCCGGCACTAAATAACTTTAAACTGGCTAACTTTAGTTTTCGCTCAATGGGGCCTTGGTGAATTTCCATATGCTGTACGCGCGCGAGGGGCAAAATAGTTATTTGCTGCCAAATAACCCCTTTTTTAAACGCAATATCGTGATTGCGCAGCGCAAAGCCCTGCAGCTTAATACTCAGGGCGTTATAAAGCATTGAAAGCAATATTAAAATAGGCACGCCTATCAGCAAGTAGGTTTGTGCTTTGTTAGCAAACGCTTCGTTAAAGTAACAAACAGCAAACAGTACCGCGCAAAAAGGAATGTAAAACGCCAGCCAATTAAGTTGCACGTGTAGTAACGCTTTATCGGCCAAGGGGTTGAGCTGTATTTCGCTATGCTTTGGTAAATCCATTACTTGCTGATTATCAAACACGATTTTAAGTACCTTTCCTATTTACTGACTGTTAAGCCCAGCTGATTGTAGTAACTAACGTATGGCTTTGTTTAGGCTCAAGTGTCACGTTATCTTCTAACACATTGGCGGCTTCTAAACACACCATGCTCAGGTATTCATCGTCAGCAAAATTAGATAAACGCTTAGATTTTTCTATCCATGGGTTCCACAGCACACACGAGCTTGAGTTCTCGCGGCTTACATTAATAATCCCATCAGGGGTGTGAATGTGTTGCTGCTTAGCGGCCTGGGTATAAACCATATCGGTTTCGCGGGTAAACTTCACTGGCGCATTTTGCGCAAACGGCCCTTCGCCAAATTCAATATATTGCGCGCCTTGTAAACCTTCTACATGGGTGTGTTTTATATCTGAGGTAGGAAAATAGCTGTGCAAAGCCTGCGTATAGCTAAAAGGGCTATTACTTAAATTAGTGGTTGTTAAACGCACCTGTAATTGCTCGCTCAAAACAAACTCAACCTTTAACGCCGATTGGTGCGGCCAATACGTTGGGTTAACTAATTTCATGGGTAAGTTTAAGCTAATTGTAATGTGCTCATCATCTTCATGCACAGCATCAGCTTGCCATAAACTGGTACGTGCAAAGCCATGTGCTGGCCAATCTTGGTTTTCATGATTACCAAACCAAGGCCAACAAATAGGAATACCACCGCGAATGCTCACCCCTTCTTGAAACGTCTCGTTTTTAGAGACCCAAATAAGTGGCTTGTTATTTTTTGGGATGAACTCGGTAATTTGCCCGCCTTGCAAAAATATTTTTGCATCACACTTTGAGCTCGCAACTTTTATAAACTCTAGGCCGGTTTCGCTTTGTTCAATGCTAACTGATGGCGATAATTTCATGTTTTTCCCTACAATGCTGATATTAAAGATTTTTAACATGTGCATATAAACAATAATGCATGTGCAAAGTATACGCTATACTCACTAAACATTGCGTGCATAATCTGTTCATTGGCGATTAATACATACACAGCTAACTTACAAACAATTACCAATTAATAACAGCTGTTATAAATAACACTAATGCGTATAAATAATGGCCATGCTTTAAGGCAGTAAAACCGCGGGTAAGCTTAGGCAAACGCATGTTAAATTTATTAAGGTATTAATGCAGGTGGGTATAATACTAAAGTCTAAACCATAAGACTTGCCAATTATTCACAACATACGTAGTGTGCGCACCACAATGCAAACAATATGCTAATAACATTTAATAAATTTTAAACAAAATTATACTATTTTAGTTTCTGCTCAAACTAATAAAAACCAATAAACATGGGCTCAAGCTTAATTTATTATTTGAATTCAATTTATTTGATGTGTAACATTCCGCGATTACGGCACACCTTTGGCCCATCGACGAGATAAGCAAATGCAAAAATATGACGAATTATTAGTTTCTTTACGTAAAGTAATCCGCGCGATTGACTTACATTCTAAGCAGCTAAATAAAACATCAGGTTTAACAGGCCCACAATTGCTTATAATGCAAGAAGTAGCGCACACCGATGGAATAACAGCAAGCCGTATCGCTCAGAATGTTAACTTAAGCCCGGCTACTGTAACTAATATTCTTGATAGAATAGAAAGCAGAAACCTTGTAACACGCGTTCGTAGTCAAATGGATAAACGCCGAGTGAGCTTATACCTCACCGAGCAAGGGAAAGAGTTACTAGAAAAAGCACCTCAGCCACTGCAAGAACACTTTATTGAAAAGTTTTCTGCACTTGCAGAGTGGGAGCAAAGTTTATTGCTTTCATCTATGCAACGCGTTGCAGCAATGATGGATGCTGATAAGTTAGACGCATCACCTCTGTTAGAGGTAGGCGCGTTAACTCAAACACCAAATAAATAAAAAAAATAAAAAATAAATTTAAATTAGTTCTTACATCATTCGTAAGGGGCTTTTGGGCACCTTGAATTTTTTTATTTTTTAATCAAAACCTGAGCATCAACAATGACTAAACTCTCAAAATTAACGCTAGCACTAATGCTTGGCGGTGCAGCAAGCACAGCTAATGCAGCCGATCTCGACACACTGCAAAGCCAATTAAAGCAGCTTAAGCAACAAATGCAGTTGCTTGAACAGCAGCTTGCTGATGAAAAATCAAAGCAAAGCCAAATCAACAAGCAACACGAACAACAAGTTGCCGAGATCAGTAAAAAGGCCGACAACAAAGAAGTTGTTGTTGCCGCCGCTGCGCCTGAACAAGAAGATGAAGGCATTAAAATTGGCGGTGCCGTACGTTTTAACTACAGCACAAACACCTACGATGAAGACACGCAAGACCGTGGCGGCGATTTAGACTTTGAAGTATTTCGCCTTAACTTATCGGGTGAAATTAGCGATATTTCTGTAAATGGTGATTTTCGTTTTTACGATTACATGACCATTGTTAAGTATGCATACTTAGGTTACGAATTTACAGATGGCTGGGAAGCGCAAGCTGGTATTGCACCTGTACCGTTTGGTAACGGCCCATACAACTCACACAGCTACTTTTTTAGCACCAACTACTACGTTGGCCTAGAAGATGACTTTGATTTAGGTGTAACAGTAAACCGTAAACTTAAAGACAACTGGAAACTAGACCTCGGCTTTTTCAAAAATGATGAAGTAGGCGGCGTTGATGGCAGCTCAGAAGTTAACGAACGTTACTCTTACGATATTGTTGGTAGCCGTGCAACAACCGAAGGCACCTACGACGCACCAGGTTCACGCCTTGGTGAGTACAATACCTTTGCTGGTCGTACAGTGTATCAAATTGAGCACAGCGAAAACGCTAAAACCGATATTGGCGTATCACTACTAAGCGGTGGTTTGCACGACGGTAACGGCCGTGCAGGTAACTACGGCGCGTGGGCGTTTCATGTAAATAGCCAAATTAATAACTGGAATATTCAATTTCAGCACGGCGAGTACGACTACGACCTAGATGACAACAGCAACCGCTTTGTAGTTGGCGCGTTTGATTACTACGATACCGTATCAAGCGAAGCAACCATGACCAACTTTAACGTAGCTTACGACCTATCGCTTGATTGGGGCCCAGTAACAGGCGTTCAATTTTACAACGATTACGGCATTATTTACGACAAGTCTGACGACAGCCCAGATACGTGGATGAACGTTACAGGCATGAGCGTATCGGCCGGTGCATTATTTACTTACTTTGACTTTATTCAAGCACGTAACCAGCCATTTATTGGTGGCTCCGTTGCAGGTGATGGCGACACAGAACGTCGCTTTAACATCAACGTAGGTTACTACTTCTAAATAAGTAAAACATATTTAGTATTTTAAAAGGGCAGACTTAGTTTGCCCTTTTTTGCGTTTATAGGGTTCGATTTTATAACTATTTGGCCTACAATCCTAACTAACAGCCATTACTTAAAAGAGCCTAAGTGAATATAAAAGCAGTATTTATTTGTTATAAAAACTTATGGCTTAAAGCACTTGGGTTACTGTTAGTGGCTCTTGGCATTGTTGGTATTGTGCTGCCGGTTATGCCTACCACCATTTTTTTTATTCTTGCGCTTACCTGCTTTACTCGCTCATCACCGGCGCTTGAACACTGGCTACTTAACCACCCTCGTTACGGCGTTACCTTACAACAATGGCAAGCGCATAAAGTAGTGCCTATAAAAGCAAAATGCTACGCCGCGATTGGTATGCTTATTGGTTTTGTATTTTTGCTTTACTCAAACGCCCCTGTTTGGGTTATTTACCTTGTTGGCGTAATTGAAATAGCCGTTATGATTTACCTAATTTTAAGGCCCTCGCACCCACCAAGTGCTAAATAACCACCCTTTTTTGCATGCACACACTGTTTTGCCAAAAATTTAATGTAAAGTTAAGTAAGTAAATTTGTAATAGTTAATGCAAATGATTATCATGTTCTAAATTTAATTTAATTACTGTTTTTATGGCGTTTATTAATAAGCGGGCTTTGTACAGCACAAGCCGTGCGCTCCATATTTATATTTCTACAGCTTTGTTTTTTTTGCTTATTTTATTTTGCGTTAGCGGCATTGTACTTAACCATGTTGATTGGCTTAAAAACGACAAAAGCAACGGCCAAGTAAGTACCGCTATTCCTCAAGCGTTAATGGCTAAAGCGAATACTCAACTAGATACATTACCCACTCTCTACCCAGACATAGAAGCGTTTTTTGCCGAGCAATACGCGCTCACTAAAGTTAAAAGCATTGAGTGGGAAAAAGAAGACGCGCTGGTTATGCTCGACTACCCACTACCGGCAGGTTTTGCTTACGCAGAGCTTGATTTTACAACCGGTGAGCTAAACCTAGATTACCAAACCGGTGGCTTTTTAAGCCTGATTGGCGATTTACACAAAGGCCGCCACAGTGGCGCTGTGTGGAGCTGGGTTATTGATATTTCAGCGGTATTGATGATTATTTTTTCAATCACCGGGATGATTATTTTATTTCAAAACAGAAAAAAACGCTTGGCAGGAATATGGATAACCGTTTTAGGCATAGCAACGCCTTTGGTTATTTATTTATGTTGGGTGCCACAAATTAAAGGAGTGTCTTAATGTTAAAAGTAAGTACGGTACTAAGTGCAGCACTATTAATGGTTGCCGCATTATTTCAAACAACTGCGCAGGCACAAACGCCACAGCTAGAGATTGAATTAACCCTACCCGATCTTGGTGTACAACCTTACCACCGCCCATACGTAGCTGTTTGGCTAGAAACGCCAAAGCGTAAACACGTAACGACGCTTGCGCTATGGGTTCAAAAAGCAGAATGGTTTAAAGATTTGCGCCAATGGTGGCGTAAAGCGGGTAAAACCGACATTAACTTTGACGGCATAAGTGGTGCAACTAAGCGTGCAGGTACTTACACCATTAACTGGCAAGGTAAAGATTTAGACGGCAATGCCGTAAAGCCTGGCAAATACCTTTTAAACATTGAGGTTGTGCGCGAAGAAGGCGGCCGTGATTACAGCCGCGTAGAGCTTGATTTATCGCAAGCTGGCAAAGTGACCATTGAAGGTAAAAAAGAATTTTCGACAAGTTTTGTAACCGTAAGCACTAAGTAGCTGCTACTTAATCATTTGAATTTAAGGAAATACAATGAAAATTAATTTATTAAAAACGGCTTTAATTGGCGCACTTAGCTTATCGGCGCTGGTATCTACATCGGCAAGTGCACATGGGCGCTGGTTATTACCTTCGCACACGTCATTATCTGGCGACAAAGCGCACTACGTAATGATTGACGCGAGTATTTCTAACGAAATATTTGCACCCGACAAAGCCTTTAAGCCAAAAGAAAAAGGCGCAGAGTACGACGACACACTACTTATGGCCCTTGCACCAAACGGTGAAGAAGTGTCTGAGACCATTCGTGCTTATTACCTAAAGCGTAAAAGCTCAGCGGCGGTAAGCCTAAAAGAAGAAGGTACTTACCACATTGCCATGACGCAAAAGCCAATGTACATGACCTTCTACAAAAACGAAGAAGGTAAGCGCAAGCGCGTATTTGGTAAAAAGTCAGAAGCTAAATTACCAAGCAACGCAAAAGATGTAACCACAACTAAAGTGATTTCTACAGTAGATACATTTGTAAGCCGTAACGGTACTTCTAAGCCTGCACAACTTGGTTTAGGCCTTGAGCTTAGCGGCCCAACGCATCCAAACGATTTATTTGTTGGCGAGCAAGCGCGTTTTCAGTTACTACAAGATGGCAAGCCAGCGGGCGAAGGCATTGAAGTAAGCATTTTAAAAGGCGATACACGCTACCGTAACGAACGTGGCGAAATAAAAGTAACAACCGACAAAAACGGCATGTTTAGCACAACCTGGAAAGAGCCAGGCCTATACCTAATCGAAACCTCTAACAAAGTTAAAGTAAACGAAGAAGGCGTAGATGCCGGTCGTTATGCTCTATTCACGACGTTAGAAGTAGCACCTGAATAATTTTTTGCGTAATTTATAAAATAAATAAAGGCCAAGCACTCGCGTGGCCTTTTTACTTTTTAATAACTTTTACTCACACTCCCCTTGAATTCGCAACCATTCGACACAAGATTGCAACTCGAGCGATCTAAACGTCTATAGCGGGCGTAAACTGTCATTTTAGTTGTTAACAACTTAGAATAACTTAGACAGTTTTTATCTTTGCACACAGGTAGTGCCTTCTATATTATGCGCTCCTTTGAAAAATCAATAGTCAGCAGCCCTTAAGGGAATCAACATCATGTTAAAGCAATTATCAGCCAAAAAAGTAGCACTTAGCCTGGCCGTTACCTCTGCGCTTGGCGCGTCTTATTCTCCTGCATTTGCTGCAGAACAAGACACTCAAGCACAAGAAAGTATTGAAGTGATTTCGGTTACCGGTACCCGCAGAAGCCTGCGCAGTATTGCCGAAAGTACCGTACCTGTAGATATTATTACCAGTGGTGATATGCAAAGCACGGGTCAGCTAGAAATTAGCCAAATACTGGCCAACCAAGTACCTAGCTTTAACTACCCAAGCGCCACCATGGGTGATGGTACAGACCACGCTAAACCTGCTGTATTACGTGGTTTAGCACCCGATCACACCCTAGTGCTTATTAATGGCAAACGCCGCCACGCTGGCGCGCTATTAAACTTAGCGGGTGTTGTTGGCCGTGGTTCTACCGCTGTTGACTTAAACATGATCCCAACATCAGCCATTAAACGCGTAGAAGTACTACGTGATGGCGCAGCAGCGCAGTACGGCTCAGACGCCATTGCCGGTGTAATTAACATTGTACTTAAAGATGCCTCAGAAGGGGGCAGCGTAAGCGTAACCTACGGCGAGTATGACACCCAAATGGCTGGCGTACCTCAGCTAGAGAGCACCTACGCAGATGCCGGTGGCAACCTTGCCTTTAATACCGGCGCCGACCGCGAAGTAAACGACGGCGCAAGCCGTACAATTAGCGCAAACTCTGGTTTTGAGCTTTTAGATAACGGCTTTGTTAACGTATCAATTGAGTATCGTGATAACGACTCTACGCAGCGCTCAGGCTTTGACCCGCGCGAGCAATACGACCGCCTAGAAGATGGCAGCCTAGACCCACGCGAATTTACTATCGACCGTTACAACCACCGTTTTGGTAAAGCAGAGCTTGAAGACTACGCACTGTTTTACAACATGGGTTACGATTTTGATAACGGCTATAACCTGTACTCGTTTGGTAGCTACTCAAAACGCGAAGGTAATTCAGGTGGTTTTTACCGCCGTGCAAAAGACAGCCGCAACGTGTTAGAAGTGTACCCAGACGGCTTTTTACCGCAAATTGAAACCGACGTACAAGATTACTCATTTGCCCTAGGCCTGCAAGGCGAAACTGGCGAATGGACATGGGATGTAAGTACCAACTACGGCCGTAACGACTTTGGTTTCGGCGTTGTAAATAGTATAAATACATCTCTAGGTGCCGACAGCCCAACCGAATTTGACAACGGTGCATTGGTTTACGATCAGTTTTTAGTAAACGCTACGGTAAATACAGTGCTAGATTTTGGCTTGCCAGATGACGTATTTTTTACTGTAGGTGCAGAATACCGCCACGAAAGCTACAAAATTGAGCAAGGCGAAGAAGCCTCTTACATTACCGCTTTAGATAGTGATGGCAATCCAATTGCTGCCGGTGGCGCACAAGTATTAGCTGGTTTTGGCCCAGAAAGCGTAACCGATGAAAGCCGCCATAACGTAGCGGTATTTGTTGAATTTGATACTTACCTAACAGAAGACTGGAACCTTGTTTTAGCGGGTCGCTACGAAGATTACACCGACTTTGGCGATACATTTACATCAAAGCTTGCGTCGCGTTACAGCATTAACGAAAACCTATCATTGCGTGGCGCAATTAGCACAGGTTTCCGTGCTCCATCACTTGCGCAAAGCTCGTACCGCCAAATCTCTACCGTACTTGAGAACAACCAACCGTTTGAAGTAGGTTTATTCCCTACCGATTCAGCGGCAGCGCAAGCGCTAGGTGCTGAACAACTAGATGCCGAAGAGTCAGTAAACGTAACGGCTGGCTTTATGTACACGCAAGGCAGCTTTAGCCTAACTGTAGACGCCTACCGCATTGATATTGATGACCGTATTGTATTGTCTGAAAACCTAGAGGGCGATGCCGTAGTAGAAATACTGCAAAATGCCGGCGAGCTAAACACAGAAAGCGTACGTTACTTTACTAACGCTATCGACTCGCGCACGCAAGGTGTTGATATTGTTGCTACCTATAACTTAGATTTAAGCGATTTAGGTGACTTACGCTTAAACGTAGCGGCTAACTTTAACGATACCGAAGTAACGCACGTAGACGACAACCCAAGCGAGCTAAACTCACTAGGTGACGACTACGTTGTATTTGCACGTCGCGAAGTAGGCCGCTTTGAAGAAGGCACACCAGATAGCAAATGGAACCTATCAGCAGTGTGGAACTTTAACGAATGGCAAACCACCCTTCGTGCAACGCGCTACGGTGAAGTGGCCGATATTTCAACTACCGCCGATCGCGATGAGTACATAGACCCTAAATGGATCACCGACCTAGAAGTAGCCTACCGTCCAGACGAATACTGGAAATTTGCAGTAGGTGCAAACAACTTGTTCGATCAGTACCCACAAGCAACGGTAGATAACATTGGTTACTCTGACTTTGGCCAAATATTCCCGTACACGCCATATGCACCGTACGGATTAGACGGGCGTTTCCTATACGGTAATATTACTTACAGCTTTTAATAAATAACCTAAAAGCAAACACTTAAAAAGGATGCCATGTGCATCCTTTTTTAATTACTTCTTAGTGTATTTAACCACTTATTAGTAAATCCACTTTTCATAAACACATCTCACCCCAATAAAATCAATGACTTACAATTGGTCTCGTTTTTGCTCTACTATGCTTATACAAAACATGCATAAATAACAAACACAAAGGACTAAACATGAGTTCATCAACTGTATCTAACATTACAAAACCACTTTCACTTATTGGCGGCATTTTATTATTAAGCGGCTGTGTGTTTCATATATCGCCAAGCGTTGCCTCAGTAAAACAAACTCAGCAGTTATCACTGCCAAGTAATAACCTAGAATACTTAAACGTATTAAGCGGTGCAGGCTCTCTCGAAATTAAAGGCTCGCCCAATGCCACCAGCATAAGGGTAGATGCCACAATTTTTACCGCCAACATTGAAGACGAATACACACTCACCCTTGAGCAAAACGGCAAACAAGCTACCCTAGTTGCAAACAACAATACTGCCAGCGGTATGCGTTTTTACAGCGGCCAATCGCCACACATTGATTTAGTGGTTACCGTGCCTAGTAATTTAATGCTCGATATTGATGATGGCTCTGGCGACATTGCAATAAGCGCCATGCAAAATAACATTAACGTAGAAGACGGCTCAGGCAGCTTATCTATCAATAGCGCTAAAAACCTTACTATTGAAGATGGCTCAGGCGATATAACCCTTGAAAACATCACTGGTAACTTAGCGCTTACCGATGGTTCTGGCAGCGTAAATATTAATAATGTTAGCGGCAACGCCGTAGTTGATGATGGCTCGGGCGATATGCGTATTAGTAATGTGCGCGGCACCTTAACTGTTGAAGATGGCTCAGGCAGCATGGCTATTAATAACATTAATGGCGCAGTAGATGTAGACGATAACTCTGGCGATTTAGTAATTGAGCACGTGCAAGCAAGCGTAACCATTGAAGATGGTTCGGGCAATATTCGTGTAAACCACGCTATGGGGCTTACCATTACCGAATCGGGCTCTGGTGATGTAAGCATTGATAACATTAACGGCCCTGTAAAAGTAGCCGATTAATTATGACTAAATGATCCATTTTCAGCCACATGACCCATTGTATTTTTAAAGCCACTAAGCCATGCTAAAAGCCTTGATACTATTAGGATATACGCGTGTTAGAAATAGCTTTAATTTACTTAGCGGCGGCCATAGTGGCTGTACCTATTGCCAAGCGAGTGGGACTTGGCTCGGTACTTGGTTATTTAATTGCGGGCATACTAATTGGCCCTTACGCCCTGGGTATTGTGGGGGATCAAACAGATGTAATGCACTTTGCCGAGTTTGGCGTAGTGATGATGCTGTTTTTGGTTGGCCTTGAGCTACAACCAGCCCGTTTATGGAAGCTTCGCCATTCAATATTAGGGCTTGGCGGCTTACAGGTCGTACTTACCGCCGCGGCTATTTTTGCGTTTTGTTATTGGGTTTTTACCATGCATTGGCAAACCGCTTTGGCTATTGGCTTAATGCTGGCGCTGTCATCAACCGCTATTGTACTGCAAAGCCTTGAAGAAAAAGGCTGGCTAAAGCAAGAAGCCGGGCAAAATGCATTCTCGGTTTTGCTGTTTCAAGACATCGCCATTATTCCTATTTTAGCGCTCCTGCCACTACTGGCTTTTGCGCCGCAAAGTAGCTCAAAAGACATTAGCGACTCAATTATTGCAAGCTGGCCGGTATGGCAGCAAGTTGGCGTATCGGTAGCGGTTATCGCCGCTATTATTGCCGGCGGTAAATATGTGTCGGCGCCGTTATTTAGATACATAGCGCAAACCCACATGCGTGAAATATTTACTATTTTTGCGCTATTTTTAGTGGTGGCTATTGCCCTTGTAATGCAAAGTATTGGCTTATCACCGGCACTCGGTACATTTTTAGCCGGTGTAGTCCTTGCCGAAAGCGAGTTTAGACACGAGCTAGAAGCCGATATAGAACCCTTTAAAGGCCTACTGTTAGGGCTATTTTTTATCACTGTTGGCGCATCAATCAACTTTGAATTATTAGCGGATGAATTTACAACCGTTATTGCACTCGTTGCGCTGCTTATTGTAGTAAAAGCCTGCATTTTATTTGCCCTTGCCATTACCTTTAATATTAGTAAAAAGCAGCGTTTGCTGTTTGCACTAGCGCTGGCACAAGGCGGCGAATTTGCTTTTGTACTTTTAAGTGTAACCACTACATTAAGCATATTAACGCCAGAGCAAACAAGCCTCGTGACGTTAGTAGTGGCTGTTTCAATGTTGGTTGCGCCACTGTTATTAATGGCTTACGAGCAGCTACAAAAACGCACCAGTAACAGTGCGCCCGAGTTCGACAAGCCCGAGCAAATTAGCAGTGCTAAACACGTTATAATTGCAGGCTATGGTCGCTTTGGGCAAATTATGGGGCGCTTATTACACGCCCAAGGCTACGAAATTACTGTACTTGATCACAGCCCAAGCCAAATAGAACTTCTACGCCGCTTTGGCAATACCGTATTTTATGGTGATGCTGCCCGCCAAGAGCTGCTAGAAGCCGCAGGCGCGCACACCGCGCAAATGCTAATTGTGGCAATAGATGATGCAGACAAAACCCTCGAAATTATTAAGCTTGCGCATAAAAACTACCCGCAGCTTAAAATTGTTGCCCGCGCTATCGACCGCCGCCACGCGTATCAATTACTTAATTTAAAAGTAGATGCCTTTAACCGCGAAACGGTCGACTCCGCCATTAACCTAGCGGTAGATGCATTAGAGCTATTAGGTAACAATAAAGAAGATGCCCAGCGCGCCGGAAAACTATTTAGAGACCACGACCGCGCTGCCGTATTGCAACTAGCCGAACTGTGGGGCGACGACGCCAGCTACGGCGTAGCCGTGCGCCAGCGTATGGAAGATTTAAAACAAGTACTGCAACAAGACAAACAGGCACAAAGTGATTTAAATACCTGCGACAGCGGCGACTGTGAAGACGGCCTAACAGAGCTAGCTGATAGGCCTAAAAAGCCTGATGATTCTCATCTTGAGTAGTGTCAGGTGGTTAAGTTTGAGTTTTTAGAGATAATGGTATTGCCTCGCTAAGAGGCAAATAAATAGTTATATTTACTTGATTTAAGCAAAAAGCAGCTATTTTAGATCTGTTTAAAAAGCTCGCTGTTTATTTTTTTTATTAAGAACTCCGCCTTAGGAACGACCCAACTTTCAGTATTATTACTTTCAACGATAATTAATAGTGCCTTTAGCCCTAAATCGTGCTTTAAAATTCTTCGAGCTGAATTAGTTTTAGTAGTTGCGGAGTTTGCACTATATTTTTCTAGTTTAATAAATCCTTCTATTAAATCCTCCGACAATATATTTGAGTCACAGAAAATTTCATAATATTTTACGAATGTCCCCATACCAACACTTTGAATAGCTTTAATTAAATCATCATTATTCATTTAGATTCCTAAATACTTTAATTACTTTACAAGTTAGTAAGAATTGGAACGAAGCAATATGGTTCTGTAACACATTTTATCGAACCTGCGAACTATTCAAAGCATTACTTATAGGCATTAAATCAAACTCTACATTTTTTATTAATTTTTAACCCTTAAAAATCCATACGTATAAGTAGAATTTATCGTTTACTCATTTGATGAGCAAAATCAGCTAAAATTTCATCATCAAACCCTTCATCATGGAGAGATTCCATACTTGATCTTATTTCTGGATCTAATGCTTGTGTCATCCCTTCAAGAACAGAGTCTTCTTTACCTGCCACAGCACGACTTAACCATGTATCAAAATAGGACTCTATGACTTCTTCTTTAACTCTCTCCCACCAATTTTCACCTGACGTAGAATGAATACCTTTATATAAATAGCCCACACGTTCGCCATTATCATATGTGATTAAGTATATATTCCCAATAGTAGGGCTAGGGAAATGACTATCCATAAGAGACTTCCAAGCTTCAAGATTACCTTTTATTCCAAGCGGAGCACTTATCCAATTTACTTTACTCATTTTCGCCTCTTTCTATCCTTAGTTACGGTGATAATCATACACTGCCGAGTACTCGCAATATTAATGATATTGAATTCATGTTAAACATATAAAGGTACCTCTAAGAACATTTTCTTTTCTCATAAAGACGTCCCTATCGTATGGACTTCTATTAATATCAAATAGAGTAAATTATTACCAACTATAAATATTATGCAGCTGATGGTGTGTGTTTTATAAAAATGGGAAACTGTTTGCAGTATTACTTGGGCGGGAATGGCTTAAATTAATCTACTTTTAAATACCTACTTATAGCTCATAGCCGCCTGTCATCCTTCCAGCTATGAGCTACTACATTTAAGTAATCTAAAATCTAATGGTGGTGCCCACCTTGAATCGCTTTACCTTGCTGATTATAAAACCCCGTTGCGCCGTGTTCTATAAAGCCTAGATTGATCATTTTTGCTAAAAACGGGTCGTTTTCGTTATCGCCAATGTCGGCGTAGTCGGTGGTTTGAAAGCGATCCCACTTGGCAAACTGTGCGGTTATTTCTGCTTTATTGCTGTTTACCTCGTCAAGGCTTAGCAAAGTATGGGTATCGCTTTTTTTATTGGTTACGCTAAAGCTTTTAACCAAGTTTGATTTGGTAAATAAAGCGAGTTTAAATTGGTTGTCGCCCTCAGTAAGTGTGTAATTTTTTACCTCATCGCAGCCGTTGCCTTGGGTGTTAACTAGGGTCATTTTTTCGATTAAATGCGTATCCACCAGCTGATTTTTAGCGCTCCAACTTTGTACACCGCGTACCTCAGATGGCTGATATTCAATACCGCGTTGTTGGGCATTAAAATAACGAATTGGGCGAATTTGCTTGTTAGCTAAGTGCTGCCAAAGCTCAGTAATTACCTCACGCTGATGCGCAACTTGTGAGTTGTTTCGCCAAAGCGTAAGTGATTGCGTGTTTTGCTCGTTTTTATGAGTATTGGTAATTTTATAGTCGGCTTTTAAATGCGCGCTATCAATATTACATTGCTGCGCTAGGGTGCTGGTACTGGCAAGTGTTGCCATTAAAAATAATGCTAGTTTCATTAAATTATCTCTTATTTAAACGTCACTGTAATAGGCATTACCATACCCATTTACAGTGGCATTTTTATGACATAAAAAAACAACTCGCACAGCGTACGAGTTGTTTTTAAATACCCCATTTTTATACGTACTTTATGTGCTGAGCGTACGTATTAAATTACTTATGGCGTTACTTTTTCATCAGCGGTAGTTACTAAGTCTGCTGCAAAGTCCATTACATGGAATAAAAAGCTTTGCTCGTTAGTGCCTGTAACTAAGTGAGCGCCTGGGCCCATTGCGTATACGCCAACATCTTCACCTGCGTGAGTTTCTGAGCCAAGTGGTACAAGTGCCTCTTGGTGAAAGCCCGCTGAAGTTGTATCAACATCGGTTAAATCTACACGCCCTGTAACAGGTGCAAATGCATAACCTGCATCGGCATCGGTTTCATCGCCTAAATCTCTAAAGCCGCCACCGTTGGTGTAGCCAACTGTGGTGTATGGCATATCGTCGGCAGCTAGGCTTGGCTCGGTTTCGCCTACGGCAACAACTTTACCTAATATTGGGTTACCACGTTTAGGGTAGCCTGCAATAGTAAATACGTGGCTGTGATCGGCAGTTACTACTATTAGCGTTTCTTCTGGGTTAGTGTTTTCCATTGCCACTTGCACAGCTTTTGCAAATTCCACTGTGTCGTTTAGGGCATTGTAGGCATTACCCGCATGATGCGCGTGGTCTATACGACCTGCTTCTACCGATAAGAAAAAGCCATTGTCGTTGTTATCGAGTACGTTAATTGCTTTTTCGGTCATTTCGCTAAGCGAAGGCTCGCCCGCTACATCGTTTGCGCGGTCGGCTTCGTATTGCATGTGAGATTCGTTAAATAAACCAAATACTTTAGTGGCATCGTCGCTAATTGCATCAAAACCAGTTTGGTCCATAACGTAAGTGCCGCTTGGGTAAGTTGTTTGCCACTCGGTTACTAGGTTGCGGCCATCAGTACGGTCGCCTTCTACCGCGCTTACTGCATCGGCTGAATTTGCTGCTTCATCTTTTGGTAAAAAGTGACGACGTCCGCCGCCCATTACAACATCAATGCCATCAACATCAATACCCGCATAACGCGACTCTAAGTTGGCTTCAAAGTTTACTAGTTGCGATGCAATATCTTCACAGGCTTCTGTGCCCTCTGGCATATCTGAGTTATCTTCCCAGTTACGGTCAGCCGATTTAGCATACGTTGCTGCAGGTGTTGCATGGGTAATACGTGCGGTTGAAATAAGGCCGGTTGCTTTACCCGCTATTTCAGCAAGCTCTAACGAGGTAACTAGTTCGTTGCCTGTTACCGTGGCACAGTCGCCGCGTTCAATGTCTTCATCTACACCAATTACGCCCACATCGGTTTTAACACCTGATACCATTGCCGTCATTGTGCCTGCAGAATCTGGCGTTTGTGCATCTACGTTGTAAGTTTTAACAAAACCTGAGTACGGCATTTTTTCAAAGCTTAACTGGTAGTCTTCACCTAAACCGCCTTCAAGCTGGCCTGCTAAAATACGTGCAGCTGTTACGGTAGAAATACCCATGCCGTCGCCAACAAATAATATAACGTTTTTCGCTTTGCCAGACTCAGTAACCACTTCGCTATTAGCTTGCTGTGTTGCCGCAAGCTTTGTTTGTGCATCGCCATACCATGCGTTAGTCGTTAAGGTGGCAAGTTGCTCACTGGTAAGTGACGTAGCAGGTGCATTACACACTAAGTTAGAAGAGGTAACTTCGTCGCTATCTAGCACGCCATTGCCGTTTGTATCTACGCCAGTTTGGGTTTCTACGCCGCCATTAACACATTGCTCAGAGCCTACTGCAATGGTGTTATCTACCGCGAGAATATTATTTTCGTCTTTGTCGTCGTCACTACAACCTGCTAGCGCGACCATTACTGCTAAAGAAAGTACTGTTAATTTGTTCATGTTAGCCGCCATTATTGCTGAGTTAGTTCAAGAGCTTGATTAATTAAATGAAATACTACGTTTTGCTCAATTACGCCTTGAGCTAGCTGTGCGCCTGGGCCTTTTGCATGCAGCGAAATATCTTCACCGGCATGAGTTTCTGAGCCAAGAGGGACAGTGGTTTCTTGGTGAAAGCCAACATTGGTAGTATCAACGCCACTAAGCTCTACACGTCCAGCAACTGGGCCAGTTGTATATGCTGCATCGGCATCTGTTTCATCAACTAAGTTTCTAAACCCTAAACCATTTGCATAGCCTACTGTGGTGTATGGCATATCGTCGGCAGCAAGGCTTGGTGTGGTTTCACCTACGGCAACTACTTGGCCTAAAATTGGGTTACCGCGTTTAGGGTAGCCAGCAATAGTAAATACGTGGCTGTGATCGGCGGTTACTAAAATAAGGGTTTCTTCTGGGTTGGTATTATCTACCGCAGCTTGCACGGCTTTAGCAAATTCAATGGTGTCGTTAAGTGCGTTGTAGGCATTACCCGCGTGGTGTGCGTGGTCAATACGGCCCGACTCAACAGTTAAGAAAAAGCCGTTTTCGTTTTTACCTAATACATCAATTGCTTTGCTGGTCATTTCGCTAAGCGATGGCTCGCCGGCAATATCGTTTGCGCGGTCTGCTTCGTATTGCATGTGCGATTCGTTAAATAAGCCAAACACTTTAGTGGCATCATCAGCAATGGCATCAAAGCCTGCTTGGTCCATAACATAAGTACCTTGTGGGTATTGTGTTTGCCACTCAGTAACTAGGTTACGCTCATCAGTACGATCGCCCTCTACAGCGCTAAGTGCATCTGCTGAATTAGCTGCTTCATCTTTTGGTAGAAAGTGACGACGTCCGCCACCCATTACAAAATCAAGGCCGTCTACGTCGGTACCTACAAAACGTGCTTCTAGATTTTTTTCAAAATTAACTAATTGCGAGGCAATGTCTTCACATGCAGTTTCGGTTTCTGGCATGTCTGAGATATCTTCCCAGTTACGGTCTGCCGATTTAGCATAGGTTGCCGCTGGCGTTGCATGGGTAATACGCGCTGTTGAAATAACACCGGTTGCTAGGCCTTTAATTTCAGCAAGTTCTGTTGCTGTTAAAAGCTCATTACCCGATACAGTTGAACACACACCGCGCTCTATATCTTCGTCTACACCAATAACGCCTACATCAGTCTTAACCCCTGAGATCATCGCGGTCATTGTGCCAGCAGAATCTGGTGTTTGTGCATCTACGTTGTATGTTTTTACTTGTGCTGAGTACGGGAACTCTTCAAAGCTTAAATAACCTTCTTCACCTAAATCGCCCGCTCTTTGTCCTTGTAAGATACGTGCTGCAGTAAGAGTAGATACACCCATACCGTCGCCTACAAACAAAATAACGTTTTTAGCTTTTGTTGTTTGCTCGCTTTGTGCAAGCGCAGTTTTTGTGGCGAGTGTGGTTTGGGCATTTGTATACCAGTCATTATCTGTTTGGCTTTGTGGTAATACATTGGCATGGCTTGCTGTGCTCAACATAAACGTTAAGCCAACTGCCGCAGCAATTTTTTTAATTTTCATCCTTTATTATTCCCATAGTGTAGTGGTTATTTTTTGCTTGAAGCGTAAACCTCAAATAAGTAACCGCAGCACTATAGAAAACAGATGTGACCTCTAAGAGTACTTTTAATTAAAAAACAATGACTAAACTATGACAAAATTAAGACACAAAAAAGCGCAGCGGTTAAACGCTGCGCTTTTTAAATAATATCAGGGATGTATTTATTAAATTAAAAACGTGCCTTAAACGATACGCCAAAGTAACGCTCTGCATCACGCGGAATTTGGTAACGGAAGTTGTCACCACTGTAAGTAGTTGCGTAGCTTTCGTCGGTCAAGTTTTTGGCAATAAGCGATACTCTAAATGCATCATCTTTAAACGATAAGCCAACGCTTGCGTTTAAAATTCCGTAATCTGGCAGTAACGACGCGGGGTTAAACTCGCCCACGTTGTCGGGTAAGTCTGAGTATTGCTCATCGGTGTAAATGTATGAGCTATTTATGTGTACGTTAAAGCCATGCTCAGTTTCAATAAAGTAATCGGCTGTTAGTGAGTATTTTAAATCTGGCGAAAATGGGACATCTAAACCAGATCGGTCAGTACATGAGCCTGCTGCTACTTCTGCCGGACAATTAAACTCGTCAATTTCGGCTTTAATATAAGCTACGCCACCGGTAAATGTAAGTGAGTCGGTTGCAGCCCACATAAAGTCAACTTCAACACCTTGCGTGCTTACATCGCCCGCGTTTGTTAAGCGGGTAATACAGGTGCCGTCTGAACAGTCAAAATTGTTAGCTTGAAAGCCTTCAATTTCTGTTCTGAAAAGTGCCATGTTAAACACAAACTCGCGGCTTGCGTATTTGTAACCAAGCTCAAACGCGTCTGACTCTTCTGGCGATATTTCACGGCTGTCGGTGTCTGGATTAAAGTTATAATAAATATTAAAACCAGGCCCTTTGTAACCTTGCGAATAAGTACCGTATACCATTTGGCCATCGCCTAAATCGTATTGCATACCTAAACGACCCGATACGTTGGTTTCTTCTGCTTTGCCTGCATCGTCAGTATTTAGTGTTGCTGGGCGTACGCCTACACCGGTTCGGCCATATACATCGTTACTTACACGGCGATGCGTGTACGACACTTCGTCGTCGGTGTAACGAATACCAAATAGTACGCGTAAATCTTCAGATAAATCGTAAGTACCGTCGGCAAAGGCTGCCCAGTTGTTAAACTCGGTGCTCATATATGCGGTTGCCGACACAATATCATTAGCGTTACAGCTAACACCTAAACCTTGTGCGTAACCATCTAAATCGGCAAGTGCGGCATCAAGCTCTGCGCCCGATAGGTTATTTTGCGCGTAATTCGCCATTGCAGCATCTAATTGGCCACCGTTATTTTGACAACTCGCATCACGAGTAAAGTTACGTTGTGAGTCCATGTTCCAGTAAAATAAACCAGCAACATAGTTAAATGGGCCTGCTAGATTTGAGGTAACTCTAAACTCTTGGGAAAACTGATCCCATTGCTGTGCGCCTAAGTCGTGCAACTGAAACGGTGCATCGAATACAGGGTCGTTACTGTCGCCAGCAATAGAGGTAAAGTCGCCTTCGCGGTATTCTGTGTTATCCCACGAGCGCTGCGCTGTAATTGAGGTATACGTGTAATCGCCAATAGTTTTATCAACCTGCACCGAAAACGCGCTATGTTCGTCAATGGTGCGCGACTCATAGTCGTGATCCACTTTGCGCTGATCTAAGTCAATATCGGCTACGCCATCAACAATGCCGTTGCTGTCTGGTACTGCTTGCGAATCTGGATTACGGCCACTTGGTAGGGCTTCTAAATCGGCACAGCAGTCGTCGTCTGCATTATAAAATTCAGCAATAAATTTTACGCTTAAATCATCTTCTGGCTCGTATTTAAATACGGCGCGTGCGCCTTCACGGTCGTAACCGTTTACTTTTTCGTTGTTGTAAACGTTATCAATGTAGCCATCAAACTTACCTTTAAACACGGTTAAGCTTGCTGCTAAATCGTCGGTTAAACCACCGCTTACAACGCCTTTAAATCGGTATTCGTTATCTTGATAAAACGAGGTTTCTACGCTGCCGGTTGTGTCGTACGAAGGATCTTTTGTCGTTATGTTTACCACACCCGCAGAGGCATTTTTACCAAATAAGGTACCTTGTGGGCCGCGCAGTACTTCAATGCGGTCTACATCATATAAATCGGCAAAGGCTTGACCAGAGCGGCCAAGTACTACGCCATCAACTACAGTGGCCACACTTGGCTCAGCGGCAATACTAAACGAAATAGTACCAATACCGCGCACCGTTAGCGCTGAGTTACGGGTTGTGGTGCCTTTTCTAAAGCTCACCGAGGGTACAAGTGACTGTAAGCCTTCCATGTTATTAGCAAATGCAGAGTCAATCTGATCACCATTAAGCACTGATACCGCAAGCGGCACTTCACTTAAGCTTTGCGTTCGCTTTTGCGAGGTAACTACTATTTTTTCAAATGAATCGTTTGTAGCTTCTGCTGTTTTTTGTTGTTCTTGTTCGGCTTGCTCTTGCTGCGCGTGTACTTGCGTGCTTAGTGCTAAACCGGTTGTCATTGCTAACGTGACTGCCAAGCTTAAGACGGACTTTTTAGCTCTCATGTCATTCTCCATATTGTGCGTGTGTGCTGTGTGGTACCGCGCTAGCAATTGTGTGGGTTGCTAATAAAGCGGTGTCAGTGTGTTGAAATACTTTTCTTATACGCTCTTGTGTCTTATACAAGAGCTTTAAACTTAAACAAACAATCTTCTAAATGCAATCATTATGTGAATAATTTGTAATTTTAAATTTATATGCAGAATATAACGGCGCGTTATACCAACTCGCTTAATTAAGTAACCTATTTTGAGGCTGGAAAAACGTGTTGATAGCTAGGCAAAAAATTCGCTATTTAGTTATTCTAAATGAGAATTTTTTAACGCAGGTAGCGACACGTTTAGCCCCGCAAAATGATTAAGTATTATTGCACATTGGTATTATGTGCCTTTAGCAACGCCAATATGCGCTAAGCTGCTTTGGTAACGCTTATGCCATCGGCGTACGCTCCACCAGCTAAGCACTAAGGCTGTAGACCATACAGCAGCTAAACTTGGTACAAAGTACACACTGGTTCCACCAACCAATCCGAGTGGCGAAAATAATATATATAAGCTAACAATCAAGCTTACTAATACAATGGCGCAAGGTAATGCGTATTTCCAAGGATTAAGGTCTACCTCAGCTTTACGAGTAAATTGCCATGGCGTTTTAAGTGGTTTGTAGTAACCAATACCGAGCATTATCGCCAATTCAATTAAGAACAAAATGGCGTAAATATGAATAAAGTTAATGTCTACATCCCATACAAATTTAAGCAAGGTGTAGGCAATAATATGGAATATAATGGCCACTTTAGCGCCCAGTGCAGGCACTTTGCGGGTAAACAAACCCACTAATACAATTGTGATGACCGGAATGTTATAAAAGCCTGTAAATACACGAATAATGTGCCATAAACCTTCTGGCGCAAACATCAGTAAAGGCGCAGTAATAAACGACAATATAGCAATTACAATACTGGTAATTTTGGCCACTTTAATTAGCTTTTCATCGCTTACTTTGTCTTTTTTCATTGGTTTGTAAACATCTAAACAAAACAATGTGGCTGCACTATTTAGCAGTGAATTAAACGAGCTAAATACCGCACCTAGTAGCACCGCTAAAAAGAACCCAGATAAGTACTGAGGCAGTACATCTTTAACTAAATGTGGGTAAGCTAAATCAATGGTTTGTAAGCTTTCGTGCTTGTAAAGGTGATACGCAATTACGCCTGGGATCATCATCATAAAGGGCACTAGCACTTTAAAGTACCCTGAAAACAACACGCCCTTTTGACCTTCTACTAAGTTTTTGGCGCCCAATGTACGCTGGATCACGTACTGATTTGTGCCCCAGTAAAATAAATTAGCGAGGATCATACCGGTAAAAATGGTGCCAAATGGCACGGGATCTTCACTGCTACCGATGGCGTTAAGCTTTTCGGTATCGGTGTTTACAAGTGTACTTAGGCCATCGGCAAAATTGCCATCGCCAAGGGCAATAAGCCCAAGTGTAGGCACTAAAATACCAATAATTAATAACCCAACACCGTTAATGGTATCTGATACTGCAACTGCCTTTAAACCGCCAAATACCGCGTAAATAGCGCCCACGGAGCCTACTGTAATAATGGTTACAATTAAGCTTGCTTGGTAGCTCATATTTAATAAGGTAGGTACATCAAACAGCCTAAGAACGGCGATTGATCCTGAGTACAAAACAGAAGGGATCGTTATAAAGCAATACCCTACCATAAATAAGATCACCGTCATGCGGCGTACGGTATCGTCAAAACGATCCCGTAAAAATTCAGGCAAGGTAGAAAACGCGCCGGCTAAATACCGCGGTAAAAAGATCAGCGCCATTATAATGGTTGATATCCCAGCTGTTACTTCCCACGCCATTGAACTTAGGTTGTAACCATACGCTGAGCCATTGAGGCCAATAAGCTGCTCGGCCGATAAGTTAGTGAGGATCATCGACCCCGCTATAAATGTACCTGTTAAACCACGCCCCGCTAAAAAGTAGCCGTCTTGGGTGTTAACTTCCCCTTTGGTTTTTTGGTACGAGATATATCCTACCAGCGCCATAAACGCCAAGCACGATAGCAGTGTCATGGTAATGTTCATACCTTCCATCTTACGCCCCTTTTAGCTTACTTTACTCGGTAAAAAGTAAGCTAATATCTTTATTATTGTGTGTGTTACGTGTGTTGTGTGTGCTTGCTATTAACCGAGTTTTATTTTGGCCATGCTGTTAGCTGGCTCATGTCTTGTTCTGTGTGTTGAACATCTGGGCCTAACATGAGCGTATCGCCTTTACGAACAAACACCGCCATTTGTGTAAGCTCAAGTGTTTCTTCGTAATATTTTCCGCCTTGGTACGTTTGTGCATCAGGGAAGCGTACCCACTCGCCCTGTGGTAAATAAAATTTAACTTTACCGTTTGGTACTACACATGGCACAACAAGGAGTTTTTCGCCGCACATAAATTGCTGATCAAAACTATGTGTCAGTACGTCATCAGGAAACGCCAGTGCCATAGCACGCTGAATAGGCAGCCCAGTTTGCTGCGCTTGCTCTGCACATTCTTGTAAGTACGGAATTAACTGATAGCGTAATTTAAGCGCTGCAAATACCGCGTCACTTGCTTGCTCGGTGTATGACCACGGTTCGCGTGGGCCAATACCATGTAAACGCATATGCGCACTAAATATCGATGCCTGCGCCCAACGTACATAAAGCTCTGCATCGCGGGTGTCTTTGTAAAAACCGCCAATGTCGGTTGCAAAAAATGGCCCGCCCGACATGCCCCACGCTAAGCTGCCGCGAATACTCGCCGCTAAACCTTGCCAATCGGCTTGTGGGTCGCCGCCCCATTGTGCTGGGAAGCGTTGGCTGCCAGTCCACGCTGAGCGGCTAAACAAAAATGGCCCTGTTTTACAGTACTTTTCTGCGGCTTCATAAACGCAGCGGTTGTACAGCATGCTATAAACATTATGCAGTCTAATACCGCTGTCGCCACTGTGCGATACCATGTTTTCGTCTTCTAGCTGTTCGCCAAAGTCTGCTTTTATCATATCTACGCCAAGCTCAAACAATGGCTTGTGCGACTCCAGCCAGTATTCGTAAGCATCGGGGTGAGTAAAATCTAAAATACCCGACTCTGGTAATGGCGTTAGTACTTCGCCAAAGGGGCTTAAATCCCACTCGTATTGATACGCTTTACCTGTGCGTTTGTCTTTTATTAGCCAGCCGTTTTCGGCCGCTTTTGCAAATAATGGGTTGTTTACCGAGATCATTGGGTATTCCCACACACAAATTTTAAAATCCATGGCTTTTAGTTCATCAAGCACAGGTTTTGGGTCGGCGTAACGTGTTGGATCCCACTCAAAGGCAAAGCGAGTGTCGGTGTCTTGCCATGCACGGCCATCAAGGGTAATTACATCGCACGGCATATTTTTAGCGCGTACTTCGCGGGCTACACTTAATAGCTCGTCGGCGTCTTTGTAATATGCTTTTGATAAAATAACACCAAAACTCCACTGTGGTGGTACCGGTGCAAAACCGGTTAGTTCGCAGTAGCGATTAATACTTTGTGCAGGCGTTTGCTCATGGTATAAAAATACATCTAGCGCGTCGTCTTCTACTAAGCACACATAAGCACGTTGCGACCAAAGCGCGTAACCTACACCATGTGTAACAGGCGCTGGTGTGTGTACAAATAAGTTCCAGCCCTCTGGGCTCCATGCGTATGGCGTATTTTTATAAGACTTTTCGGCGTTGACGCCTAGCGCATCGTGATTGTATGAACGAATAAGTTGGCCGCGTTTATCAAGCTTGCCCCATTTTTCGCCAAGCCCGTATACGGCTTCGTCATAATTAAGCTCTAGGCTTAAAATCCAACCGTTATCGGTTTTAGCCAGTGGCGGTAAACGGTGCTGGCGCACAAAGTGGCCATCGGTTGCTGATTGCTGTACTAATTTATCGTTTTTATAAAGCTTAAAGTAAAACGGGTCGCTGTAAAATTCTAAGCGGTACTCACCGGCGGTGGCTGCAAAGCCTTGGTCTAATTTTTTAAGTAATAGCGGTAAGTTTGAAGGGGTGGTGGTTAATATTTTAAACGTCTCGTCATGCGTGGTGCCTGCATTTAAACGTAAACCAAACTGGCTTATTGTAACGCTAACCTCGCCAAATTGAGTCGGTAAAACTAGCACATGGCCTTGTAACTTAGGCTCTGCAGTCAAGCGTGCTGGCTCTATTGCGTTCCAGTCTGGCTCACGTAATTCAAATGCATTCATGGGAGTTCCTTAACCAATTATTAGTCTTGTATAAGACACAAGTTAAATAATTGTAACCCCCATGTCAACGTAAATAAACTCAAGTTAAGTTAATTTACATCGTTACTTTTAAAATATACCCGGTGCCGATGTAGCCACCAGCGAAACGCCACTTAGGCCAAGCAATGCGATTGCTATTATACGAATCCATTTTGCATCGACGTAAGGCGTTAATTTACGAGCAAATTGCGTTACTAATAATACCAGCGGTATGGCCGCTGCAATTAAAAACATAATGTCGAGCTCGGGTAAGGTGCCAAATAAGGTAATACCAACACGGACTAAGCCACCAATGGTAAATACCGCAAGTAAGGTGCTACGAATGGCCTCAATAGACCAAGCTTGTTTATAGCACTGAAACACCAATGGCGGCCCCGATGTTGAAAACAGCCCGCCCAGCAAGCCACTTACGCCGCCGGCAATTAAAAACGAGCCACGCCCGCTTTGCTTATTTGCTCTATCACGGCCAATTAGCATTAAGCCACAACAAAGCAAAATACTAATACCTAAAATAAAGTTTAAAAACTGCGTTAAATGCGCCGACATATATTCAAGCAATATAAAACCTAACAGCATTAGCGGAATTCCGGTATACAACATAAGTTTAAGCTCAGGCACTTTTACTGTACTGCGATTTTTAACCACCACAGTGGTTGAGTTAACCAAACCCAATAAACTCACTAAAAAGGTGGTGGCAGTGAGCGGTAAAACATCTAGCAACGTAAAGCTTGCAACCACCAGCAACCCAAAGCCAAACCCGCTAAGCGTTTGCATTATGGTGGCAAGGCTTAGGCACAACGCCATAAGCAAGATGAGTTCTAACGAAATACTGAGCACTTTAAATATCCTACATGTGCGCTATTGTAGTGTAACGATTTGTTTTTAGGCATAATGTAAAAACAAACTACACGGCAATAGTTCACAATTAATTGAGCTTGCGCAAAACTGCGCAAAAAGTTTCACCTATGATATAAATACAGGTGGATTAAATTTAATGGTAAATAACAATGAGTAACTCTATGTTTGATCACAAATTAAGTGGCCCAAGCTTGGCTTTTCAACCACTTTACTTACAAGTGGCTGATTATATTAAACAGCTCATTGTTGAAAGACGCTGGGTACCTGGCGAAGTATTACCGAGCGAGTTTCGCCTTGCTGAAGAGTTTAACGTAAGCCAAGGCACTGTGCGTAAAGCGCTTAATTTATTAACCGACGATAAAATAGTTACTCGCCGCCAAGGTGTTGGTACGTTTGTATCTGAGCATACCGCGCAAGATGCCCTGTTTAGGTTTTTTCCGCTACAGGCCGACGGTAAAGGCGCCGACCTACCTAAAGCCGAGCTATTGTCGGTTGAGCTTTGCCCTGCACCACAAGATGTTATTGATGCGCTGCAACTTAATAAAAAAGACAAAGTTACTAAGCTTGTACGCAGACGCATTCTCGATAACGAATTTTGTATGAGCGAAACTATATATCTACCACAAAGTTTCTTTCCTGATATACATCAAAGTAGTGATATTCCGCACACATTGTATCATTACTACCAAACCAAATTTAACCAAACCGTACATAAAACCCAAGACAGTATTAAAGCCGCTTTAGCAGATGAAACCGACGCTAAAATGCTCGCTATTAAAGCCGGTGACCCTTTATTGTTGGTATCGCGCATTACCGAATCAATCGAAGGTAAACGCATTGAGTACCGTTTAAGCAAATGCCGTAGCGATCATTACCACTACCAAATAGAACTTGATTAATTAACCGCGCTTTAGCTGCGAGTAAGTTATATTAGCGCATACTTATTAAATATTTTTTAAAGGCAGCAAACGCTGCCTTTTTGCTGCCTGTAGGTTTTTTAACACCTTTCATTTATTGCCTTGCGGTTAACATAGTGTTGACACTGTTAGATTCGTATAATAACTTATATCTTATACAAGACCAAAGTCATTATGCAATTTTAACAGGAATTCCCAATGAGTTCATTAAATAACATCCCGCCAGTCGGGTTCGGTTTATGGAAAGTAGCACAAGAAGATTGCGCGCAAACGGTGTACCAAGCTATTAAAGCAGGTTACCGCCATCTTGATTGCGCATCAGACTACGGTAACGAAGAACAAGTAGGCGATGGCATTGCTCAAGCAATAAAAGACGGCCTATGTACCCGCGAAGAATTATGGGTTACGTCAAAACTATGGAACACCTTTCATGCGCCAGAGCATGTAGAACTTGCCATTGATAAAACCTTGAGCGATTTAAAGCTCGACTACCTCGACTTATACTTAATTCACTTTCCGATTGCGCAAACGTTTGTACCAATCGAAACGCGCTACCCACCAGAGTGGTTTGTAGACCCAGATGCACAAAACCCACAAATGGAGCTGGCAAAAGTGCCGCTACACTTAACGTGGCAAGCAATGGAAGAGCAAGTACATAACAACAAAGCAAAACGCATTGGTGTGTGTAACTACTCAAGCGCGCTTATTCACGATTTAATGACCTACGCCACAATTAAACCCGCCATGCTGCAAATTGAGTCGCACCCTTATTTAACGCAAGAGCGCTTAGTAAGGCTTGCAAAACAGTACGATATTCCGGTTACGGCGTTTTCACCATTGGGTGCGCTTTCGTACCTTGAGCTTGAAATGGCCGATCAAACTGAGTCGGTGCTTGAGCAAAGCGTAGTAAAAGCTGCGGCGCAAAATCATGGTAAAACACCAGCACAGGTTGTGTTGCGCTGGGGTGTGCAACGCGGCACCGCCATTATTCCTAAAACCTCTAAATTTGAACGCATGAAAGAAAACCTCGCGCTGTTCGACTTTGAATTAACAGAGCAAGAAATGGCGCAAATTTCTGCGCTTAATAGCAACCGCCGTTTTAACGACCCAGGGCACTTTTGTGAAGCTGCCTTTAACCGTTTTCACCCTATTTACGATTAGGATAATAAAATGTCAGCTACCGAACTTAACTATGCCCAAGTGCCTACTCAATTAACGTTTGATGACTCGGTTTTTCCGTGCATTGTAGTTAATAACAATAACGCCAGCACCGTTGAAGAAGCGGTAGCTTTTATTCGCGCTAACAAAAGCGAGTTGGCTAAAAAACTGCGCAGCTCAGGCGCTGTATTGTTTAGAGGCTTTCCTGTTGATAGCGCCGAAACCTTTGATACGTTTTCAGCAGGGTTTGATTACGACAACTTTACGTACCAAGAGTCGCTCTCTAACGCGGTACGTATTAATTTTACCGAGCGTGTATTTACCGCTAACGAAGCACCAAAAGATGTTGAAATTTACCTTCATCACGAAATGGCACAAACGCCTATTTCGCCAAGTAAGCTGTTCTTTTTTTGTAAATCGGCAGCTGAGGAAGGCGGCGCGACACCGCTTTGTCGCTCAGATAAATTATTTAGCGCATTAAAGCAATTTGATAGCCAATTAGCCGATGACTTTGAACAAAAAGGCTTAAAGTACACCACTTACATGCCCGCAGCCGACGATGCTACATCGGGTCAAGGTCGCAGCTGGAAAAGCACCCTAAGTGTTGAAACCAAAGAAGAAGCACACAGCAAACTTACCGAGCTAGGTTACGAGTGGGAATGGCTAGAAGATGGCTCTTTAAAAGCAATTACTCCGGTTTTACCTGCGGTAGTTACCCTTGAAAACGGCGTACAGGTTTTTTATAACCAACTTATTGCCGCTTACATGGGCTGGAAAGGCGTTCGCGAAAACCCATCGGTTGCTATTACCTTTGGCGATGGCAGTGCTATTCCTAAACAAGGGCTTGAAAAAATTGTTGAGCTATCAAAAGAATTTACCTTTGATTTAGCGTGGCAAGATGGCGATGTAGCCTTAGTGGATAACGAAATGGCTATGCATGGCCGCCGCCCATTTACTGGCGAGCGTAAACGCCAAGTGCTTGTTGCACTGACAGCAGCTAACGCCTAATGCAAAGCTTAACCGGTGCACTAAAGGTAAAAGTTTCCCCGTTATGGCAAGGGGCCAGCATTGCTGCAATGACTGGCCTTGCTGCCTTATTTTTAAGTGAACACTATGGCGCGCCCGCTATGTTGTTTGCTTTATTATTAGGGATGGCGGTGTCGTTTTTATATCAAAGCGACAGCCCGTGCGCTAAAGGCATAGACTTTACCGGTACCACGGTTTTACGTGTAGGCATTGTATTACTTGGCACCCGTATAGCACTGGGCGATTTAATTACACTGGGCTGGCAAACAGCGCTAATGTTAGCTGGCGCTATATTTACCACCATTATTTTAGGGGTTGTACTTGCCCGGGTATTTGGGTTACAAAAACGCTTTGGCGCACTCACCGGTGGCTCAGTTGCTATTTGTGGTGCATCGGCAGCACTGGCTATTTCATCTATTATGCCCAACAGCGAGCATAAAGAGCGCGATACCTTACTTACCGTAATTGGCGTAACGGCCATGTCGACCATTGCAATGATTTTATACCCTATTGTGGTTAACTACCTTGAATTTGATGCACATAACGCCGGGGTGTTTTTAGGTGGCACCATACACGATGTAGCCCAAGTAGTAGGTGCGGGTTATTCGGTATCGCCCGAAACTGGCGATATAGCAACACTTACCAAACTAGTACGCGTGGCTATGCTATTGCCTGTAGTACTTATTATGATGGTGGTTATTAATCGCTCAAATAAAGGTAACCATGGCGAGTTGCCAAAAGTACCGGGGTTTTTAATTGGCTTTGTAATTTTAATGATTATAAACAGCACCTTTAACCTACCCGCTATTGTGCTTGAAACCACAAATGAGCTTTCTCGGTTCTTTTTAATTGCCGCTATAGCCGCCATTGGTATGAAAACAAACCTAGGCAAACTCACCGAGGTGGGCTTAAAACCAATAATTATGATTGTTGCCGAAACCATTTGGATAGCACTGTTAATACTTGGCTTTGTATTGTGTAGCTAAGTTGAGTAGCTAAGCATTAAACCTTGAGCGTATTGAGTGGATTGCCTACAATAGCGCATCACTTTTTAATAAAGATTAAAACCATGACCGATTCAACAAAACCAGCATTACCTGATCAGCTTTCTATAAACCCACGTAGCAAGCATTACGTAGAAGAAGTGTTTGAACACGAAATTGGCGTAAGCTTAAATGGCAAAGAACGCTTTGACGTAGAAGAGTACTGCATTAGCGAAGGTTGGATTAAAATTGCCGCGCCTAAAGCGCTAGACCGCCGCGGTCAACCTTTACTTATGAAAGTAAAAGGTACAGTAGAAGTATTTTATAAGTAAGATTTAGCCTACTTAAATAAGCGACTCTCCTGCGAGATGTCGCTTTTTTTATGCCTGTAAAAAAGCATTGAGCTTTTTTCATGTTAAAGGTGACGAAGTTTCATTATGAATCTAAAAAAATTATGGTTGAATAGCGCCATATTGTTTAGTTGTATAGAAATCCTTTATGAATAAAGTAACTATTTTAGATGGCGGCATGGGGCGCGAGCTTAAGCGTATTGGCGCACCATTTACACAGCCACTGTGGAGTGCACAAGCACTAATAGAAGCCCCACATTTTGTAACGCAGGCTCACCAAGGTTTTATAGATGCAGGCGCTGAAATAATTACCGTTAATAGTTATGCCTGTGTGCCCTTTCATTTAGGAGAAGCACTATACCAAGCTCAAGGCGCAGCCCTTGCGCAGCAAGCAGCCGTTATTGCAAAAGACGTAGCTCAAAGCGCTAAACAAAATGTATTAGTAGCAGGCTCATTACCACCAGCATTTGGCTCTTACCGCCCTGAGCTATTTGAGAGCGAACGCGCTTTTACTATTTTAGATACGCTATACAAGGCGCAAGACGAGCACGTAGATGTATGGATTGGTGAAACCATATCGAGCATTGAAGAAGCGCACGTTATGGCAAATGTACTTAAAGGCTCAAACAAGCCATGTTATTACGCATTTACCTTAAATGATGTGGTAAGCGAGCAAGCGACACTTCGCTCTGGTGAGCTGGTAAGTGACGCCGTAGCGGCTTTGCTTGAACAAAATGTTACTGGTATTTTCTTTAACTGCTCAATCCCTGAGGTTATAGAGCAAGCCTTTAGCGATACCAATGCAGTATTAGCTAAACAAAATAAAAGCGTTGTGTTAGGCGCGTTTGCTAATGGCTTTACACCTATCGCACGCGATTACAAAGCCAACGAAGGCTCGCAGGCGTATCGTGATATTTCACCTGCTGAATACCTAGATTTTGCAAAAACGTGGTTCAGCCAGGGCGCAAGTGTTATTGGCGGCTGCTGTGGCATAGGCCCAGAATTTATTGAAGTATTAGTAAACTGGAAACAGGAACTTGAAAGCGCTTAAGCTTTTAGTGCTTTTATAAATATTAGGGCTTAATTGCTGTTGCCTCCCAGCAGCCAATCAAGCCCTTGTATCGCTGTAGTAGGAAAAGCGGTTGCATGGCTCGCCCCTTCAACAACAACGCTTTTTAGGTCAATATTTTCACTGCTAAGTGCATTAATTTTTTGCGTTAATAGCTTTGCCCCTGCCACCATATTTTGCCCTTCACCAAAGCGTGGCGTTTCCTTTGCCCCTACCGATATATAAACCTTTGTAGGCACTTTAGGCTTATGTGCTTGTAGCGCTAAAATCGCATTGTTATTATACCAAACTGATGGGCTGCCAATTATATAATTGTTAAATAAATCGGGCATCGTAAATAAAATAGTGGCTCCAAATAACCCGCCTAAAGAATTACCGATATAGGTTTTTTGTGTGCTACTTGCTCGGTAGTTACTTTGTATAAACGGTAGTACAGTATTTTTTAAAAACAGCGCATGGTTTTGAGCGTTACCGGTTTGCTTTTTCCAGCTTTTAGCCTTACTTGGGGTGTAGTCTCTAATTCGGCTATTAGACCCTCTAGAGCCTTTTTCGTAACTAATGGCCACTATAATAGCCTGTTGCATTTTACCGCTATTCATAGGAAACCGTGTAGCACCCGCCACAATAGGAAACGTATACGGTGCATCGGTTAAATAAATAACTGGATATATTTTTTCAGGATGCTTTTTATATGACTTAGGGAGCTGAATAAAAACAGGATATACCCGTTTAGTAGCAGGCTCAGTGAGTTCAATAACACTACTTCTAGGGATTTGGTAGGGGGTATTTGCGCTTAATTTAAAACACATTAAAGCGCAAAGTAACAGCAGGGATTTTAAAGCAGTATTCATTAACCTAAGCCAAACGTAATAAACCTATATTGGATGGTTACTTTAACTCACTTTTAGCTTTAGGCTATTAAAAAATTTAAACTCTAGGGGATTAATTTAAAGTGCTACACGTTAGTTGTTTGTAGCACTAACAACGCTAAGCTACCTGATCAGATTCATCGCCTGAACACGGGCACTTTTCGTCATTATGTTTAAGGCATTGTTGGTAATTAAACCAATGGGCTACAGCAATAAACGCCGACCCAATTAAAGTAAACGCTTTTTCGGCCACCTCATGCCCTAGTAATACCGCACATATCATAAAGGCTAGCCCAATAACGCCACAGGCCATATAACGTAAACGTTTATGCTTTTTACAGCCTAGGCTCAATGCTAATAAACTGGTGGGTAATACCGCCGCAAGAATCCATAAATGAAATTGTTCACTATCTATTTGCAGTACAGCAAAGCTTGGCAATAGCGCTAAAATAACCGGAGTTGCAAAACAAT
The DNA here is from genome assembly GCF_028599385.1 of Pseudoalteromonas sp. CST2. Lineage (NCBI taxonomy): Bacteria > Pseudomonadati > Pseudomonadota > Gammaproteobacteria > Alteromonadales > Pseudoalteromonadaceae > Pseudoalteromonas > Pseudoalteromonas sp. CST2. The sequence goes on from NZ_JAQREO010000014.1 coordinate 108,880, forward strand.
GCACTGTACACATTAACGATAACCCAATCGCCATACGATCCATAACACTTTGACTCGACTTCATTATTTCCTCTACTAAATTAGTGCCTCTACTCAAAAGCGTTACTTTTAAAGAGACATTTTAGTAACAACAGTTAATTACTATTGATACATTATAACACTTCTCGCACAATTGATATAATATAACATCTAACAAGGTAGTCAAATGAAACGTAGATCACAATTAGCTGTGCTCATAGCAGCTTTATTACCTGCAAGTGTGCTTGCATCCACAATAGAGGGCGTTGTTTTAAACAACAAAGGTAAAGTAGTTACCAATGCAACCATAGAAGTTGAAGGCTCAGACCTTAAAGTAACCACCGATGAAAACGGTAAATTTGTAATAACCGAGCTAAACAATGGCTTAAAAGAGCTTCATGTTGTGGTGCCAGGTTATGCTCACCTTCATCGCGATATAACAATAACAAATGATGAAAACCAATCGGTTACGTTTAATTTAAAGCGCTCACCTATTGAAGTTATTGATATTGAAGCAACCCCTATTCATATGTCGGCAATGGAATCTGCCTCACCTGTTAGTGTTTTATCTGGCGAACAACTAAGACGACAACAAGCTGCAACCCTTGGCGACAGCCTTGAAAAACTTCCAGGCGTTAATACTAACTTTCACGGGAAGGTAGCCAGTACACCAATTATTCGTGGTTTAAGCGGCCCGCGTGTACTTATTACTCAAAATGGCCTTGATGTCAGTGATGTGTCGCGCGTTGGCCCCGACCATTCTGTTGCATCAGAAGCGTCTACCGCACAACAAATTGAAGTAATGCGCGGCCCTGCAACACTGTTTTATGGCAGTGGCGCCATTGGTGGCGTAGTAAATGTGGTAGATAACCGCATACCAACCGACAGCACAACACGCGGCGAGTGGAACGTAGAACATAACTCAGTAGATAACCAAAAAGTAGCCTCGTTTAATGCCACCACAGGCACAGACTCGGTGGCTTTTTACGCCGATGCATTTTGGCGTGAAGCCGATGACTACGAAGTGCCTGTAGCCGCAGATATAGATAGCGACGGTGAAGAGCATCGCGGCGATTACAAAGTTGAAAACAGTAATGAGGAGTCTGATGGTTTTACTGTTGGCGCTAGCTATTTAATGGATAACGGCTTTATTGGCTTAGCAGTAGAGCAATTTAATCGTCAATACGGTATTCCGGGCCACACCCACGGCGATGAAGAAGAGGAAGAACACAGCGACGAAGAAGAAAGCGTATTTGCTGATTTAGAGCAAACAAAAGTGCAATTATTAGGTGAGTACAACCTAGATAATAAATGGCTAAACAAAGTAAACCTGCGAGTTGGCCACACCGACTACGAACACGCTGAAATTGAAGGTGGCGCTGTAGGCACCACATTTAAAAACGAAACAAACGAATTACGCATAGACCTACTACATAACCAATTTAACGAGTGGAATGGCGGCATTAGCTTTCATTACAAACAAAGTGATGTTGAAGCACAAGGTGAAGAGGCCTTTACGCCTCCATCAGAAACCGAAAGCTTTGCTGTAGCGTTAATGGAAGAAAGGCACTTTGGTGATTTTTTAGTGCAGTTAGGTGGGCGTATTGAGCGTGTAACCATTGAAGCAGGCGACGTGTTACTGCCAAACATTGACGCTCATGCACACGATGAGGCGCAAGAAGCCGACGAGCATGATCACGACCACGAAGAAAGCGCAGAAACCACTCGTGTATTTGACGTAGAGCATGAATTTACACCTATCAGCTTATCGGCAGGCGTAGTATGGGATTTTACACCTAACTATAATTTAGGACTTTCTGTATCGCGTTCTGAACGCGCGCCTTCTGCTTCTGAGTTGTTATCGTTTGGGCCGCACATTGGTACTGGCACTTACGAAGTAGGCGCACTGTTTGATTTAGATGAAGACGGCCATTTAGGTTTATCTAGTCAAACAATTGACCTAGAAACAGCCAATAATATCGATTTAACCCTGCGTAAAACCCAAGGTGATGTTGGCTTTATTTTAAATGCCTTTTATAACCAAGTAGATAATTACTATTACCAAATAGACACCGGTTTATTCGCTGAAAGTGGCCACGACCATGGCGATGAAGAAGAAGGCGCTGACGAACACGACCATTCATCGGAGCTACCTGTTTATTTATTTAAAACAGACGATGTAATTTTACATGGTTTTGAAGCGCAAATTGCGTGGCAATTAACCGATGAATTTAAAGTAGATTTGTTCTCTGATTACGTTCGTGCACGCCTTAAAGACGGCGGCGATTTACCCCGTACTCCACCGCTTCGTTTTGGCAGCGAGCTAAGCTATCAAACAGATAAATTAAGTGCGCATATTCACGTTACTCGCTATCAAAAGCAAGACCGCACAGCCCCACAAGAAACAGCCACAGACGGCTACACGTTGGTTGATGCAAGCATCTCTTACGACCTTTCAGTATTAAACCAAGATATGTCTGTTTACCTGCGAGGCAGCAACTTAACAGATACAGAAGCACGCGTGCACAGCTCGTTTGTAAAAAATATAGCACCACGTCCAGGGCGTAGCTTTGCGCTAGGCATTCGCGGTTATTTTTAAGCATTAAAAAATTATAATTAAAGGAAATAGACATGAAAAAACTATACAAATTAAAGCTTATTGCTCTGGCCATTAGCACTACATTTATTACAGCCTGTGGCGATGCCCAAACCAATATTGTAGAAAAAGATCCTATTGTTGTAGAAGACGAGCACGATCATGACGATGATGATCACGACCATGATGATGGCTATACTATTGATTCATTAGGCAGATTAGCTGTGCTTGCAGGCGATAGCAACGAAGCCAGCTTTTATGATCTAGATGACAACACTTTACTTGAAACATTTACCCTGACGAATGATTCAAACACGCTATCGTCATCACCTGATTTTCGTTATGCCGTTATTGCAAGCCGCGCACAAGATTACTTAGGCTTTATTGATGGTGGTTTATGGCGTGAAGACCATGGCGAGCATTTACACGACTACGAGCAAAGCCCAGCGGCTAGCAGTTATGAGCTAACAAGTGGCAGCCGACCTACTCACCTTGTAAAACATGACGGCCAATTAGCTGTTTTTTATGATGGTGATGCAGACTCAGGCACGGTTGCCTCTGTTGAAGTATTAACAGATAACGACATAACCAGCGCAACAGCAACACTTCCGGGTATTAGTTACGATATTAATATGCACGGCGTAGCAGAGCCTCGCGGTGAGCATTTATTATCAACACTTCGTCGTGATGACAGTGAAAGCACATCGGTTGCTAAAGTACTGCCAGACCAAGTAGGTGTTTATCATTTTCATGATGGTGAATATGAGCTAGAACAAACCTTAGAAGTTACGTGCCCTGATTTACACGGCGCGGCACAAAACCACGACTACGTGGCATTTGGCTGTAGTGATGGTGTGTTATTAGCCCACCAGCACGATGATGAATACGAAGCTGAAAAAATAGCGAACATTGCAGCCGTTGGCGATTTACGCATTGGTAGTATTTATGGCCACGAAGATAGCGAGACCTTTATTGGCGTAGCATCTGGCCATGGTGGCGGCGAAGCCGTAATTGTAACTATTGACCCTGAAACAGCACAAATGGAAGAACTAGAATGGCAACTAGCCGATGGCGCAAGTGCTGTGTCGTACTCTTTTTCTGCCCATGGCGAGCACTTTTTAATATTAGACAGCTTAGGTTTTTTAAATGTATTTAGCGCACACGACCATGATGGCGAAATGCATTGGGAGCTTGAAGGCCAAGTTGATATTACCGAGCAAGATGTATCAACCATGCCAGAGGGCATGAGCTTTAGCATGACAGTGGCGCAAAATGGTCAGTTTGCTTATGTAGCCGACCCTATTGCTCAGCACGTTGTGCAAGTACACCTTGAAGACTTAGAAATTGAAAGTGAGGTTGAGCTTACTTTTGCTCCTAGTGCAATTACTTGGCTTGGTATTGCGCAAGAGGAAGAAGAAGACGACCACGACCACTAATTTCACTCTTTAAAAAGAGTACTCCCTTGAAGGTTGGCGTTTTAATGCCAACCTTTTTTATTCACATTTTGTAACAGACCTTTTATCGCAAGTGCATCGCTATTTATAACCTTATTGTTATGATGTAACAGCTATTAATATAGGATGTAATCCCATGAAAAAATTAACAACATTGGCGCTTGCCTTGGCTGCGGTTATTGCACCGAGTGTATCGGCCTATGAAACTAAAGACACTCGCTTACTACGCTTTCCTGATATTCATAACCAAAACGTGACCTTTGTTTACAGCGGCGATATTTATATTGCTAATACACAAACCGGCGAAAGCAAACGTTTAACCGACCACATTGGTTTTGAAACATTTCCTAAGTTTTCTCCTGATGGTAAGCGCATTGCGTTTTCGGCTGAGTATAACGGCAGCCGCCAAGTTTATGTAATTAACAGCGATGGTTCAGGCCTTAAGCAGCTTACATACTACAACGATGTTGGCCCAATGCCGCCGCGTGGTGGTTTTGATTACCGCGTTTTAGATTGGACAGCCGATGGTAAAAATGTGGTGTTTAGAGCTAACCGGACACCATGGGGTAAACGTATGGGTCGCCCTTATATGGTCCCTGCCGACGGTGGCCTTGAGCAGCCTTTAGCTATTCCAGAAACTGGCGGCGGTATGCTCTCACCTGATGGTAGCAAGTATGTTTATACGCCCATTGACCGTGAGTTTCGTACTTGGAAACGCACCCGTGGCGGCCGTGCGCAAGATGTATGGATTTACGATTTAGAAAATAACACTTCAGAGCAACTTACTACTAACCGTGCAACCGACCAACAACCTACCTGGGTTGGCGACAATATTTATTTTGTATCTGATCGTGATTACACACTAAACCTTTACCAATATCGCAAAGGCAGTGAGCCTAAAAAGCTCACTAATTATAAAAACTTTGACGTACTTTGGCCCTCAGCAGGCCCTAATGCGGTTGTGTACGAAAACGGCGGTTACTTATATCGCTTTGACGCAAAAACACAAAAAAGCATTAAGCTGAGCATTAACATTGCCGGTGTGCGCCAATACGCTATGCCGTATAGCAAAAATGTGAGCGACTTTATTGATTCTATGTCGATTTCTCACGATGGCAAACGTGCTGTATTTACAGCCCGTGGCGAGCTATTTAGTGTACCTGTTAAACAAGGCCCTACGCGTAACTTATCGTACACAGATAAGAGCCGTGAAATAGACGCAAGCTGGTCGCCAAATGGGCGTTACATTGCTTACATGAGCGATGAAAGCGGCGAGTACGAAATTTACTTAAAAGATCGCAGTAAAAACAATGCCATTAAGCAACTTACTAGCAATGGTACCATTTGGCGCTTTACGCCTATTTGGTCACCCGATAGCGCTAAGCTATTGTTTGCAGATAAAAACAACACACTTTGGTGGTTAGATGCAAAATCGGGCAAGCAACACAAAATTGATACCGGCATTTACGACGAAGACGGTATTACTCAGTATACGTGGTCGCCTAATAGCCAAGACATTGTGTATGTTAAAAATAACGAAAACCGTTATGCCTCACTGTGGCACTACAACCTTAAAAAAGAAAAGGTAACGCGCCTAACAGATGAAATGAGTAACGAGCAAAACCCAACTTTTTCGCCAGATGGCCAATACCTTTACTTTAGCTCTGAGCGCGACTTTAACCTTGCGTTTAGCAGTTACGAGTTTGACTACATGTTTAACCGCGCCACCCGTATTTATGCGGCTGCAGTAAACGACAGTGTTAAACCGCTTATTGCCTTACAAAGTGACGAAACCACAATTGTAAAAGACGATGACGACGAAAAAGAAGATGACAAAAAAGTTAAAAACGCACTGCAAAGCAGCGACTTTATGCAGCGTGTTACCGCACTTAACGCACCAGCGGGCGATTACCGTGGCTTAACCGCAGTAAAAGACGGCGTACTGACGCTTGCTAATGGCGCATTACAACTTATAGGTACCGAGCACGACAGTGAGCTAGAAACAGTCGCTAAAAGTGTTAGCAATTACACTATATCGAGCAACAGCGAACACCTACTTGTACACACAAGTGGCGGTTACAGCTTAATAGAGCCTAAACCAAAGCAAGACTTAGACGCTAACAAGCTCGATTTAAGCAAAATGACGCTTAAAATTAACCCGCAAGCTGAGTGGCAACAAATGTACGTAGAAGGCTGGCGCACATTGCGTGACTGGTTCTACGACGAAAACCACCACGGTCAAGATTGGGATGCTATTTTAGCTAAATACCAACCTATGGCTGATGCTATTAGCCACCGTAGTGACCTTGATTACGTACTTAGCGAAATTGCTGGCGAAATTAACTCCGGCCATATTTACGTGCAATCGGGTGATATGCCAAAAGCCGAACGTAAAAATCACGGTTTATTAGGCGCTAAGCTTGCAAGCGATCCATCGGGTTACGTAAAAATAGAGCAAATTTTCAAAGGTGAAAACTGGCATGACGATTTCCGCTCACCGCTGGGGACTACTGGTGTAAAAGCACATAACGGCGATTATATTATTGCGGTAAATGGCCGCTCGGTTAAAGACGTTGCTAACTTTTACGAACTCCTTGAAAACACCCAAGGCGAGCAAGTGGAGCTGGTGCTAAACAGTAAACCGCGTAGCAAAGGCGCGTGGCAAGTAACAGTAAAACCTGTAGCCAGTGAGCAAGGTCTACGTTACCTAGATTGGGTTAACTCGCGTGCAGCCTACGTTAATAAGCTATCAAATGGACGTATTGGCTACGTACACCTACCAAATACAGCGTATGAAGGTAACCGCGCCATGTTTAAAAATTACATGCCGCAAACAACCAAAGACGCCATGATTATTGATGACCGTTACAATGGCGGTGGCTATATTCCTGAGCATATGATCACCTGGCTTGCACGTAAACCACTTAACTATTGGAAACGCCGAGGCACCGAGCCGACTAAAACGCCACAGTTTGCACACGACGGTCCTAAAGCAATGCTAATAAACGGCTATTCAAGCTCAGGCGGTGACGCAATTCCTTACTACTTCCGCCAAGCGGGTTTAGGTAAGCTAATTGGTACGCGTACGTGGGGTGGCTTAATTGGTATTTCTGGCAACCCTGCTCTTGTAGATGGCGGGCAAGTCATTGCGGCTACATTCCGTATTTTAGATACCCAAGGTAACTGGATTATAGAAAATGAAGGCGTGGCTCCAGATATTAAAGTAATTGACCGCCCAGAGCTTATTTATAAAGGCCAAGATCCATCAATAGAACGTGCTGTACAAGAGTTATTAAAGGAGCTTAAAGAAAATCCTAAGCAACCTTTAGTGGTGCCACCAGCTCCGTCTAAGTTTTAATTTTCTGTATAGCAATATTAGCTAATGAAAAAACCCTGCAAATGTGCAGGGTTTTTTATTTAAAACGGATGTTACGCTTAGCGTTGAGGCTTTTTCCAGCCACTCCACACATCTTCAACATCGGCTTTTTTCTTCTTTTTCTTACCTGTACCTTCAGGCTTTGCCATTGGCTTGTCGTTTTTAAGTGCAAGGGCCGCATCAAGGTTTGCTTGGTTTACCGCAAAACCGGTTACTTCCTCGCGCTCTAAGCGTAGTTTGTTTTTCTTCTCGATTATTTTAAAGTGATGAAAGTCTTCATAATCAATTAACGATAACGCTAGGCCAACTTCACCGGCACGGCCGCTTCGGCCAATACGGTGCATATAATCAGCGGGGCTACGCGGTAAGTTAAAGTTAATAACAACAGGCAGTTTGGCAATATCTAAACCACGGGCTGCTATATCGGTGGCTATAAGTACTTCGATTTCGCCAGCTTTAAATTTTTCTATTACGCGAGTACGCTCACTTTGGCCTTTATCACCATGAAATACCTGTGCGTTAATACCACGCTTTTCAAGCTTACCTGCTAAGTGCTCACAGTCTTTTTTAGCGTTTACAAAAATAAGTGCTTGGCGCCATTTATGCGCTTTAATTAAATGCGCTAAAACCGTGGTTTTTTCGCCTTTATTAACTGTAAATACGCGCTGTACAAGCGTGCTTTCGTCTTTACTTTGAACTTGTATTTCAACTGGGTTGGTTAACAGCTCTTGCGTTAATTGTGTGACTTGCTCTGGGAAGGTTGCTGAAAACAACATAGTTTGTTTTTTAGCAGGCATAAGCGCTAATAACTCAGCAAGCTCTTCGGTAAAGCCAAGGCTTAACATGCGGTCGGCTTCATCAAGCACAAGTGTAGTTACTTTATCGAGCTTAATCGCATTGCTTGAGATTAAATCGAGCAAACGCCCTGGTGTTGCCACGATAATATCGGCGCCGCCGCGTAGAGCCTGCATTTGTGTATTAACCGACACACCACCAAATACCGCCACCGTTTTAATGGCGCCATTAAAGTTAGCAGAATACGATTTAACGCTATCGGCCACCTGCGTAGCAAGCTCACGGGTAGGTACCAAAATAAGCCCAGTGACAAAATTACCTTTGCTCGCTGCTTTTTTAGCGCCTTGCTCTAAAAGTAACTTTTGTAGCATTGGTAAAGCAAACGTTGCTGTTTTACCTGAGCCAGTATTTGCCCCCGCAATTAAATCGCTACCAGCCAGTACACTTGGAATCGCCTTAGCTTGAATTGGCGTAGGTTGGCTATATTCCAAATCGGTTAAACGAGCTTGTAGCTCTGGAATAAGGCCAAGATCGTTAAAGGTGCTAGGGCTTGTTGCTGAGGTCATGAATATTACGGGCTCATTGCTAAAAAAGTAGCCTGTAATTTTAGCGTATTTAGCGCTTATTAAGTAGGGATTAGTGATTTTAATGTGGTTTAAGTAATCGCTGCGAGCGTCGAGCTACAAGCTTCGAGGAAATTTGACTGTCACCGTGAGCACTCCAAACTTAAAGAGGCTTTCATAAAAAGCCAACAACTAAGTTAGCAATATTATTAGTTCTTGCTAAGTTCTGCTTGTAACCTAGCTTTTGTTTCTCTTAAATAATTTATATAAGGATATGAGTCATTTGTAATGGCTAAAGCAGATTCCATCTGTTTAAGCGCTTGGCGAGTATCGCCTTGCATTTCATAGCCATAAGATAAGGCTGAAAACGCATCGACTGATTGTGGGTGGTTTTTTATATTGTACTTAAACACTTTAATAGCACGGGTAAATTGCTTGCTGCCCGCTAAATTATAACCGAGTGATCTAACAGCGCGATCCGATGGCGCAATCTGCTCGCCCCATTGTTGAGATAAGTTTTGATAATAAGCATCAATAGAGGTTACATCGTCAGTTAAATCACTTATGGGCATTTGTTTAGGCAAAAATAAGTTGTGATAGGCATTAAATGAACCAGCAACCGAAGTCAGGTTATGCGAGACACCATCAAACGCGTCACTAAAGAAGCGTAAATTAGGCAAGCTATTAGATTCTAAAGCTTGCTGCAGCTCATTATATCGCTCACGCATTATGCCAGCTTCTTCACCAATATTTATATAAACATAGTTATTCAGATCTTTTGATTTATTGATAAACGACTTAGCCGCTTTTACCGGTGCGCCATAGTTCCACCAAACCGCAGGGCTGTAAGCAATGTGTGCTTGGAAAAGCTCAGGGTTAGCTTGCATTGTATAAAGTGCAAACACGCCTGCCGCAGAGGCCCCTGCAATCACATTATAATTGTGCGTACGATAACTTTTATTAATTAAGGGCATAAGTTCTTGCTCAATAAATACTAAAAACTTTGCTGCACCACCGCCTTCACCTACCGGGCCTTGTGGCTCTTTATTCACTGTAGGGTAAAAATCTCTGAGTCGATTAGTGTTTTCAACAGCGACAATAATAACCTCTGGCGCACGATTATCATTTTGCAAGCGCTCCATCACAGCACTTATAAGCGGTATGTTACCCGCACCATCAAGGCGATAAATGACCGGATAAACTTTGTTTGGATTAGCTTGATAACTCTTTGGAAGCTGGACTACAACTGTGCGCTCTTCGTTTAAAATTGCTGAATTAATAGTATGTATTTGTTGCGTATAGCTAATGGTTTGCTGTTTTAAATCAGGCTCTGCAAGTGTGCTACTAGAATAAAATATAAATAAACTACATATAAAAACAGCGGTTAATAAACGCATTACTAATCCTTTAGAAAATAGTGTGTTATTTAATCTAACAGGCTTTGAGGTACAAAAAAAGGCGCATTAAGCGCCTTTAATCTTCAACAAGTAATTACCAACCAATTGACCTTACTCAACCGTAACCGATTTAGCTAAATTACGTGGTTGGTCAACGTCGGTACCTTTAATTACCGCTACATAGTACGACAGTAACTGTAATGGCAGCGTGTAAACAATTGGCGCAATAATGTCGTCAGTGTGGTTTACGTTGATTACACGCATTGTGTCGTCTGACTCAAAGTGTGAATCTTTATCTGCGAATACGTAAATAATGCCGCCACGTGCACGTACTTCTTCTACGTTTGATTTAAGCTTTTCTAATAGCTCATTGTTTGGTGCTACAACAATAATTGGCATGTCGGCATCAATAAGTGCAAGTGGGCCATGTTTTAGCTCGCCCGCTGCGTAGGCTTCTGCGTGAATGTACGAAATTTCTTTAAGTTTAAGCGCACCTTCCATTGCAATTGGGTATTGCGAACCACGACCTAAAAACAGCGAGTGATGCTTGTCTGCAAATTCTTCTGCAAGGTCTGCAATGCCATCTGCCAGTAGTAATGTTTCTTCAAGCTTAGCAGGAAGTACTTTTATAGCATTTACAATGGCACTTTGATCAAGCTGTTTTTCTTGCGCTATAGACGCAGTAAGCATTAACAAACCAACTAATTGTGTGGTAAATGCTTTAGTAGAAGCTACACCAATTTCAGCGCCGGCTTTGGTCATAAAGGCAAGGTCAGATTCGCGTACAAGCGATGAACCAGGTACGTTACAAATGGTCATTGATGCCATGTAACCTTGCTCTTTAGCTAGGCGTAACGCAGCTAGCGTATCGGCAGTTTCACCCGATTGAGAAATAGTAACAAGTAAGCTATTTTCATGAACAAACGACTGACGGTATCTAAATTCAGAAGCTATTTCTACATTACAGCTAACACCCGCAAACTGCTCAAGCCAGTAACGTGCAACCATACCTGAATGGTATGACGTACCACAGGCAATAATTTGTACGTGTTTTACATCTTTAAATATTTGCTGAGCGCTGTCGCCAAAGGCATCAATTGCTACACGGTCGTCGTTTAAACGTCCTTCAAGGGTATTGCGTACCGCAAGTGGTTGCTCGTAGATTTCTTTTAGCATGTAGTGGCGGTAATCGCCTTTGCCTGAAGCATCTTGCGTGATATTTGATTCAACAACTTCACGTTCTACAGCGTCGCCATTTTCATCAAAAATTTCAACAGTGTCGCGTGTAATACGGGCTACGTCGCCTTCTTCTAAGAAGATAAAGCTACGAGTAACTGGTAATAGTGCTAACTGATCAGACGCAATAAAGTTTTCGCCAAGGCCTAAACCTATAACAAGCGGGCTACCTGAGCGCGCTACGATGATTTCGTTGTCGTTTGCTTTATCAAATACAACGGTACCAAACGCACCTTCAAATTGCTTAACCGCTGCTTGAACAGATGCAAGTAACGTAGTATGTTGCTTACGAAGCTTATGAATTAAGTGCACCATAACTTCGGTATCGGTTTCAGATAGGAACTCGTAGCCTTCTTCTTTAAGCGATGCGCGTAAGCTTGCGTGGTTTTCAATAATACCGTTATGTACAAGTGCTAGTTGGTTGTTTGATACATGCGGGTGAGCGTTTTCTTCTGTAACACTACCGTGTGTTGCCCAGCGTGTGTGTGCAATACCTGTATGACCACTAACGCCTGCTTTCTCAAGTGCGGCTTCTACGTTCACAACTTTACCGACTGCTTTTACAGTATTTAGCGTAGAGCCTTCTAATAGTGCTACACCGGCAGAGTCGTAGCCACGGTATTCAAGACGTTTAAGGCCTTCAACTAAAATTTTGTTTACTGGACGTTCTGCAACCGCCCCAACTATTCCACACATAGTGTCTCCATTAATTTTTTAATTCTAGTAACTCGCTTTGTAGTTACTATTCAATAATCTCTGCACAAATTAGTTTTACACCACACGCCTCAATCGCTTTGCGTTTATCATCTGCTAAGCCAGTATCGGTTATTAATGTGGTTACTATTTTCCACGGTAATTCTAAATTTGGTATTTTTCGGCCAATCTTATCTGACTCAACCATAACGATTACTTCACGGGCGGCCTTTGCCATAACTTGGCTTAAGCCAACTAACTCATTAAAAGTAGTCGTGCCGCGTTTTACATCTATGCCGTCAGCACCAATAAATAGCTGATCAAAATCATAAGAGCATAATACGTTTTCGGCAACTTGCCCCTGAAACGACTCAGAATGCGGATCCCAAGTACCGCCAGTCATTAAAAGTGTTGGCTCGTTTTCAAGTGATAGTAAACGGCTCGCTACTTTAATCGCGTTGGTCATTACAACTAACCCGCGCTTATTTGCAAGCTCTGGGATCATAGCGGCCGTAGTGCGCCCGCTATCAATAATAATGCGGTTATGATCTTTTATAAGTGCAGCTGCAGCCTTAGCTATTGCTACCTTGCGCTTAGAGTCTATTTCGTCACTTACAATTTCTTTAGGCAGTGCAATAGCACCACCGTAACGGCGCAGTAACAGGCCACTTTTTTCAAGCGCGGTTAAATCTTTACGAATGGTTACTTCAGATGTTTGAAACTGCTCCGCAAGCTTTTCAACAGCCACTTCACCTAGCTCATTTACCTGAGTAAGTATTAAATGACGGCGTTGCTGTGTGTTTCGTTTGGTCATAAAGCTCGTAGATTAAGTTTCGTTTCGAAAGATGTGCAATTCTAAACGAAACTAGTTAAATGGCAAGTGAACGAGCAAAAATAAAGCAGCTTTCAACGAGTAATAATAAAGGTAAAATAGCGCTAAGATCAGTTAATCAATCAAAGAAGCCTTTATGCAGTCATTTAACAGCTTAGATAAAACGCTATTAGCGCTACGAAAGCAAACTGGCGAAATATGCCGACTCTTTAATAAAAGCCCGAGTAAAGGTAATTTAAAACGCATTAAAGAGCTATTCGCTCAATGCGGTGAAGGCGTAATTATAGAATCAGGTTTTCATTGCGATTATGGTAATCAAATAACGATTGGTGATCGTAGCTTCATAAACATTAACTGTACGGTATTAGATGCCCCAATTAGTGAAGGAGCTATCAGCATTGGTGATGACTGCTTAATTGGCCCTAGTGTTCAGCTATTGACTGTATCCCATGCTGTTAACCCTACACAGCGACTGAATAAAGAAAACTTTACTGCTCCTATTACAATAGGCAGCAACGTATGGATTGGCGCAGGTGCAATTATTTTAGCGGGCGTATGCATTGGGGATAACAGTGTTATTGGTGCGGGATCTGTAGTTACTAAAAATGTAGAGGCGGATACTGTTGTTGCTGGTAATCCAGCTCGTGAGATAAGAACACTATAATTATAATCGATGTTTTTTTGCGTCGGGAGTCGCTACGCTCGCCCGACCTACATTCTAGAAGTAGATGAGTGTGCATTAATTGTCCGCATTTCACTTTTCTACGGACGTAAAAAAGCCCGGCTCTTTCGAGTCGGGCTTTCTTGTATTTGAAGCCTGGCAATGTCGTAGTGCCCACAGCGGTAGAGAGTCACATAGCAAATGGGACACTATCATTGTGTCAGGAGTCGCTACGCTCGCTCGACCTACATTCTTGAAGTAGATGAGTGTGCATTAATTGTCCGCATTTCACTTTTCTACGGACGTAAAAAAGCCCGACTCTTTCGAGTCGGGCTTTCTTGTATTTGGAGCCTGGCAATGTCCTACTTTCACATAGCAAATGCTACACTATCATCGGCGCTGTTTCGTTTCACTACTGAGTTCGGCAT
>NZ_JAQREO010000015.1:0-115743 GCF_028599385.1 Pseudoalteromonas sp. CST2
AAGTTTTTTGTCTTTCGACAGCTCAATGAATTCTGAATTTATTTAATATCTTTCGATATTGAATTGACTGTGCTGCAATTCTTTCCTTAAGTAAAACCTAAGTAAGTTATTGCTGTTGGTCACTCAGTTTCAATTGAGACTCTAAATTTGTTTGCCTCACTTAGTAAACTAAGCTTGGCTGTTAGAACTCAATCTGTACGAGTGCCCACACAGATGATTGCTTTATATTGTTAAAGAACGTTGCGATTAAAGCGTTAAACTTTATCTCGCTAGGGCTGCGCATCTTACGCTTTCCTATTTTTTTGTCAACACTTAATTTTGTTAAACTTGAAAGTTTTTAAAACTAAGTTTTACTCAACTCACTGATTGACTCTTGCCTCGCTAAGCGTTGCTGTCTGCCGTCTCAGTGGGGTCGCATTATAGGGAGATCCGAAAACAGATCAACCCTTTTTTGAAGAAAACTTGAAATAAATGACTGTTCGCTGAGTATTTGAGCTAAACGCTCAAAAACTCTACTAAAAGTAGCCTTAAGCCCACTAAATTAGCGAGTTAAAATTAAATATCTCTGTTTGGTTGGCCAAATTGCTTTATCACTATCCTAATTACACTGTACATTTACAGCCTGGGGTATGTTTTATAAACCTTATACACTCGACTTATAGGGTTACCGCATAATTAAGCTTTTTGAGAATGCAGGCTTTATAACTACATTGGTTTAACTAAGTCGGTTTAACAGAATGAAGGTAATAGGTAATAGGTAATAGGTAATAGGTAATAGGTAATAGGTAATAGGTAATAGGTAATAGGTAATAGGTAATAGGTAATAGGTAATTATCAAGTAACTATTTGGAGGGATGTCAAATTTTAGGCATTAAAAAGCCGAGCATTAAGCTCGGCTTTTTGGTGTCTCTTTAAAGACTTACTCTGCAGACTGCGCGTCTTCTTGAACTTCTTCGTTAGTCGCTGGGCGACCTACTAGTTCAATATAAGCCATTGGTGCATTATCACCAGCACGGAAGCCACACTTAAGAATACGAGTGTAACCACCTGGACGGTCTGTATTACGAGGACCGATTTCGCTGAACAACTTACCAACTACTTCATTATCACGCGTGCGAGCAAACGCTAAACGGCGATTTGCTACACTGTCAGTCTTAGCCAGTGTGATTAAAGGTTCAATTACACGGCGTAACTCTTTCGCTTTAGGCAAAGTAGTTTTGATGATTTCATGTTTCACCAAAGAACCTGCCATATTGCTGAACATCGCTTTACGATGGCTACTGTTACGGTTTAATTGACGACCACTCTTACGATGGCGCATGACCCTATCCTTCTAACTAAACTAATATAGTGATTTAGATTATTCAGCTAGGCTTGCAGGCGGCCAATTTTCTAGGCGCATGCCTAGAGAAAGACCACGTGAAGCTAGCACGTCTTTTATTTCAGTTAGAGACTTCTTGCCTAGGTTAGGCGTTTTAAGAAGCTCAACTTCAGTGCGCTGAACTAAATCACCGATATATTGAATTTGCTCGGCTTTCAAACAGTTTGCTGAACGTACTGTTAGTTCAAGATCATCAACTGGACGAAGTAGAATAGGATCGAATTCTGGCTTCTCTTCTTTCTCTTCTGGCTCAGTTACATCACGTAAATCTACGAATGCATCTAATTGCTCAGCTAAGATAGTAGACGCACGGCGGATCGCTTCTTCAGGATCTAAAGTGCCGTTTGTTTCCATATCAATGATTAACTTGTCTAAGTCTGTACGTTGCTCAACACGGGCTGATTCAACCGAGTACGCAATACGTTCAACTGGGCTGAATGATGCATCAAGCAGCAATCGACCAATTGGACGCTCATCGTCATCAGAGGATAAACGACTAGATGCCGGCACATAACCACGACCACGCTCAACACGAATACGCATGCTGATCTCGCTGCTATCTGTCGTTAAATGACAAATAACGTGATCTGGATTAGCAATTGTTACATCGCCATCGTGCTGAATATCAGCCGCAGTCACAGGGCCTACACCAGATTTAGTCAGGGTCAGAAAAACTTCATCTTTGCCTTCTAACGTTACTGCTAGACCTTTTAGGTTTAGTAGTATTTCAATGATGTCTTCTTGTACGCCTTCTTTCGCGCTGTACTCATGCAATACACCGTCGATTTCAACTTCAGTTACTGCACATCCAGGCATAGATGATAACAGTATACGGCGTAAGGCATTACCCAGAGTATGGCCAAAGCCACGCTCTAGTGGTTCTAAAACTACTTTAGAACGCGTTGGGTTGATAGCGTCGATATCGACTAACCTTGGTTTTAGAAATTCTGTAACAGAACCCTGCATTTTATCCTCTCTTAACTCTTAACTTTACTTAGAGTAAAGTTCGACGATTAGTTGTTCATTAATGTCCGCAGACAGATCTGAACGCTCAGGTAGGCGCTTAAAGCTACCTTCCAATTTCTTACCGTCAACTTCAACCCAAGTCGGCTTTTCACGTTGCTCAGCCAACTCTAGAGCAGCGATGATACGTGCTTGTGTTTTAGACTTCTCACGGATTACTACAGTATCTTCTGGAGCAATTACGTATGAAGGAATGTTCACAACACGACCATTAACTAAAATCGCTTTGTGGCTTACTAACTGACGTGCTTCAGCGCGTGTGCTAGCAAAACCCATGCGATATACAACATTGTCTAAACGTTGCTCTAAAAGCTGTAACAAGTTTTCACCTGTATTACCTTTAAGGCGAGCAGCTTCTTTGTAGTAATTACGGAATTGCTTTTCTAATACACCGTAGATACGACGTACTTTTTGCTTTTCACGTAATTGTAAACCGTAATCAGATAAGCGACCTTTACGAGCGCCGTGCTGACCAGGTGCAGTCTCAAGTTTACACTTAGAGTCGATAGCTCTTACGCCGCTCTTAAGGAACAGGTCAGTACCTTCACGACGACTCAGCTTGAGCTTAGGGCCCAAATATCTTGCCATGTTATTTCTCCTAACCTATTGTTAAACGCGACGTTTCTTCGGTGGACGACAACCATTGTGTGGTATTGGCGTCACGTCAGTAATGTTGGTGATACGGTAACCAGCAGCATTCAAAGCACGTACAGCAGATTCACGACCTGGACCTGGACCTTTAATGAAAACTTCTAGATTTTTTAAACCGTATTCTTGAGCAGCAGTACCTGCACGCTCTGCAGCAACCTGAGCAGCAAATGGTGTAGATTTACGTGAACCACGGAAACCTGAACCACCGGCAGTAGCCCATGATAGTGCATTACCTTGACGGTCGGTAATTGTTACAATAGTGTTGTTGAAAGACGCATGAACATGAGCCATACCATCAGCAACTTGCTTTTTAACCTTTTTACGACGAATTGGTGTCTTAGCCATAATACTATCCCCTTATCGCTTAATAGGCTTACGAGGACCCTTACGGGTACGCGCGTTAGTCTTTGTTCTTTGACCACGTAGTGGTAAAGAGCGACGGTGACGTAGGCCACGGAAACAACCAAGGTCCATAAGGCGCTTGATATTTAGAGTAACTTCACGACGAAGGTCACCTTCTACAGTGTACTTGCCAACTGCATCACGCAGTACGTCAAGAGTTTCGTCTGAAAGTTCACCGATTTTTGTGGTCTCGGCGATACCAGTCGCTTCTAAGATAGCCTTAGAGCGAGTCTTACCTATGCCATAAATAGCTGTTAAACCAATAACTGCATGTTTATGATCAGGGACGTTAATGCCAGCGATACGGGCCACTAACACATCTCCTATATTTGAATTTGGTAATCAAAAGTTTGAAAAGCCCGTAAGGATACTCAAACGAAGACCAAATCACAACTAAAAACACAGGCCGAGAAATCTCAGCCTGCACGACTGTTTACTTAGCCTTGCCTTTGCTTATGCTTAGGCTCACTGCAAATTACGCGTACTACACCAGCACGTTTAATAACTTTACAGTTACGGCATATTTTCTTAACGGAAGCACGTACTTTCATTGCTCAACTCCGTAAACTGACCTTATCGGCCGTAGCCTTTAAGGTTCGCTTTTTTCAGCACAGAATCATACTGATGTGACATCAGGTGAGTCTGTACTTGTGCCATAAAGTCCATGATTACTACAACGATAATCAAAATTGATGTACCGCCGAAATAGAATGGCGTTTGCCATGCCATAGTCATGAATTCGGGCACCAGACAGATAAAGGTTATATACAAAGCACCTGCCAATGTCAGGCGTGTCATCACTTTATCAATGTATTTAGATGTCTGCTCACCTGGACGAATACCTGGGATAAATGCGCCAGATTTCTTCAGGTTGTCTGCTGTCTCACGCGGGTTAAAAACCAACGCTGTGTAGAAAAAGCAGAAGAAGATGATAGCTGCTGCTAGCACCATCGCATACAAAGGCTGACCTGGAGTCAACGTTGTTGCAATAGCTTGTAGCACATCAGCGACCGGACCTTCACCCTGGCCGAACCAGCTTGCAATTGTACCAGGGAACAGAATTATACTGCTAGCGAAGATTGGTGGAATAACACCCGCCATGTTTACTTTTAGTGGTAAATGCGTGCTTTGAGCAGCAAATACTTGACGACCTTGTTGGCGTTTAGCGTAGTTAACAACGATACGACGTTGTCCACGTTCGAAAAACACTACAAGATAAGTAACAGCGAATACTATAACCGCAACCATCAACAGTACAAAAACATTCAAATCACCTTGGCGCGCCATTTCGGCTGTCGAACCAATAGCAGACGGCAGGTTAGCTACAATACCAACAAATATTAGAACTGAGATACCGTTACCGATACCGCGCTCTGTTATTTGTTCGCCCAACCACATTAGGAACATAGTACCAGTTACTAAACTCACCACTGCGGTGAAATAGAAACCGAGACCCGGGTTAACAACTAACCCTTCCATCATGCCCGGTAAGCTAGTTGCAATACCGATTGATTGGATAGTAGCAAGCACAAGCGTGCCGTAGCGTGTGTACTGGCTAATTTTTTTACGCCCTTGCTCACCTTCTTTCTTAAGCTCTATAAACGGAGGATACATATGCGTTAATAGTTGCGTAATAATCGAAGCCGAGATATACGGCATAATACCCAGTGCTAACACTGAAGCTCGCTCAAGCGCACCACCGCTAAACATGTTGAACATCTCAACAATGGTGCCCTTTTGTTGCTCGAAGAAATCGGCAAGTACAGCGGCGTCAATCCCAGGGATTGGCACAAATGAACCTAGACGGTAAATAATGATAGCACCTAAAACAAATAGTAATCGACGCTTCAATTCCGAAAGTCCACTTTGTGCACTTTGTGTATCTTGACCTGGTTTAGCCATTAGTACTTCCTTAGTCTTCTACCTTGCCTCCGGCAGCTTCAATAGCTTCGCGAGCACCTTTAGAAGCCTTAAGGCCTTTAACGGTAACAGCGCGTGAAACTTCGCCAGATTTAACAACTTTAACGAACAGAACGTTCTTTTTAACTAGACCAGCTGCTTGTAACGCGTTTAGGTCTACCACATCGCCTTCAACTTTAGCGATTTCAAAAAGGTTTACTTCTGCAGATACTAACGATTTGCGTGAAGTGAAACCAAATTTAGGTAGACGACGTTGCATAGGCATTTGACCGCCTTCAAAACCAACGCGTACTTTACCGCCAGAACGTGATTTTTGACCTTTGTGACCACGGCCACCAGTCTTACCAAGACCAGAACCGATACCACGACCAACACGTTTTGGAGCAGTTTTAGAACCTGCAGCAGGTGAAAGTGTATTCAAATGCATGAAATTAACCCTCTACCTTAACCATGTAAGAAACTCGGTTGATCATACCACGTACACATGCTGTGTCTTCTAACTCAACAGTGTGGTTGATACGACGTAAACCAAGACCGCGTAATGTAGCTTTATGCTTCGGTAAACGACCGATAGAGCTCTTTACTTGTGTTACTTTTACAGTTTTATTTGCCATGGTTACCCCAGAATTTCGTCTACGCGCAGACCACGTTTAGCAGCGATTGACTCAGGAGAGTTCATGTTCTCTAGAGCTTGAATCGTTGCACGTACTACGTTGATCGGGTTGGTAGAACCGTAACATTTAGAAAGTACGTTCTGCACACCAGTAACTTCTAGTACTGCACGCATAGCACCACCTGCGATGATACCAGTACCTTCAGATGCTGGTTTCATGAACACTTGTGAGCCAGCATGACGTCCTTTAACAGGATGCTGTAATGTGTTGCCATTTAGGTCTACATTGATCATGTTGCGACGTGCTTTTTCCATTGCTTTTTGAATAGCAGCTGGAACTTCACGAGCTTTACCATAACCAAAACCTACTTTACCTGCGCCATCACCAACTACAGTTAGTGCAGTGAAGCTAAAGATACGACCACCTTTAACTACTTTAGACACACGGTTTACCGCGATTAGCTTTTCAGCTAAATCAGGCTGTTGTTGCTTTGCTTCTACGTTAGCCATTGTCTACTCCTAGAATTGCAAACCGGCTTCACGCGCAGCATCAGCTAGCGCCTTCACACGGCCGTGATATTTAAAGCCACTGCGATCAAAAGCAATCTTTTCGATGCCTTTGTCAGCCGCACGTTCTGCAACCGCTTTACCAACTGCTTGTGCAGCTGAAACGTTGCCTGTGCCTTTAACTGTTTCGCTAATAGCTTTCTCAACAGTAGAAGCAGCAGCCAGTACAGTACCCTCAGCATTAACTACTTGAGCGTAAATGTGACGTGGCGTGCGGTGGATAACAAGACGCGTTGTGCCTTGTTCAATATAATTTCTACGAGTGCGTTTAGCACGACGTAGACGAGCTGTTTTTTTATCCATCGTCTTACCTTACTTCTTCTTAGCCTCTTTACGGCGTACATTCTCATCTGAATAACGAACACCTTTACCTTTATAAGGCTCAGGTTTACGGTATGCACGAATGTTAGCAGCTGTTTGACCAACTAACTGCTTATCTACGCCCTTAACTAGAACTTCTGTTTGGCTTGGAGTTTCAATCGTAATTCCCTCAGGAACTTCGAAATTAACTGGGTGCGAGAAACCAAGTGTTAAGTCTAAAACTTTACCCTTAGCTGCAGCACGGTAACCAACACCTACTAACTGAAGTTTCTTCTCGTAACCTTCATGCGTACCAACAACCATGTTGTTGATTAGAGCGCGAGCAGTACCTGCTTGAGCCCATGCATTAGCTACGCCTTCACGAGGTAAAGTTGTAATAACGTTGTCGTTAACTTGTACTTCAACAGCGTTGTTGATAGTACGAGTAAGTTCACCGTTTTTGCCTTTAACTGTGATGTCCTGGCCTTTTAATGTAACTTCTACACCGGCAGGAACATTGATTGGTGCCTTTGCTATGCGAGACATAGTTCCCCTCCGATTAAGCTACAAAGCCAATGATTTCACCACCAACACCAGCACTACGTGCTGCGCGGTCTGTCATTAGGCCTTTAGAAGTTGATACGATAGCGATACCAAGACCACCCATTACCTTCGGTAATTCGTCACGTTTCTTATAGATACGTAGACCAGGGCGGCTAACACGCTGGATATTTTCAATTACAGCTTTGCCTTCGAAGTATTTCAACTCGATAGAAAGCTCAGGTTTCGCTTCGCTGTTTACAGCGAAATCTGCGATGTAACCTTCGTCTTTTAATACTTTAGCTACTGCTACTTTCAGCTTTGAAGTTGGCATCGTTACAGATACTTTCTTCGCTGATTGACCGTTACGGATACGTGTAAACAAATCCGCGATAGGATCTTGCAAGCTCATAGTCTTACTCCCGTGATACTATTACCAGCTAGCCTTTTTAAGGCCAGGAATTTCACCGCGCATAGCTGCTTCGCGAACTTTAATACGGCTCATGCCGAATTTGCGAAGGAAACCATGTGGGCGGCCCGTAATGTTACAACGATTACGTTGACGTGCAGGGCTAGAATCACGTGGTAAAGCTTGAAGCTTAAGTACCGCGTCCCAACGATCATCTTCAGATGCGTTAACATCGCTGATGATAGCTTTTAGTGCTGCACGCTTTTCAGCGTACTGAGCAACTAGTTTAGTGCGCTTTGCTTCGCGCGCTTTCATAGAATTCTTTGCCATAACCCTACCCTTATTTCTTGAATGGGAAGTTAAACGCTTCTAACAACGCACGGCCTTCCTCATCAGATTTCGCAGAAGTTGTGATTGTGATATCCATACCGCGTACACGGTCTACTTTATCGTAATCAATTTCTGGGAAGATGATTTGTTCACGTACGCCCATGCTGTAGTTACCACGTCCATCAAAAGACTTAGCACTCACACCACGGAAGTCACGGATACGTGGGATAGCGATTGATACCAAACGCTCAAAAAAGTCCCACATACGCTCGCCGCGTAAGGTTACTTTACAGCCTATTGGGTAGCCTTCACGCACTTTGAAGCCAGCAACAGATTTGCGTGCTTTAGTGATTAAAGGTTTCTGACCAGCGATAGCTTCTAGATCCGCAACAGCGTTATCTAAAATCTTCTTGTCAGCTAGGGCTTCGCCCACGCCCATATTTAATGTGATCTTTTCGATCTGAGGGACTTGCATGACAGAGCTGAAACCAAACTTCTCTTGAAGCTCAGCAACTACTTTGTCTTTATATACTTCATGCAGTTTCGCCATCATTCTACTCCAACTATTAGATAGTTTTACCAGTAGATTTAAAGATACGTAATTTCTTACCATCTTCAATCTTGAAACCTACACGATCTGCTTTACTCGTTTCCGAGTTGTAGATCGCAACGTTTGATACGTCGATAGACGCTTCTTTCTCAACAATGCCGCCAGCTTGGTTCAATTGTGGAACCGGCTTTTGGTGTTTCTTGATTAAGTTAATGCCTTCGACAAATACTCGACCAGACTCGGTAACAACTGAAAGCACTTTGCCGCGCTTACCTTTGTCTTTACCTGCTAGTACGATTACTTCGTCATCACGACGGATTTTTGCTGCCATGATAGACTCCTTACAGTACTTCTGGGGCTAGTGAAACAATTTTCATGAACTTATCATTACGAAGTTCACGAGTCACAGGGCCGAAGATACGAGTACCAATTGGCTGCAAGTTATCATTTAAGATAACAGCCGCATTGCTATCGAAACGGATCAGAGAACCGTCCGGACGACGAACGCCTTTTTTGGTACGCACAACTACCGCGTTTTTAACATCACCTTTCTTCACTTTACCGCGAGGAATAGCTTCTTTCACAGAAACTTTAATGATATCGCCAACTGCCGCATAGCGACGGTGTGAACCACCAAGGACTTTTATACACTGCACTTTGCGAGCGCCGCTGTTATCAGCAACTTCCAGCTGAGTTTGCATTTGGATCATGTTAATGACCTCCGGTGTAGTAATTACAACTTGCCTTAAATTTGTTTAAAATCAAGGCACTTCGATTAAATCCCACTCAAAAAACAACAGAGTTGTCTCTTAAGGGCGGGCAATTGTACCAGCATTGGCTAGTGAGTGGTAGGTTATTTTTTAATTAATTTAAGGGGAGGACAGATTAAAACTGAGTAAAAACCGCTATGTAGCTATTTTACAAGTGGTTATAAAACAATCAAGGCGCAAATAGCGCCTTAATTATTTATTTGTGGGGTTTAATAGTTAGCCAAATAAACCTTTTAGTTTATCTTTAACTTTGTCCTTGGCTTTTTCTTTTGCTTTCTCTTTGGCGTCATCGAGCTTTTGTTTTGCTTCATCTTTAAGCGCGTTGCTTACATCTAGCTTAAAGCCAACGTCATGAAATGGGCCTTCTATACGCAGTGGGATTTTAAAGCCTGTACTATCATCTGTAGTGCCTTGCCCTTCAATCGAATCAACAATGCCGGTCACTAAGCGATAATCAACATTGGTTTTAGGCAAATCTACATCGCCCTCACCTGTAATACGAATAAGTGGGCTCATCAGCGATAGGTCGTTATTACGGCCCACGCCATTAGTAAAGTTAAAGCTACCGGTGAGCGCAGAAAAATCTGTTTGCTCTGATTCTTCAAAGCCTGTATCAAGCCCTTCACTCACAGCCCCAAGATTACCCGTAATAAGCTCTTTGCCTTTGCGAACCATCTCAGCCACGTTTGCGCCTTTAACAGCACCATCGGCAAATTCAAAGCTAACCTTGCCATTTAATGCATTAATGAAGGTTTTTTGACTTTGCCCAGTTGTGGTTAAATTCCAATTTAATGACCCTTTACCCATAAGCTTATCAAAGCCAGCTGCATCAGTGAGTAACGGTTGTGCGTCTATGTCGGCTAAATCAAAATTTGTGCTTATTTTATACGGCGTTTGCTGCGCATTTATGTTGATAACCCCTTTACCAGTGCCCTCATATGCTTTAAAGCTATCTAAGCTTAATTTAGCAACGCTGTTGTTTAAATCGACTGTAAATTGATTAGCACCTAGCTCAATATCGTTAGCTTTTAAACCGCTTGAGCGAATAACTACATTAGCATTAAGTGCATTTAATGCGCTTAAATCAATTTTAGTATCGTCCCAAACAATCGGCTGCGCGGCTTTAGGTTCTTCGCTTTGCGGCGCTTGCTGCTTAGCGACTACCTCCGGTAAGTAGGGATTCAAATCAAGCATACCTAGGTCTATATCAGCATTAACCGCTAGTTTATTTCCTAAGTTTACTTCACTTTTTCCTTTAATCTCTAATTCATCTAGGGTAGCGATCAGCTCTTCTAAGTTAAACGTATCATCTATAAGATGCATTTTACCGTTTACACTAAACGCATTAAATGCATTTTCTTTAGCGTTTAAGTCTACCCCTTGCCAAGTTGCTAGCTCCTTAACAGAGTCGCCACTTAGCGCTAACTCGCCTTTTATATCTTTACCTTGGCGAGCAATACTGCCGTTAAAAGTAAGATCGACCAAGCGAGAGTCTACGCTTTGAGTAACCTCAAACGTCGCCCCTTCAATTGCCTTTGCCGGCGTATCAAGTTTTACATCAAGCTCAAAGCGCTCTTGCATATATGTAATGCCGCCTTTGATCTCTAGTGTTTTACGTAGTGAAGGAAGTAAAATAGCCAATTCCAAGTCACTAATTTGTTGTTTAGCGCCTGTTTGCCCATCTAGGTAAGTAAACGTACCACCGTAAATAGCCACTTCACCTAACTCTATATCAAAGTTCTCTGGTAGTTTAACAGCCTCACCTGATTGAGTTTGCTCTTGCGGCTGCTCTGCTACAGCATCAAACAACTGCCAGTTAGCTTTACCGTTTTTATCAGTTTCTAATAAAATATTGGGCTCGTTAATAACAAACTTATCAAGTTTGAATTCGCCGCCAAATAACGATAACCATGGTATATGCACAGCTAATTGCTCCATACTTGCCATGTCGTCGCGCGAGCCTGTCTGCATGTTTGCAAAGTGTACATCGTTAAGCTCTAACTTTAATGCAGGAAATACACTAAGCGTTTTATCACCTTTAATAGTAAGTGTGCGCCCTGTTGTTTTTTCAACCTGTTCAGATACTTTATTAAAAATAGTATCGGTTGGGATTAAAAACGGAGCGGCAATAATTAACGCAATACAAAGTAAGAGTATTACACCAACAATTTTGAGTAAGGTCTTCATGATCATCCTTTCAAACGTGCAAATAATGTTCTTATCATAGCGAGTGTTAGCTTTAAAATCATTGTCGTTGTGACAAAAAAGCACTTTATTGTAATTTATTTAATTTGAAATGAATTTATGCTTAAAAGTAAACGTTGCGAAATTGGTGACTAAAAGTAAAGCTCATCAAGTTTAAATCTAACCAAGTATTAAACCCTACAACATTGCATCCCTTGAATTGTTAGGTATGATGCACGGCCCTGTTGCTATTGGCGTATTTGCGCTAAAATAAAGCAGCTAAAAAATGTATCTACTTGGAGACTCTACAAGGCATGAAAAAACTGCTAATTTCACCGTCAAAAATGGCGCTAGGCGAACAAGAAAGTCAAATTTACCAAAACATCTTGAAGCAAGCTTCAGAACTAAGCCTAAACCTAATGGCCGTGAAAGTAGAAAACCACCCAGAGGATTTTTTAGGCTGGTGTTATGAGCTGCTAAGTGCAAGTAAAGACCGTATAAATTACGATTTACTAGAGCCACAACAACTGCCAGTTTTAAAAAAGCTGCACGACCAGCTAACCTCAGCAATTAGCTTTTTACAGCTTAAAACACTACGTGTAGCACCTTGGCCTGTTATTAGTATGTTTGTAGAGCAACACAAAGAACTTATTGCACTGGACGAACAGCTTCGCCTTACTACGTATTTGCAAAGCATTCGTGAGCAAGCACTAAAAGATATGATCCCAGAGGATTTACTGGCATTTAGTGGTAAACACACTGCCACGCTCGACCCAAGCACCTATAACTTTGATGTTGAATGGTTCGCATCAACAAAAAGTGCAAAGGGTTTTCATCAAATGCTAGCCGACTTGCCTGGCGCGTTTGACGATGCACTTGCTAACATCCCGCTTGAAGGTGATGTGAGCGAAGCTGATTACCAACAGTTTGTTGTTGCTTATTTACTTGCCTTTAACGGTAGCGATGAAAAACCAACCCTTGCCCCTGCTACACGTTTATTAGCAATGCGCCGCCCAGATGTGTTTACGCCAATTAGCAATAGCCGTCTTGATGCATTATGCGCAGCTTTAGGTATTACAAAATTAAACAATCGCGACTTTGAGCGCTACTGGCAAGATATAGTACAAAGCATTCATGCTATGTCGTGGTTTAAAATGGCTAATGGCAGCAATGAACTAGAAGAGCAACTAGTTAGTATAAAAGCATTATTACCGTGCTTTTTTTACTATGCAGATGCCAGCACGGCCGACAACTCAAATTATATTAAGCTATTAAATAAACCTAAACGCAGCACAACAAGTGCGGGAAAACCACAGCGCAGAGGTAAAGAGTCAGCCGAAATACTTGTAGACCGTGCACTTGCAGCCGATGACATTCCCGAGCATATTCGTAGCAAACGCGACTCTATTATTAGCGAAGTACAAAAAGGCCGCGGAGTAAACGAAACAATTAGTCTTATGCGCACTATATTTGGCTAAATTTACCTAACCTAACTGTATTTTTCTGGTGCAGTTAGGTTAATTTATGCACCAGCAGTGTGCGTTTTTTAATTAACCACCTCAATCATCCCCTCTTCTAAAACTTCTCAACATATTGTTTTATAAAAGTAAAAAACCAGTTTTATAGAAATTATTTTAAGCTGGCACATACAGTGCAATTGCATTCCCAGTTAAACAATAAAACACCGCCAGTCAAAGGGTTGCCAATAAGAGAATAAAAACCTAGGCGATAAAAATCATATAACGGGAAATGGACATGCTAAAACTAAAAAAAACCATCGCAATTAGCGCAATAGCTTTATTAGGTGCTACATCTTTAACATCAACAGCCGTACATGCAGAAGTAACAGCAAACGCAGCGGCTACGTCTAACTACTTATGGCGTGGTCAAGAGCAAACTGGGGGCGATGCTGCTATTTCTGGCGGTATTGATTACGCTGACGAGTCAGGCTTTTATGTAGGTACTTGGGCATCAAATGCTTCATGGGCCGATGAAATGACTTACGAGCTTGATGTTTACGCGGGTTTTGGTGGCGATATTAACGACACATTTAGCTACGATGTAGGTTACATTTATTACGCTTACCCGGATGCAGCTTCTGAGGCAGATGCTGATTTCTCTGAAATTTACGGTAGCATCAGCGCAGAAGGTTTCACCTTTGGCGCTGCAATCCTTGCCACTTCAGCGGCAGATGGCGATGGCACCGACTTTGGCGATTCATTATACCTAAATGCCGATTACAGCTTTGCTGTTGGCAGCAATGGTACTGAGGTTGCGCTGCACTTAGGTCACTACTCTGGCGACTTTATAGGCGATGATAATATTATTGATTACGGTATCTCTGTATCAAAAGATGGTTTTACTTTTGGCGTATCTGACACCGACATGGATGAGTCAGATGTTAAAGTTTACGTAGGCTACGCTGTAGACTTTACGCTTTAAAACAAAATGTGTTACTTGCTGCAACACTAAGGGCCTTTTGGCCCTTTTCTCGTTTAGGACACCCTAAATATTCACAGCGCCTTTTAATTTTAGCGACTAAAGCACCTTACTATAAAACCCACTTCAGTTAACCGCCGAGCTCCTCGCTGCTATTACCTCTTTTTACCAATATGCTAATTCGCTTTATTAAGCTTTATTGCGCATTGGTATTAGTAATTCGCTAAAACAAAAAAGGCCGCATTAAAGGCGGCCTTTCAGTTAATTACTAATCGTTAATCGTTAAAACTTAGCTAGGTTGTTTTTACTGTCTTTATCTACAAGCTTAATGTACGGGTCTACCCCTGCGTACACTGGCTTTTCTTTTACTTTTAGCTCAATAGCATTAGTACCAGAGACTATTTGATGCTTTTGCGAGTAAATAACAAAGTCTTCAGCGAGAAGGTTTTCAGGATCATCGCTAAATAATGCAATATCAATTAGCTCATCGAGTGGTTGCTCGGTTTCTTCACCTTGTCCATCGGCATGCTGCTTAGTTGCTTCAACGCTCAGTGTTACTGTATAAAAACCTTCGCTATCAACATCATCTGTAACCGAAACTGCTTTCATTTCAAGCTCATAAAGCGTTATATATTTAAACTGATCCTCAATAAAACGTTGCTCCGCTTGCGTTGCGTCTTGTTTTAAATAGCTAAGTAAATCAAGCGTAGTTGGGTATGGCGTTGACTGGTATTTAAACTCATTCAAAAACGCTTTAAGTGCTGCATTTAAGCGCTCTTCCCCTAATCGGTCATAAATCGCCATCATCGCAACTGAGCCTTTATTGTAATGAAGATATTGTTGAGACTGCGTTTTATACAGCGGCATTTCTTCAAAGGCTTCGCCTGTGCGGCCCATTAAGTATTTATCTAACTCGTACTTTAAGAATTTACGAAGCTTCTCGGCGCCAAAGCGTTTTTTTAGCACCATAAGCGCACTGTATTGGGAGAGCGATTCAGAAATAACGGCACTGCCTTCTACATTAGCCCCAGATACTTGATGCCCCCACCATTGGTGTGCAACTTCATGTGCGGTTATATAGTAAGGTAGGTCAACTTTACTCTCATCTCTTAAGTCTGTAATAAAGCCAATACTTTCTGAGTAAGGTACCGTATTGGCAAAACTTTGCGCAAACGAGCGATACTTAGGAAACTCAATAATACGTAACTGCTTATGCTGATATGGCCCAAAGGCTTGCGTGTAGTAATCTATTGAGTCTTGTACCGACTCAATCATACGGTCAACATTCCATGCATGATCTTTGTGGTAGTACACCTCAATATTTACACCGTTATGTTCAACCTTTTTGCTTTCAAGCTCCGCCGAAAGAACAGAATAAAAGTTTATAATAGGGGAATCCATTTCATAAACAAAAGTACGTCGTCCGTCTTTTACACTCTCACTTTTTAAGTAACCGGGTGTAATAGCAAATTGTGACTCATCGGTGGTCACCGTTGCCTTGTAGTTTATAAAGCCATTAGCAGGCCCAAACTCATTTTGCGTATAATAGCGGCTGTCTTCTAGTTTATGTGCACGTTCAAGCTCGGGTAAATCGTGCTTACGGCGCTCATACTTATCCGCAATTTGAAAATACTTTTGATAACCAAAATTTGGTAATAATTCTCCATTATTTACAAATGTACCATTGTGCACGAGTTGAGTATCAGAGCCTCTATCAACAAAACCGTCGTGTTCACGAGTAACAGAAAGCTCACCTTCGCGTACTTCATTAGGCATTAGCGGTTGTTCAAACTCAAACCATACCATGCCAAAATCGGTTAAACGCTCAACTATTTTTCCGCCCGCCATTTTTACATCCCAGCTTTTAGATTGGCTAGGCTCGTTAATTAACACACGGGTTATTGGCTCGTTTGCGGTATTGGTAAACTTAATTTTAGCCACGGCATTTAAAGCACGTTTTTTAGGATAAATATCAATGTGTAAATCAACATCAGTTATTATAGGCAGTGGCAAGTCTTTGTATTGTGAGAACTCTTGCTCATACCTTACTTGTAGCGCTTCGTTATCATCACTTGTTACAAACTCATTGATTACACGGGTGTTGTAATAAATGTTATAACCCGCGCCCACAAATACCAATAAACTTATAACGGCTGCAATCTGGCCTTTTAAAGACATGTTGTAACGCACTAAAGATAAACGCGTACGCAATGTTTGCGATGGACCACGATGCCATAAAGCAAACCCTACAATAGCTAAAAACACACTCAATGCGCCCCAATATAGGGTATACCAATGCGCGCCTTGTAAAAAATGCCCGTAACCGTTTATGTCTGAATACGGTACGCTGCTGCTTTGTGAAAAATGATACATATGATGCTCAAACCCGTAAGCACCCATTACCATTTGAGCAATGTAATACAGAATAAATAAACCCATACCTATGTATTTGTTAGGGCTAATTATTTGTAAAAAGAACGCCAAAATAGCCATCATAATTAAAGGCAATAATGTAAGGTAACCCAACCTAAATAAGTACTGGCCAAGCTCTAGGTTAAATTGCCCCTTAAATAGTTGCACCGCAATGGTAAACATCATGCCTACTAAATAAAGGCCACAAACCGCAGTGATTAGCGCAATAATTTTAGATACCCAAAACACACTGTTATGCACCGGGTAGCTGTCAACAATATCGCCCATACCACTGTGGCGTTCTCGCCAAACCAGCTCTGCGCTGTAATAAGCAATAATAATAAACATAAATATAGCGGAGGCGTTTTGAATAATGCCCACCATGTTTTGTGTGAGCGGCCAATCTGTTGTGCCATATGCGCCAATAGGCGCAAAAAGTGGTGCGAGTAACGTAATAATACTGACACCCGCTAAAATCATAAAAGGAGCACTTAATATAACCTGCTTAAGCTCAAATAAGCTGCGCATTACTAATTGCGATTGCGTATTGACCCCTTTTGACTTGTAATTTTTAGCGCTGCTAATAAGTGCTGCTTGTTTGTTTTTTACAAACGTAGAAACAGCAAATTGCTTTTTCTGCTTTTTAGTGACTACGCGATTACCTAACTTTCCGAGGCCAAAAAACATCGCTAAACTTATTGCTACCCATAAAATACGGTTAATTAAAAAATCGCCCGAAAGTGTTAACACTTCAGTATTTTTATCACTTACAGTCCAGTAACGGGTTAAGTCAATTAACGACCCAGTGCCAAATGGGTCTGCGTAAACAACAATATTTCTAAACGCTAAATCGTCAAAATAGATACTCGCCAATTGGTAGCTTATATAGATCACCACGGCCGTTACATATACCGCCATCATGGTTTTAAAATAAACCGCCACACTATTAAAAATAGCACTGAGCACCAATAAGCTTGGCACCGCTAAATATAAAAAAGGCGCAGCGTAATATATAAACTTATTAGGGCCTACTAGCTCA
This sequence comes from Pseudoalteromonas sp. CST2, assembly GCF_028599385.1. Lineage (NCBI taxonomy): Bacteria > Pseudomonadati > Pseudomonadota > Gammaproteobacteria > Alteromonadales > Pseudoalteromonadaceae > Pseudoalteromonas > Pseudoalteromonas sp. CST2. Next base: position 17,531 of record NZ_JAQREO010000015.1, read on the forward strand.
CTATCAAGCCAGCCAACCAACAAGCCAAATTGAGTTCCCAAAAACACGCCTAGTGGCACGCTTAAAAACACGATAAGTACAACTAAGTAAGAACCAAAAAAACGCCCTGATTGATAAGCAAGCGGGTTAACGGGCTTACTAAACACCAGCTCATCCATTTTGGTCTCGCTGTTGCGAATCGCTGAGCTTGCAACAAAGTTAACCACTAAAAACATAGCAAGCGTACAAAAGGTAACCGTTAAAACCATAATGGTATAAGGCGAATTCATATGAACATTAGCCCCACCTAGCGGAAACTTACTACTGGAGCTTATAAAAAACGCCATAAAAAAGAATATTAATGAGGTCACATAAAACGAAGGCTGGCGCACAAAATAGCGCAGCTCAAACGCGAGCATATTAAAAAACATAGCGCCCCCTTATGCTACTTGGCTGTTACGATGATTAAGCAACGTAGAAAAATATACATCTTCTAGGTTTGCACTGCTGAGCTCAAAACCTTCAGGGGCTTCATTGGCTAATACATGTAATATGGTTTGCCCAGCAAATAAGCGTTTTGAAATAACAGGCAGTTGCGGCTCAAGCTCTAGTGCTTCTTCTTGGCTCATGGCTTTGCGCCAAATTTGGCCTTGGAGTTTATCGGTAAGGGCAATGGGGTTACCCTCTAATAGTATTTTTCCGCCTGCCAGTACGGCCATGTTTGGGCACAGCTCTGCCACATCTTCAACAATGTGGGTCGATAATATAACGACTTTTTGCTCGCCTAAGCTTACTAGCAAGTTATGAAAACGATTTCGCTCCTCAGGATCTAACCCTGCTGTTGGTTCATCAACAATTAGTAAATCAGGGTCACCTAGTAAGGCTTGTGCAATACCAAAACGCTGGCGCATACCGCCCGAAAAGCCACTTACCGCTTTTGAGCGATGTTGATATAAATTAGTATGTGCAAGCAAGCCTTCTACCGACTCTTTACGCTCGCCTTTATTATGAATGCCCTTTAAAACAGCCATATGGTCTAGCAAGTCGTAAGCACTAACACGTGGGTATACACCAAAATCTTGCGGTAGGTAACCTAAACGTTGGCGCAGAGCCTGTGGGTCTTTAAAAACATCAATACCATCAAAAGTAATTGAACCCGAATCGGCAGATTGCAACGTAGAAATAGTACGCATTAGTGATGATTTACCGGCCCCATTTGGCCCAAGCAGCCCAAACATTCCTTTTCCTATAGATAAATCAACACCTTGTAGTGCATGTACGCCATTATCGTAGGTTTTAGATAACCCTGTTATTGATAGCATTTTTACTTCCTTGAATTTTAATAGTTTTTTTATTGCGCTTTTTATACCACATTAAAAAAAGGAACATAAGTTACACCATGGTTAATTTTGTAACAATAAATAAACACAACAGGTAATAATACTTGCCTCGCATTTATTCAGTCGGTATAAAAACCACACACACACTTTATAAGAAGCGTAAAGCCATGCAAAAACATCAAAGCCAACCACTAAACGATTTTATAGAATACCCTCACGATGAAATGCTAAAACGCGCAAACGAATTTTTACAAACCAGCCAGCGCCGCCATAGTATTCGCAGCTTTAGCGACCGACCTGTGCCTAAAAATATAATTGAAGCCTGTATTAAAGCAGCAGGTACCGCGCCAAGTGGAGCGAATCATCAGCCGTGGCATTTTGTAGCTATAAACAGTAGCGATGTAAAAAAACAAATAAGAGAGGCCGCCGAAAAACTAGAGCGCTCTTTTTATGAAGGCAGAGCAGGAGAAGAGTGGCTTGATGCGCTAAAACCATTAGGTACCGACGCCAATAAACCCTATTTAGAACATGCGCCTTGGCTTATTGCAGTGTTTAGTCAAAAAAAAGGCGGTGTGAATACGGATGATAAAAACACCAATTATTATGTGCACGAATCAGTAGGGCTGGCTACTGGGTTTTTAATACAAGCCCTGCACCGCTGTGGCTTAGCTACGCTTACCCATACACCTAAACCAATGAGTTTTTTAACCGACATTTGTAAGCGCGACAAAGACAACGAACGTCCTTACATGTTACTTATTGCGGGCTACCCAAGTGACGATGCAACTGTACCTGCCCATGCACTTGATAAAAAGTCGCTTGATGAGATTGCCACTTTTATTTAAAGCAAATTACTCAGCCGTACTTTGCTTACAAAACCATTCGTAAAGTAACGTAATAATCGACTCAACCTTTGGGTCGATTAACGAATAATAAATTGTGTGTCCCTCACGGCGAGTTGCCACTAGCTGGGCTTTACGTAAACTCGCCAAATGCTGAGACAAAGCAGACTGCGCCAACGGAACATTTTGATTTAACTCACCTACACTTTGTTCACCTTGCAATAAACTACATAAAATCATTAAACGGTTTTTATTTGCCATTAATTTTAAAAATTGCTCTGCCTGCTGAGCGTTTTCTGCAAGTTGTTCAATATTCATAGTGATACTTAATTATTTTGCGTGTTTTAATTATAGACTTTTACATTAGCAAGTTCTAATATAATTAACATTAGAAAAAACTAATATTGAGGTCAATTCATGAAAATAAGTGACGCCATCCTCTTAATTGGCGGAAGTGCCGTTACAATTTCTGTGCTTTTAAGCTACTTTGTTGATAGTAACTTTCAATTTTTAACGTTATTTATTGGTATTAACTTAGTGCAATCCGCCTACACTAAATGGTGCCCATTAATGACTTTTTTGCGCAAAAGAGGATTTACAGACTAATGCTTACTTCAATTCCTGATTTACTAAAAATTATCACACCTAACCAACGCCGTATTGATGCAGCGCAAGCTAAGCAAGAGTTAGAACAAAATAAAGGTTTACTTATTGATGTACGCGAACCCGCTGAGCATGCCAATGTAGCTGCGGTAGGGGCAATAAATATTCCACGCGGATTACTCGAAATGAAGCTAATGGAAATAGAAAAAGACGCTGCACGCCCTATTTACTTACATTGTGCCAGCGGTGCCCGCGCCACTTTAGGTGCAGAAGCGCTAACCCGCGTAGGCTACGAAAACGTTACCGTTATTACGTGTAATGCAACGCAAGTAAGTGAAGTTTTTTAATTGCTTCACAAAAAAGTAACCTAAATTGCCTACACTTTGCTTTTTACACTTTACAGGTACAAAGCAATGGCATTTACACGGAGAAGTTTTTTAAAAGCATCGGCAGCAGGATTTGGCGCTGCCGTATTATCACTTGGTTTAACAGGCTGTCGTTTTGACGATGATGACGACACTCCCGTTAGCTTTGACCACGGCGTTGCCAGCGGCGACCCGCTAAGCGATAGCTTAATTATTTGGACCCGTGTAACCCCACTCGATGTAACAACTAAATCGTTAAAAGTACAATGGCAAGCCGCCACCGACCAAAGCTTTACAAATATTGTTCACGATGGTGAAACACATATCAGTGATACCACCGACTTTACTCTTAAAGTTGATTTACAAGGGCTTGATGCCAACACCATTTATTACTATCGCTTCAACGCACACGGAAAAACCTCCCCTATCGGACAAGGAAAAACGCTTCCTGTCGGTGCGGTTGATCAGGTGAAATTAGCCGTTGTATCGTGCGCAAATTACCCTGCCGGGTATTTTCATGTGTATGGCGAAATTGCTAAGCAAAGCGATTTAGATGCGGTACTGCACTTAGGTGATTACATATACGAATACAGCAATACGGGTTATGCAACCGAAGACGCCGCACAGTTAGACCGACTGCTGCCCTTAGATAACAGCAGCGAAATTATCGCACTGACCGATTATAGAAAACGCTATGCAAATTATCGCCTCGATGCCGACTTACAAGCAGCCCATAGCCACTGTGCATTTATAACAGTGTGGGACGACCACGAAATCACCAACGACACATGGCGCGAAGGCGCAGAAAATCATAACGAAGGTGAAGGCGAATTTAGCCAACGTAAACTCAATGCACTACAAGCCTACTTTGAGTGGATGCCAATTCGTAATGTAGCCGACAAAGAACGTATTTACCGACGCTTTGAGTTTGGTAATTTAGTCTCTTTATACATGCTAGATACCCGTGTATTAGCCCGTGATGAGCAGCTTAACTACAGTGATTTTGACCTTACCTCCCTTGCCGGGCAAAGCGCATTTGCTGCAGCAATAGGCGCAACAGACCGTGCATTATTAGGCAGTGAACAACTTACATGGCTTAGTGATGCCATCACTACCTCAAGCACACAGTGGCAAGTGCTAGGGCAACAAGTACTAATGACAAAAATGCACTTACCAGTAGAGGTCATGTTACTACTTGCTAGCTTACAAAGTGCACAGGCAAACGGAGGCGATCCAAGTGAATTGCTCGCACAGGCCAATGTATTATTTGCAGAGCTGGCGCAAATTAAAGGCCGTGTATTAGCGGGCGACCCAAGTGTAACCGAGGCAGAGCTTGCCCGTGTTCAAACCACCATACCGTATAACCTTGATGCGTGGGATGGCTATGCCTACGAGCGAGAAGTATTATTAGGCACCGCTATTGCAGCACAAAAAAACTTAGTAGTTTTAGCCGGAGATACTCATAACGGCTGGGCGGGACAGCTTAAAACTGATGCCAGTAACCCTATTGCAGCCTCACAAAATGCTGGGGTGGAATTTGCAACGGCATCGGTTTCATCACCAGGGCTTGAAGAATATTTAGCGCTAAACACACAAGATGCACAAACCGTAGCGCAAATAGAGCAAGTAATTGCCTTATTAGTTGATGACCTTGCTTATAATAATTTAGTAGAGCGCGGCTATTTAACCGTTACATTTACACCTGCAAAAGCCAGTGCTAAGTGGAATTATATAAGCACAATTAAAGCGCGCGAATATCAGGTTGTTGAAAGCCGTACCAAAGAGCTAAGTATGCTGGCAGGTCAGGCTCAATTACAAAACGCTTAACGCTTCGCCTCTAAAGCTGCCAAACGCGTATCTATGCGCTCTACTACCTCAACTAAGCGAGCAAGTAATGCTTGGTTGAGGTGATCTTCAGCAAGTTCCTGTGTTTTAGGGGCTTGCGCAGCTAAGTTATCTTTTTGCTCAAGTATGGCCTCTCTAAACTCACTGGCATTTTCAACACCAAGTAATGACACCAATGCGCCATGACCCGACTGCCCTGCAGTTTCAAAGCTTAAGCGGTATAACCCAAAAAAGCGCATAAGCGGCCCTTGGTTCAGCCCCACATCGGTTATTTTTTCAAGCGGTATAGATTTTTCTTCTTTAAATAAAATGCCGCGTTTAACCACCAGCTTTTGCGTGAGTAATTGCGCCGACATAGCGGCCAATATTTTACCCGCCACCAGCCATACAACAAATAACACCACAGGTATAAGTGGAATGGTCACTAGTGCAACGGCACTAAAAAAGCATGCCATGGTCATCCAGTATTGCTTCACTTTGGGATCAAAGCTGGCACTTTTTAAAATAGGGTTGCTCATTGGTTTATCCTCATTCCCATTTTATTAATCTAATCAAACGTATGCCTTTATTCAACTTATGTGATCAACGTCTTCAATGCAATTTAGCCACTTACATTCAGATAAACTTTCATACACTCTCTTACAAACGCCAATCAAAAATATAGCTACACTAAAGCCTAATAGCGTTGCGGCACACTTTACTTATCGCAAACAATTTTCACTTTTTACTTAACACCAAGGCTCCCATGAACACTTATATACAAAACTCACTACGGTTATTAGTTGGCACACTTGCACTTGGCAGTATTACTGCTCAAGCTGAGTCGCAGTTTTCATTAGGGGGCGGTGTCATTTCTACCAGCTCACCTTATGCAGGTACCGACGGTGAAACGCTATTTTTACCTATCATTACTTACGAAGGCGAAAGGCTTAGTTTTAAAGGTTTGTCGCTTGATTATAAATTAGTGGAAGAGCAAGGTTTTAACTGGTCATTAGTTTTAGAGCCAGGTGATAACTTTGATACCTCAGATTCAGACCTTGCAGCCATAAAAGCCTTAGACGATAGAAAGCTATCACTCTACGCAGGCACTCAGGTTAGCTACACTGCAAGCTTTGGTAAAATAAGCGCCAGTGCTACTCATGATGTAATAGGCCACGGCGATGGCGCTAAATTTAAAACCAATTACAGTTACCCTATTAAGTTATCTAAACAACTAATGCTCGTTCCTTCTGTAGGCGTTGAGCTAAATAGCAGTGATGTATCTAACTATTATTATGGTGTAGCACAGGGCGAATCTACCACCTATGCGCCTTACGAACTTGGTTCTACGGTTAACTACAATGCGGGTTTATTTTTAATGTATTACATTAATAGAAACTGGAACGTAAATGCCATGGTTAACTATAAGCAGCTCGATTCTGATATTGAAGACTCACCCATTATTGATACCGATAACACCACGACTGTGATGATGTCGGTTAACTATCGTTTTTAACCCCCCCCTTTTGTTGGGTATTAATTAGGCATTAAAAAAGCCGAGCATACAGGGCTATGCTCGGCTTAGGTTTGGGAAAATATAACTGCTACTGCTTGTTGATAAGTATGCTTACATTTTCTCTATCTGGGCCTATTACATTAAACGTGTAGGTACCTTGTTCGGTAATATTCAGTGCTATATTGGCGCCTACCGCTTCAAGTGGTGTTAGTTCATTAATTACCACTACCGGCGTATCGCCTGCTCCACCGTAATCCACTGTGCTCCAATCTTCAGACGCTACTTTAAATTCGTAGTCACCCACCTCTAATTCAATAGAAGCAGAGTAAATTGCATCACCCTCGTACATAAGCGGGTTATCAGTACTCCAGTCATTTAAGCTGCCGCGAATAAATACCGGTGTTTGTGCAAACATTTCGCCGTTGAGCACTTTTAGCGATACGTTATTTAAATCACTGGCGTCAAATATAAACTGGTATTCACCTTGCTCGGCAATGTCTATGGTCATATTCGCGCCCGCAACCGACAACTGCTCAGCGGTGCCAACCATTACACTGGCATCACCCTCAGCCGAGCCATAATCAACCGTGCTCCAGTCTTCTGATGCGATTTTAAATTCATAGCTTGCAGCGCTCAGTGTTTTAGTAAAGGTGTAAATGCCTTTACCTTTATAACTTAGCTCATCGGTTACTCCCCAATCATTAAGCGTACCGCGCACATAAATAGCGGTGCCTACAAATGGCTCTTCGTTGTATAAAGTAAGCGTTGGATTTTCAGGGTTTGAAGCATCAAGCGAAAATACATAGGTTGCATCAATAGCAGCGCTAAAGGTCATGTTTGCACCTGAGCGCGTTAATGGCTCACTTTGATTTTCAACTACATCTTTATCAGCGTCAGTAAGCGCACCAAAATCAACCGTAGACCAATCTTCTGAGGCAATTTTAAATTCGTAATCGCCAGCGCTTAGTGCAATTGCTATACGGTATTCTCCCTCGCCAATATATTCAAATGCATCGCGTGTGCCCCAGTCGTTTAAAGTTCCGCGCACAAACACAGCGGTGCTGCCATAAGGTACTACATCAGGCGCGCCTACGGTTGCATTTGCACTTAAACCAACACCTTGGCTCTCACCTTGGTTTTTAGTAAAAACAGCTAATGTGTAAGGCGGTACAGTAAATGTGCCTTCGTTATCGCCTTGGGCAAAATTGGCGCTGGCCATGCTTGCATCAACACTGTTTTTTAATACGTCGTGTAATTCAAAACCCGCTGCAGTGGCAATAGTATGGCTAAGGGTTTGCTCGGTTGCGTTAATCATCACTACAAGCGCGTCAAATGCTGGGTCTAAGTCTGTGAGTCCTTCGCCATCATCAATGCTCATTACAATTAAGCCATGTTGCTGCGCTTTACCTACGTTATGAAAACCCACTCGCTCAATGACATCTTGCTCTGTGGTTAATCTAAATAGTGGGCTGCTGCTACGTATTTGTAAAAACTCGTTAAATACATCACCTGCATAAGCTATGTCTTGCGGCATTGCCTCTGCATCTGGATTAGCAGAGATAGGCATAATTTCAGACCATTTTTCTTGGTTCTTCTCTGCGTTTGGTAAACCAATGTTCCAGTTATTATTCTCTTTGGTTAAATCAACAGCATTAAACCAATCACCGGCATTATAGCTATCACGATCCATTGACTTAGAACGCAGTAAATCAGCGCCTAATTGCATAAAAGGAATGCCTTGGCTCATAAGTGGAATAGATAATGCCATGTTGTGCGCGCGCACACGTTGCTCAATACTCATGCTTGATGCATGTTTGTATTGCAACTGATCCCACAGTGTTTCGTTATCGTGTTTTGATACGTAATGAATGCTATCGGCAGGGTCTAGTGCATACGCCGTTGGCTGAGTATTCCAAGTAAAGCTATTACCTTTAGATGAATTACCTTTAAAGTCTTTAAGAATGTAATTTTGTAAGTTGCCCGCCAGCGATAACCGTAACGTGTCTTGTTCGGCTAGGTTGCCATCTGTCGGGTTATTGCTAAACATTGCACCACCACGCACGGCTTCACGAATACGGTCGTTAAATGTACCCACCTCTGAGCCTGCCATATCAGCCTGTTTAGCTTGTGTGAATAAACGATTGTTAGCTACTTCACCAAAATCCCAGCCTTCACCGTAAAAATAGTTATCTGGGTCAACTGCTTGCACGGCTTCACGCGCAGCTAATATTGATGATTTAGGCATATGCCCCATTACATCAAATCTAAAACTGTCGTAGCCAAATTCACGCGCTAAAATAACCAATGAATCAGTAACAAACTTATCCATCATTACATGCTCTGTAGCTGTATTTTCACAACACGTTGAGCGCTCTATTTCACCACTTACTTCGTTATAACGGTGGTAATAACCCGGTACTAGCTTGTCAAATACCGACTTATCCCAAATACCCGATGATGTTGTGTGGTTATAAACCACATCCAGTACAACACGAAGTCCTACTTCTTGCAATGATTGCACCATGGCGCGGGTTTCTTTAACGCGGGCAATGCCCTCTGGACTTGAGGCATACGAGCCTTCAGGCGCTATAAAGTAATGCGGATCGTAACCCCAGTTAAAGCCGTCTAAATCACGCATCGCACTGGCTAATGCTTGTGCATCGTCTGAGCCAGGGAGGTAACTTTGCATAATATCGACAATCGTGCTGTTTTTATCTTCGATTTTACATGCATCAGCTTCATCGTTAATACGCTCACATAATTTACCTAAGGTGTCTGTAATTTCCACACGCTGCGAGGCATCCTCTTCAATAGTGCCAATATCAGTCACTGGCAGTAAATGAAAGTGTGTTAAGCCTTTATCTGCTAATTGCTTAAGGTGCTGCATTGGCACGCTTTCAAGCTCAGTGAATGCAAGGTATTTACCGCGGTTTGCTTCGCTTACTGACTGATCACGCACACTAAAATCACGTACATGACCTTCATAAATAACCGCATCTTCTGGGTTAGTAATAGTAGGCACGATACGCTCATCCCAGCCTTCTGGTTTAGTGTCATCATCGGCTAAATTAATCAGCTGGCTGTATAAACCATTGGTAGATACATTGAGTGAGTAAGGGTCTGTACTCCAAAGCGACTCTATTTGCTGAGTCAGTGGGTGGTAAACATCAAAATTAAAGCGGTAGTAGTGGCGGTCGTATTGCATATCTAAACTTGCTTGCCAAATACCTGTCTGTGTATTTAATGTCATTGGTATAGAGTGCACTTGTGTTTTTGCATCATCAAACACGTTTAGCACCATGTTATTAGCAGTGGGTGCCCACACAGTTACATCAATCGCGTTATTGCCATAAGTTACGCCAAGTACAGCTTCGTTAGCGTCGTCTTCGCCTTGTGTGTAAAGGGCATCGAGTGCTTTAGCGGTTTGCACATAGCTTGCTTCTAGCAGCTTACCTTCACTATCGTAACCGGCAATAACAAGCTGCGATTTTATAAGCGCTTTAGCCGTGTTTGTATCCCAACTTCCTTCGTATGCGTTCCAAGTGGTTAAATGCAGTACTTTTGCCGCTTGCTCATCAGTTAACTCACTTGCAGTCAGCTCAACGGTTTCACCATTTAGCCCAGTGTCTAAATCAACCACCAAGTCAGCGGCTGCTGAAGAATGTAACTTAATGATTTGTGTAAGCTCATTACTTGGCTTATACAATACTGTATTTAAATCAATCCAATGTGCTGATGCACCATCTATCGCCACCGGACGTTCGCCCAAGCTTAAAATAGGGTATTCAAACACCGAAGGCTCACCATGAATGGTAAAGTTCATACGCTGAAACTTTTCATCGTCTTGCATAAGCGGCATGGTTAAATCAACATCACCAAACGCTTTACCCGATCCTTCTGTGCCAATGTGCACAATAAAGTTAGCACACTCGTTATAACCTTCTTTGAGGTCAATTATCCAGTAGGCACCGTAGTTTGGGTCAATCCCATCGTATTCATGGCCGTTAGCCCAATCGCTCGTGTCAAACGGAGGTGCGTAAGCATCACACACATCGTTATTCCACGAATGTAATCGGTAACCTTCGTAGTTATCGTCGGCTAAACGGTTATAAAATAAAACTGCCTCACCTTCACCAGCAAATACAATAGGATCAGGCAATGTTGGGTCGGCGCCCACTACACAGCTTTCGTTTTTATCATCCGGTACAGTAGGCGCTGCACACGTTATAGGCTCAGGGTCCACACATTGCGAGCCTGCTTCGTTTGGTACTTGTGGCACATTACAGGTTAAAAGCTGCTGCCCCGACTCAACTTCATCTGTCCCACCACATCCTGCTAATATCATTAACCCTAAGGCTATTAGCAAATATTTAGACATTGTTATAATTTTCATTTTTAAACGCTCCGTTTGCTAATTAATGACTGTATGTAAAACCAAGGTAGAACTGACGACCAAAGTACTGAGTCGTCCCTGTTCGTTGCTCTGAGCCAAAGTAACTTTGGGTTGGTTCATCGGTTAAGTTATTAACTTGCAAAAGCATTGTTAGCGAGTCGCTAAAGCGATAAGAGGTTTGAAAGTCGACTACGGTTTCGGCATCAAAATTAACTACTTGCTCGTTAATGGCAACCTGCTCCGATACAAATTCATCGCGGTAACGCACATTAAGGCGGGTTTCAAAATCATCCATTGAGTAAAACACCGTGGCATTAAGCACGTTATTAGAGAGCCCAGGTAAAGATTGCGCTAATGTATCGCCCCCTAAACTGGTAATCGATTCAATTTCACTTTCGGTGTATGAGTAACTTGCGTTAGCGCCTAAGCCATTAAATGGCGAAGGTAAAAAGGTAAACACTTGCGTATACGCAAGCTCTAGCCCTCTAATGTAGCCACCTTCACCGTTATTAACTGCCGTGGTGTAAATACCGTTAGTTGTGGCAACTTGCTCGCTACTGACAGGGTCTTCTATAAAGTCAGGGACATTAAAGCCATTGCCTTTAAAGTCGAAGTTTTCGATTGATAAGATTTCAACAAACGAGTCTATATTTTTATAAAATAACGCCGCAGCGACAGTGCCGTTACCTTCTTCAAAATAATATTCGTAAGATAAGTCGTACTGGTCAGCATAGAAGGGTTTTAAAAATGGGTTGTTATTACTTGAACCGTTAATAACACCATCATCACTTACGTTTGCGCTGGCATCGCCCGCTAAGCGGTTAATTGGCGCACGCGACATTACTTTAGCCGCAGCAAAGCGTACAAGTGAATTGTCGTTAAGTTGCAGGTTTAAATTTAATGATGGTAAGTAGTCGGTGTATTTAGTGCCTAATACATTAGGTGCGTATAAATTATTTACAATGCCGTTCTCATCAACAATATTTTGCGCACCTAAGCGAGCATCGCCCGCTACATTTTCAAGTACGGTTGCTGATTGGTCGGTTTCGATACGGCGCACACCCACATTACCTGATAGGTCAAGGCCGGCAATTTGCGTGTTAATGTTTACCATAACGTACGCGGCTAGCACATCTTCAAACACCGAGCCGCTTTGCAGCACTGACCACGAATAGTTCGTTGTATAACCTTGCGCGTCGTCTACACCATCGGCGTTGCCCCATGTTTGAACGGGTTTTGGCGTGCCATCTGGAAACCATGCGTTAAGTGCTTTGTCTAAATCAATGGCTAAATACGACGGGAAGTAACTAAACTCGCCCTGCCAGTCAACCACTGACGCCATATCATCGGTTAAACGCAAAGGGGGTTGCGTTGCTGAAAACGCCCCGTCATTACCGTACTCAAATACCGAGCGTTTACGGCTGTATTCTCTATCTGAGTAGCGCGCACCAAACTCTACTGAGCTAAATATGTCGCTTTCTAGCTCGTATTTAAAGTCGAGCCTAAATGCCGTTACTTCATCTTCTGTTTGATCTGGGTAAATTCCGTATTTACTGACCATTACACGGTCTATATCACTAAAGGCGGCCGCCTGATTAAACCCAACGTCAGGTAAATTTAAGCCATTTAATTGATAGTTAATTGCTACGTTGTTATCAAATACTGGCGTTTCTGCATTGGCATCTTCTGCTACTAAGCTCCACAGCAAGCCATTTCTAAAATTACTTTTTGCGCGAGAAAGCGACACATCGGCATTTACGTTTAGTCTATCGGTTACCTGCCAATCGGCATTCACGCCAAAGCTGTCTACTTCGTCAAAATCTTGGTTGTCGTCGTTCACTATTTCAACGCGGGTATAACTTTGCGAAGTGCGGTTAACCGCTGCGCCTATTACGGCATTACCATCAAGCTGAGCGTTAGCATATGCAGCTGTTGGCCCGCCTAATTTAACCCTCAGACCGCGGGCAAATGACTCTTTATCAAAGCGCGATAAAAACGCATCACCTTTTAATTTAAAGTTATCTACCGGCGCCCACTCTATAGCTGCTAAGTAACCATTACGGGTTTCTTCGCCGCCTAAATGCTGTAGTTCAAAGCCTTCGCTAATGTATTCGTTTTCTGGATTAGCTAAAGGGCCATTGGTGTCGTTAGCTGCGCCATCAACGTCTTTTGTGTCGTTGTACGCAAGGCCAATAAACTGCGTTGCTACACTTGGCTGAAACAAACGCGCATAGCCCAGCGCTACGCCTAATGTGTCGTCTAGGTATTTGCCTTGATACGAAAAACTAATTCGGTCGCCAAATTCAGTGGCATCCGATACCTCTGAGGCGCGGTCGTTATACATACCGCGCACATTAGCTACAAATTTATGCGTTTGATCATTATTAAGTGGGCTGGCGGTTTCAAGCTCTACCGTACCGGCCACGCCACCTTCAATAAGCGATGCCTTTGGCGATTTGTATACCGCCGCAGAGCTAATTAATTCTGACGGATATTGGTCAAACTCAATACTGCGGCTGCCACTTGTAGATACTTGCTCGCGGCCATTAAGTGTTGAAAATACAAACCCGCCCGACAGCCCGCGTATATTAATTTGCGCCGCTTGCCCACCCGTTCGCACCGCTGAAATACCAGGTAATCGTGTAAGTGCATCGGCCATTGAAATATCAGGCAGTGCCCCTAAATCATCGGCAGAAATTTGTTCTGACACCGTATCGCTAAAACGCTTATGATTTAAAGATTGAATTAAACTGCGACTAAAGCCTCGCACTTCAATAATTTCTAAATCTTCAGCTTGTGTGCTGGGTGATTGATTTGTTGAGTCTTCGTTTGCAGCCAATGCACTATTAGCGGCAAATAAAGCCAGCATAAGTGCACTTAGTTTAAACTTGTCCATGTGTGTGAACCTTTGAGTTATTGTTGTCAGGTGTTGCTGTGTTGTTTAAAACACAACCAACAAATTGTAACTAAAAGGTAAAATTAATGTGATGAATACGTATGCAGGGCATGAGGGTTAGGCTGCAGGGGCATATAGGCACGCGCCCCTGCATCGGGAACGCGATTTAAAGACTTAGCACCACTTTTATCGCAAGGGCAATAAATACGACTCCCAGTATTTTATCAAGCCACGGACTTTGCTTGGTAAAGCCAAAGCGATTTTTTGAAACCTCTGTCAGCAACGCCACCAGCAAATACCAGCCGGTATCAATTACAAACACGGTTAAACACATAATTATACCCACACTTAAAGTAAGTAGCTGAGGGTCAATAAACTGCGAGAACAAGGCTAAAAAGAAAATAGCGAGCTTGGGGTTCAAAAAGGCAATAGCAAAGCCATCTTGTAAAGCTTGGCCAGCACTTACTTCACTTTTTTGTACTTCAAGTTCGTTATTGCTCGGTTTTGCTAGCAATATTTTTATACCTAAATACGCCAAATAGGCTGCGCCTAAATACACCAGTATTTGATAAACAGTCGGAAACTGCATCATTAAAGCGCCTAGCCCTAATAACGATGCACCTGCGTATAACCCCACACCGGTACCATGGCTGAGCGCAGCAAGCATTCCGTTTTTCATACTGCCGTTAAGTGAGTGCTTTAAAACCACCGCTAAACTTGGCCCTGGCGACATTGCCCCCATCATACAAATAGCCGCTAGGCTTAACCATACTGTAAATGTCATTTAAAGCTCGTCAGTTTCAATAAGTAATGTATAACCGTGCACTTGGCCATAAAAACCTGTCAATGGCACTGCGTTTATTACTTTCCAGCCATCTTGATTTAATTCCTGTATGCGGTCATTCAATGCGGCTATATCTACGCCACCCAAAAAACGGGTCTTTCTAAATTCGATTACTTTTTGCATTTTAATCCTTGTGTATCTTATACCAATTCGCTTATTTAAGTGATCTTTTTTGAGGACGGAAAAACGTGTTGATAGCTAGGCAAAAAATTCGCTATTTAGTTGTTCTAAATTAGAATTTTTTAACGCAGGTAGCGACACGTTTAGGCCCGCAAAATGATTAAGTAATATTGCGGATTGGTATTATAAGGTGTATTCAAAATCGTAGTAGTGAATCCCTTGCTCAATACGTATTTTCATACTGCCCGTTAACCCTTCTAGCTCATGAGTGCCTGAATCGGGAATTACATTTAAAATTAGGCTGTCTTGGCCTTTATCCATAGTACCAAAATGCTGTAATACAAAGCTGCCTTTTTTACCTTCAAGCTCGCCTATTACTTGCTCTATGGCAACATAACCGGCACTGCCTTGTGTAGGAGTCATGGCACTTAGCATTTCGCCTTGACTGGTGGCATTTAAGCTGCCTTTAAATGTTTTATCTATCGACATACGCCCTAAATTAACGCCGTTTTGGCCGCTTGCGTAGCCTTCTATTGGGGCCAAATTTACATTAAATTCTCCACTTACAGTTGCAGTAGTCATAACGTTTCCTTATTGATGCTAATGTTTAAAAGTATTGATTTTTATTATCTTAGTGCCATATCTATACCTTAACCTTTAAAAAGAATCCACTATGTCAAAAACAAGCCCTAAGCCCGAAAAAGCCGCTTTTAGTAGTTTATTACCTATTTTTGCGTTTATTAAACCGTATAAATGGATGGTAGTGGCCGCACTTGGCGCCCTTTTAGTCACCGCTGGTGTTAACTTATCATTAGGGCAAGGGGTTAAGTTTGTCATAGATCATGGCTTTATTGCTGGCTCCCAAGCGCAGCTACAACAAGCTGTATTAGTGCTTATTGGTTTAATTAGTTTATTGGCCGTGGGCACCTTTAGCCGCTTTTATTTAATGTCGTGGATTGGCGAACGAGTCAGTAATGATATTCGCAAAGCGGTGTTTAATCGCATTGTTACCTTGCACCCAAGTTACTTTGAAGAAAACCGCAGTGGAGAGCTTATGTCGCGTTTAACAACCGACACCACCTTGCTGCAATCGATTATTGGCTCTTCCTTTTCTATGGCGCTGCGCAGTGCATTAATGTTAGTGGGTGGCTTGGTAATGCTGTTAGTGACTAACTTAAAGCTTACGCTCGTAGTGGTTGCGTGTGTGCCGCTAGTATTAGTGCCGATGATGGTATTTGGCAAAAAGGTTCGCAAACTTGCAAGTTCTAGCCAAGATGCAATAGCCGATATAAGCACCTATGCCGGCGAGATCATTCAAAATATTAAGGTAGTACAAAGCTATAGCCACGAACAGCGTGAGCAACACGCCTTTGCACTTGAAACCGAAAAAGCCTTTAACGTTGCCAAAAGCCGTATTAAACAACGCTCTTTTTTAATTGCTGCAGTGATATTTTTAACCTTTAGTGCGATTAGCGTAATGCTCTGGGTAGGCGGTAGTGACGTACTGGCAGGCACCATGACAGGTGGCGAGCTAGGTGCATTTGTGTTTTACGCCATTATGGTGGCCATGTCGGTGGCTACCGTGGCAGAGGTTTACGGCGAGCTACAACGAGCAGCTGGGGCGGCAGCGCGCCTACTTGAATTACTGGCCGTTAAAAGTGAAATAGAAAACCCTGTCACTCCACAAGACGAAAAGCTATTAATAAAGACTGACAGCCCCGCCATTGCACTTGAAAACATTAGCTTTAATTACCCATCTCGCCCCGATGTAAGCGCACTTAACAAAATAAGTTTAACTATAGAGCAAGGTAAAACAGTGGCTATTGTAGGCCCCTCTGGCGCAGGTAAAACGACGTTATTTGAATTACTACAGCGCTTTTACGACCCTGCTCACGGCGCAATTAAGTTTCATGATGTAAATATTAAAGACATATCGCTTACCACCCTGAGGGACAAAATGGGCATGGTGGCACAAAACCCTATTTTATTTAGCTCAGATGTAATGCATAACATTCGTTACGGCAACCCAAACGCCACTGACGAGCAAGTATATGCGGCCGCAAAACATGCTCATGCCGATGAATTTATTAAGCAATTACCGCAAGGTTATAACAGCTTTTTAGGTGAGCAAGGCGTAAGGCTATCGGGTGGGCAAAAGCAGCGTATTGTATTGGCACGCGCTATTTTAAAAGACCCAGAAATACTGCTTTTAGATGAAGCCACCAGTGCACTCGATGCGCAAAGTGAGCACCACGTACAAGCCGCGCTTGAGCATTTAATGCAAAATAGAACAACGTTAATTATTGCCCATAGGCTGGCAACGGTTAAACATGCCGATGTGATTGTAGTAATGGAAAATGGAGAAATAAAAGCAACAGGGAGCCACCAGCAATTGCTAGCAAGCTCCCCTTTGTATCAGCGTCTTTGTGAATTGCAGTTCAACAAAAACTAACCTTCTGTGTTTGGCACTATTTGAATTTCTACACGGCGGTTTTGAGCTCGGCCATTTGCGCTATCGTTAGTGGCTATTGGGCGGGTTTCGCCGTAGCCTGTAGTGCTAATACGTGCAGCCATAATTTGCTGGTTCACTAAGTAATTTTTAACGCTTTGCGCGCGCTCACGCGATAGGTTCATATTGTAGCTGTCTTTACCTGTGCTATCTGTGTGACCTTCCACGCTTAGGTAGGTTTTTTCGTATTTGTTCATTACTTTAGCAATGGCGTTTAGAGTATCGTTAAAACCTGATGAAATATAAGATTGGTCTGTCGCAAAGGTAATATTAGATGGCATAACTAAACGTAAGTTATCGCCCTCACGTACAACTTCAACCCCTGAGCCTGCTAGCTCATCACGAAACGCTTCTTCTTGCTTATCCATGTAATCACCTACAGCAGCACCAGCTAGTGCGCCAATAGCAGCACCAATAAAGATGCGCTTGTCTTTATGATTACCCGTTGCTTTACCTAATACGCCACCTGCGGCTGCACCAATTGCGGCGCCCTTGCCGGTGTTGTTCATTTCGCAACCACTTAGTAATACAGCTACTACGGTTACGCTTAAAAGTGATTTAGTTAAAGTCATGTGATGTCCTATTCATTAAGAATTATAAAGCGAGTATGCAAATACATGTATGAACAAACTATGAAGAGCATGTTAAAAGCAGTTCGCTTTATGCCAATCCACTTAATTAAGTGGATTGGTATTATTTGTAGATTACGAATTAATGTATGCATTTAATAAAAGTGTCATACTCCTTTGTGACAATTTAATGAACTTTAAAAAAGGATATAAGCTCAATGTTAGTCGCTATTTTTAGACAGTTTTTTTTACTTGGCTGCATGAGTTTTGGTGGCCCTGCTGCCCATTTAGGCTATTTTAAACGCCACTTTGTAGACACATTAAACTGGTTAAGCGATACCCGCTACGCGCAGCTTATTAGTTTAAGCCAAGCGCTGCCCGGGCCAGGTTCAAGTCAAGTGGGCTTTGCAATTGGTGTGGAGCGGGCGGGGGTTATTGGTGGCATTACCGCATTTATCGCTTTTACCTTACCGTCTTTTTTAATCATGTTGTTACTAGCGGTAAGCGCGCATCAGTTTGATGCTGTTTACTTTGCTATTATTGCAGGCTTAAAATTGTTTGCGGTTGTTATTGTGGCCGATGCAACACTCACTATGGCAAAAAGCTTTTGTACCAGCGCTGCGCTCAAGCTTATCGCAGTAATGAGTACCTTGGCTTTATTACTATTTCCTTTACTTGGCACGCAAATAGCTATTTTAGTGAGTGCCGCTGCTATAGGCGCAATTTGGCCTCTGTTACAACTCAACACCCATACTGAGCCTAAAGCAGATACTAAAAGCGCGTTTAGGTGGCTCCCTTTAGGCTTATTTGTATTACTACTCGCTGTTAGCTTTATACCTTTAGGTGATGACCTTGCTTTGTTTGCTCCTTTTTACCAAGCGGGCGCTATGGTGTTTGGAGGCGGGCATGTGGTATTGCCTGTATTGCAAGCTGGCGTACCAGCGCTAAGTAACGATCAATTTTTAAGTGCGTATGCCAGTGCTCAAGCTATCCCTGGCCCCATGTTTACAATAGCCACTTACTTAGGCGCGCAACTTACTTCAGAGCAACCCTTAATAGGGGCCATAGCTGCAACCCTACTTATTTTTACACCGGGTTTTTTATTAATGCTGGCGTTTCAAAAAAGCTGGTTAAACCTGGCAAGTAAACCTCGCTTTGCAAGCTCTATTGCGGCGCTTAACGCTGCCGTAGTTGGCTTTTTAGCGGCGGCTTTGTACTCACCTATTTGGACATCGGCCGTTCACAACCTATGGCAGGTTGCACTGGTTATTGCTGCTTTTGCATGGCTAAGAATGAAAAAGCCACCTATTTGGTGGCTATTAGCTTTATTTATTAGTGTGGGCCTTGTTCAGCACTATTTGCCATTACTTTAAAGGTCGGCTTATCGGTTTGCTGTGCATTAGGCGGGCTTAATTGCCCGCTAACACTTTGATACGCTCTAAGGCCAAATACTGGCAACACTGCCAATAAGTGATCCATAATTTCGGCTTGTAAATGCTCGTAAGATATCCAGCGTTTGTCTTCACTAAAGCAATAAAACTCAATTGGTAATCCGTGGTTCATTGGTTGTAGCTCACGCACCATAAGCGTAAGTGAGGTATTTATTCTGTTATGCTGCTTTAAATAGCCCTCGGCGTAGCGGCGAAACAAGCCTAAGTTAGAGACCGGATCAGGCAACGAGGCAACACGTATATATTCGTGCAGTGGTATAGCTGCATCTATTTGTTTTCTAAATTCGTCACTTACTAAGCATATGCTGTGCATATCAATATTAAGCGAGCGCTTAATACGTCGGCCGCCAGACTCTTGCATTCCTCGCCAGTTTTTAAACGACCCGGCTACCAGCATATAAGTAGGAATAGTCGTAATGGTGTTATCCCAGTTACGCACTTTTACGGTGTTTAGCCCTAAGTCTATTACTTCACCGTCGGCGCCGTAGTTTTCTACTTGAATCCAATCGCCGTAAGTAACTAATCGGTTTGCCGCAATTTGAATACTGGCTACAAAGCCTAAAATAGTGTCTTTAAAAACCAATAAAGTAACAGCGGCTATCGCACCAAAACCCGACAAAATATAGGTAGGCGATTTTTCAAGCACAATGCTGACTATTAAAATTGCACACACAATAAAGGTGATCAGCTTAACAACTTGTAATAAGCCCTGAATTGGCACTTCGCGGGCAAAATCTAGCTGGTTATAAATAGCGCCGGCAATGCTTACAATGCTGCTAAAAATAAAGCCTACATGAATGATTAATATACCTTGGCCAATGGTTTTTAGTATTTCGGCACTGAGCTCATTAACAGGGTAAACGCTGTCGAAGGTTGCTAAAAAAAGCACGCTACATAGCATACCGGCTATGCGCTTATTAAGTTTTGTGAGCAACGGAGAAAGTAACCCTATGCGCTCTGGAGATAACTTAGTCACCACTTTTTGAATGCCTGGCAGCATTAATCGGCGTGTAAATAAATACACTACTAACAACGAAAACACACCAATAGAGGCTGCAGTAATTGCACTTAAAAAATCTGCGTCGGGTACTTTTTCAAACCAAGGAGCGATTAGCTCCTGCAGGTGGGTATTGGTCATAGTGTTTCTATTTCCTTACAAATGGGTGGCTCAGGTAAATCGTGTTGGGCATAAATGCTGGCAAGTTGCGCGTCTTTAGCAACCCATAGCTCATTAACGTACTTTTGAAAGTGGCTTCTAAATGCTTTGTCGTGTTGGTAACTACCTAACATTTGCTGGTTTATAGCAACCACGTCAATAGAAACATAAATTGAATCAAGCTCGCCCTTTAAAATATTACGACAAACATGGCTTGTGCTGCCGCTGTACACCACACTGGTATTTAGCATGGCGTCAAATTGCTCGCCAAGTACCTCAAGTGCAAAGGCAATCCCGCCCGCTTTGGGCTTGAGTAAATGTTTAAACGGGCTTTGCTGGCTTGCATGCTTTGCGTGCGTGTAGCGGGTGCCTTCAACAAAATTAATTATGGTGGTGGGATTATTCCTAAAATTACGACAGCTTTGCTTGGTACGCTCAACATCTAGCCCTTTAAGCTTGGGGTTTTTAGCAAGCTGCGCTTTAGTTACGCGCTTCATAAAAGGCATGCCCATAGCCCATGCACCAGAGCCAATAAATGGCACATACTTTAATTCGTCTTTTAAAAAAAACTTTGGTGCTGGTAATACATTAATTGAGCTAAGTACCACAATATCTAACCAGCTCATGTGGTTACAAATTAGTAAGTACCAACTTTTTGAATTTACATCGCCGTTTATGTTTACTTTTATGTTGGCACAACCCAGCCACAAGCCAAACCGATTGCCGTTACACCAGCCTCGGTACACGCTATGCAGTATGGTGTTAATTATAGAAAAAGGCAGGGCAAGCTTTATTAACCCTAGCATTAATACTAAGGTGCCAAAAATGATTACATTTGAAAAAATCACGCAGCCTACAATTAAGCCGCTGAGCCAATTTGGTAACCACTTTTTTAGCATAATCGTAAGCCCATTTTTTATTACCTTATTATTTATGGTTTTGTTCGAGCTGCAAAAGCGTGTGCTCTTTTTCTTCCCATAAACGATTTAATTCACTTTGAAAGCCAACTCTAAACTCAGAGTCGCCAGTGTAATCACCAATCAACTCCTCGCTTACTGGGCGAATGTCTACATGCACATTAATTTGCTTCACTTTGCCGCCGGCAAAGTCCATAAACGTAGGGATGCCATCGGGGTAATGAATGGTCACATTAACCACTTTAGAGATTTGCTCACCCATGGCTTGCATTACGAATGCGATCCCGCCTGCTTTTGGCTTTAATAAATGCGGAAAAGGGCTATTTTGGCGAGCATGTTTTTGTGTTGTAAAACGTGTACCTTCTACAAAATTAACAATGCTTACTGGCATTTCTTTAAATTTTTCACAGGCTTTGCGGGTTGTTTCTATGTCTTTACCACGTAGCTTTGGGTTCTTTTTTAGCTGCGCTTTGCTGGTGCGGGTCATAAACGGAAAGTCGAGCGCCCACCAGCACACACCTAAAATTGGCACGTAAATAAGCTCTTTTTTTAAAAAAAAGTTTAAAAAAGGTATTTTACGATTAAATACACGTTGCAGTACTAATATATCTACCCAGCTTTGGTGATTAGCAATCACTAAGTACCAGTCTTTTAACTTGGTTTCTTCAAGGCCGGTAACGTTAATTTTTGTTGGCGTGAATAAGCGTTGGTTAATGCTATTAACCGACACCCAAATAGTGGCACACTGTTTAGCAACCCAGCTTAAAAGCTTTTGCATAGGCTTGATAGGGATTAATTTTAATAGCCCACAAACAAAAATAGGCACAAACCAAATAAGTGTGTTTATTGTATAAAGCATAATACTTAATACACTGCGGATTACTGACATTTATTTACTTTCCTTTAAACAATGCGCGCCAAACAGCGACGCTTTTAATTCTGAGAGTGTACGGTTAATCTTCGAAGTAAGTATAACCTTCAAGCCCGGCATTAAGCTCGGCTAAATACCCTGCTTTACACTGCTCAGACACTGCTAGCTTGTTGACCAATAATTCAAAGTTTTGTGCCAAAATGGCGCTATCATAGTCAACAAACTTTAATACATCCTTAACGCTATCACCTTTAATGGCATTGGTTAATACATAACCGTCGCCGTTAAGCTCTACATGCACTGAGTCGGTGTCACCAAATAAGTTATGTAAATCACCTAAAATTTCTTGGTAAGCCCCCACCATAAACATGGCTATGTGGTATTGCTCGCCATGTTGGTACTCAGGTATAGGTAAACTGGTTTCTATGCCCGCGCCTTCTACGTACTCACGAATTTGCCCATCTGAGTCACAGGTAATATCTTGAATAATAGCGCGCTGGGTAAGCGGTTTATCTAAATTTTCGATAGGCATAACCGGAAACAACTGCTCAATGCCCCATACATCAGGTAACGACTGAAACAGTGAAAAGTTAACAAATAGCTTATCGGCTAGCTTTTCGTGTAAATCGTCAAGTACCTCACGGTGCGCACGCGCGTTATTGCTAAGTGATGCGCGTACTCGGTGCAAAATAGTAAAGTATAATTGTTCTATTTTCGCCCACTCTAGCATGCTTACTAACCCATGCACGTATTGGTCGTGCGCTTCGCTAAATAAGTGCATCGCATCGTGGTAAATCTCTAGCGCCATACGCGGGTTTAAACGCTGTAAACACTGCCACATTTCATCAAGCACTAGCGCACTGTTTTTAAGTGGCGGTTCTGGATTTGGATGATTTGGCGCTTTTTCTACGTCTATCACATCGGTAATTAACACCGCGTGGTGCGCTGTTAAAGCACGCCCTGATTCGGTGATAATGGCTGGGTGCGTAAGTTGATGTTGGTCGCACACCTCAGCAAAAGCATTAACCACATTACGTGCGTATTCTTCAACGGTGTAGTTCATCGAGCACGCACTGCGTGAGCCTGAGCCTTCGTAGTCAACCCCTAAGCCACCGCCTACATCAACGGTATTAAGCGGCACTCCTAGCTGGGTAAGTTCAGCAAAGTGGCGCGCGCATTCACGCAGGGCGCGGTGTATATCGCGTATGTTGGCAATTTGAGAGCCAATATGAAAATGCACCATTTGCATTAGATGCAATTTATTATGCTTTTTAAGCACCTCAACAGCACTAAGCACTTGGCCTGCAGTTAAGCCAAATTTGCCTTTTTCGCCGCCGGTATTTTGCCACTTACCTTTGCCTACTGAGTTTAAGCGAATACGTATACCAATGGCAGGCTCTATGCCTAGGTTATCTATCTCTTCAAGTAAGGTCGTCAGCTCTGAGAGTTTTTCGACGACTATTTTAACGCTGTGCCCCATGGCTTGACCAATACAGGCTAAACGTAAAAACTCACTGTCTTTATAGCCATTGCACACAATAGTAATGGGTTTATCGGCTACCCCTAAAATTGCCATAAGCTCAGGTTTTGAACCGGCCTCTAGGCCAACTAAACCACTTGGGTGCGCCAATAGTTTACTGACCACCGAGCGTTGCTGATTAACTTTTATAGGATATACACACGTGTACTTGCCTTGGTACTCGCGGCTGCTGCACGCTAAGGTAAATGCATGGGTGAGTGTATCTACTCTATTTTTTAAAATATCGGTAAAGCGCACCAACACCGGCAATGTTAAACCTTGCTGCTTAAATTGCTCTGTGAGCTGCGTTAAAGAAATCGCATTTTTAGATTGGTCACCATCTGGGTAGGCAACCAGCTCGCCTTGTGCGTTAATATCAAAATAGCCATCGCTCCAATGAGCAACATTATATGTAGCGCGTGCTGTTTCTAAACCCCAAGTCATGGCAACTCTTCTTTAATCAATTAGCTATAAAGGCGCATTTTAATACGTCACTACCCCCTACGCTAACAAAAATTGAACTTTAACTCGATACTGGCTAACTTTATTGGCAAAGCAGTTAAAATTTCATTGAGCAAAACGCGAAGCACTGGCAGAATTGCCCCTTTTTCATACTCAACTTAAAAAGTGTAAAAGCAACTATGGCAAATTTAGATCAAAGTAAGTGGTTTACAGAAATTAGCGACCGCGATGGCAGCGCATTTTCATTACGTATTAACAAAAAGTTGGATGAAAAACAGTCTCCTTTTCAAAAGGTAGAAATGTTCGAAACCACAGACTTTGGTAATTTAATGATCATCGATGGCTGTACTATGGTAACTACCCGCGAAAACTTTTTTTACCATGAGATGATTAGCCACCCTGCACTTTTAGCGCACCCAAATCCTAAAAACGTGGTAATTATTGGCGGCGGCGATTGCGGTACATTACGTGAAGTTTTAAAACACCCAGGTGTAGAAACCGTAACGCAAATAGATATAGACGAAGTAGTCACGCAAATGTCGTTAAAATACTTCCCAGAGCTTTGTGAGTCTAACAACGATGCACGCGCAACTGTTATGTTTGATGATGGTATAAAATACATGCGTGACGCTGCGGGCGAGTCTATTGATGTTGTTATTGTTGATGGTACAGACCCTGTAGGCCCAGGCGAGGGATTATTTAACCACGCGTTTTACACTAGCTGCTTAAATGCATTACGCCCTGGTGGTATTTTAGTGCAGCAAAGCGAATCGCCATTAATGCATATGCCACTGCTAGTAGAAATGCGCGAGGCCATGCTAAGTGTGGGCTTTAACGACTTGCAAACACTGCCATTTCCACAGCCAATTTACCCAAGCGGTTTATGGTCAGTAACGCTTGCTCGTAAATCACAAGCATTTAATGGCTTTAGAGAAGCCGATGCCGAGCAAGTTGCACAGCAAAGCGAATACTACAACAGCGGTATTCATCACGGCGCACTTGCTACACCAAACTTTATGAAACGCGCATTTAATAAAAAATAATTCACACTTTTTTTGAAACTAAAAGGGAGCTTTAAAAGCTCCCTTTTTGGTACTTTAAAAACGCCATTGAGCGTTAGCCATAAGTTGCTGCTGCGATATTCGCTGAGCAAACCCACTACCAGGTCTATTTTGTACAAAGCTATGCAGCGCCGAGCCTTCAACACCTATTTGTAGCGTATCGGTTAATTGGTAACGCCATGTAGCTGTTAAGCCTTCGCCGTGGCTGGCGTTAGGGTCAAACGCGGTGGTGTCATCGTCGTCTACTTTAAAATAATCATACCTAAGCGATAACCTATGCTTACCCGCTTTATGGCTGAGCATTAAATAATGGCTATAAAAACGGTTATAAATAAGCTTATTAGCCCCCATTTCGGTTTTACCATCGAGTAGCTGGGCAATCAAACGGGTTTTACCTGTAAATTTATATAACCACGCTAAGCTGCCAAAGCGAGTATGCCAAGCATACTGCCCTGTTGTGCGATTAAAAATGCTGGGCTCGGCGTTATTATCGTAATAATAAAACCTAAACTGCGAGCGTTTTAAATAATCCCAATGCACACCGGCATAGTAGCCAAAGCGGCCATCTACTTCTTCAAAAGGCAGTACTTGGTTAGCTTGCCAACGTAATTCGTCACTATTTAATGCCGCAATAGGTGCAAATTGTACACTTTCGTTAAAAGTTGTTTGCCTGTCGTGCAGCGCAAACCCGCGCCAAGATAGCAGCGTCCCTGTTGGGTCGTTCCCTTTATAGATAGCAGCGCTCACACTAAAGCTATGCTTAGAATTAAAACGTTTACCTGGGCGCTTAATGCTAAGCTCACCACCTATGGTGCGAAGCTCTTCGCCAAGCCAGCTGTTTATGGCCGAATTAGTATAATTGTAAGGCGAGGTCCAGCCTATATCGGGGTTTTCTAGCGACATACTAGGATAAAACCCACCGAGCTTTACATGCCATTTATAACGGCTGTTTACTAACGGCTGATACTGTAAATACGCTTGGCTTAAACCTAATGTGGTTTTCGGCTCTTGATTAGCATTAACAACGGCATGTGCGCTCCACGCACTACTTAAATCGGCCTTAAAGTCTATAATTCCTTGCGATAACAAAATGCTATCACTGCTATCTCCATGGCGATATAAACCAATACCGCCATCTTGAAAGCTTTGTGTATCATCGCTTGCAACCGCACGTACCTGAATAAGCCCTTTAACTTGCGAAAAAGCCGGTAGGCTCATAAAAAATAGGCCAAGTAATACTGTATTTTTGCGCTTAATAGTCATCAAATTCATCCGTAGCAAAGTCTATTTGCTCGGCTATGGCCTGCTTTACGGTGTAGTGTATAGGTGAATCGCTTACATTAACGCTGTGGGTTTCTACGTTGCTTATATCGCTAAAGCCAGAATGCCATACACTCATGCTGTATTGCCCATTAGGGGCAGCTAAACTAACCCTTCCATTGTCGTCGGTAATTGCAAAAACGGTGCTATCAACCACCACAATATAGCCCAGCATCCAGTCATGAATATTACAGCCAAGCTCAACCACCCCTGTTTGATCAAACGTTATGGGCGCTTTAGGCTGCTCTTTGTAAAGTTTCAACTCAAAGGTTTTAGCTTTAGAAAACGAATAGACGTGGTGCATGATAGAGTCGGCATTAGGAAACTCTACCTTTGCATTTTGCGGAACAACTAACGTACGCGGCGTAAACTCGCGGTTTTGTTGGCTCATTGCGTAGGCTTTACTTGCTTGATTGCCGGCCTGAATTGATGCCCCGCTTAGCCACACTACCGCATTTGCTAAAGGCTGATTATTGGCATTTTTTATAGTTATTGTTGTTGCTGCTGCGCAAGTACTCATACATAGCAGTAACACACTTAGTAAGGGTTTTATCATGGGGCTAATCGCTATTATCAATTTGTTTACATTATAGACCGATTAAACCGTTAAATTCTTTCTATTTTTTAAAACATTGAATACGTATGTAGACAGTCGTATTAACAACTCAGTGCCATTATCCTTAAAGGTCACCACCGACTCATCAAAGGACACACAATGAGAACATCCGCACTTTTACTACTGGCGTTTGCTGGCAATAGCTTTGCACAAACCGCTGTAGTTGAATCACCAAACTCACAAATAAAAGTGACTATTTCAGATGAAAATAGCGCACCAAGCTACGTTATTAGCTTTAAAAACAAACCAGCTATAAACGCATCGCGCCTAGGTTTTGAATTTAAAACCCAAGCCGCATTTAGCGATGGTTTTAAAATTACCCATGTTAAGCAGCAAAGCGTAAATACCCAGTGGCAACAACCTTGGGGCGAGCGACAAACGGTTACTGATAAACACAACGAAGTTGCGGTTACGTTTACAAAAAGCGAGCCTAACGCTGCAACCTACACAGTGCGCTTTAGAGCTTTTGATAGTGGCGTTGGGTTTAGATACGAAGTACCAAAACAAGCAGGCTTTGAGCAAACACACATTACCAAAGAACTCACCGAATTTGCCATTAACAATAACAACAATGCCACCGCATGGTGGATACCCGCCCGCGGCTGGAACCGATACGAATACGTTTACAACACCACCGCATTAAATGACGTCCCCCTTGCACACACGCCGTTTACCTTAAAAACCAATGACGGTACCCATATAAGCATTCATGAAGCAGCCTTAGTGGATTACGCAGGCATGGTGCTTAATCAGCGTCGCCCAGGCACTTTTAATGCCGATTTAACACCGTGGTCAGACGGCATTGCCGTTAAAAAACAAGGTGCGTTTAATACCCCTTGGCGCACTATTCAAATTGCCGACAGCGCGGTGGGCTTAGTCAATTCAGACATAATATTAAATTTAAACGAGCCTAATAAACTAGGCGATGTGTCGTGGGTAAAACCTGGCAAATACGTGGGTATTTGGTGGGGCATGCATATAAACACGCAAACCTGGGGCAGCGGCGAAAAACACGGTGCCACAACACAAACCACTAAGTACTACATGGATTTTGCCGCAGAATATGGCTTTGATGGCGTACTAGTAGAAGGCTGGAACATAGGCTGGGACGGTGACTGGTTTTTTAATGGCGATGTATTTAGTTTTACACAACCCTACGACGACTTTGATATAGCGGCCCTTACTCAATACGGCAAACAAAAAGGCGTGCAGTTAATTGGCCACCACGAAACATCGGGTAATGTAAGTAACTATCGCGACCAAATGGAGGATGCCTTTGCCCTTTACGAAAAATCAAACGTAAGCCAAGTTAAAACGGGCTATGTAGCGGATGGCGGTCACATAAAACGCATAGACGAAAACGGCATTGCCCGTCATGAGTGGCACGACGGCCAATTTATGGTTAACGAGTACCTTTACAACGTAGAGCTGGCTGCTAAACATAAAATTAGTATTAACACCCACGAGCCAATAAAAGACACCGGCCTGCGCCGTACCTACCCAAACTGGATTGCGCGCGAAGGGGCACGCGGCCAAGAGTTTAATGCATGGGGCACGCCACCTAACCCACCAGAGCACATTCCTATGCTGGCTTTTACCCGTATGCTGGCAGGGCCTATGGACTTTACCCCTGGCATTTTCGATATGGGCTTTAATGGCTTAGGCGATGATACAAACCGCCCGCAAACAACACTTGCCAAGCAACTTGCACTTTATGTTGTGCTGTATAGCCCAATTCAAATGGCCGCCGACTTACCTAAAAACTATTTAGCCAAGCCTGATGCATTTCAATTTATTCAAGACGTACCAACCGATTGGCAGCAAAGTATTGCGCTTGATGGCGAAGTGGGCGACTTTATTGTTTTTGCCCGTAAAGAGCGCAAACGCGATAAATACTCAGGAAACGATTGGTACTTAGGCGCCGTAACCGACGAGAAAGCCCGAACTATTGAGGTAAAACTCGACTTTTTAGAAAAGGGTAAAAAGTTTGAAGCGCACATATACCAAGACGGTAAAAACGCTGAATGGAAAAACAATCCGTACGATTTAGATATCAAAAAGCGCGTAGTTAGCGCAAACGATAAGCTAACTTTAAAACTAGCAACAAGTGGTGGTACAGCAATCCGCTTTAAAGCACTTTAAGTTTTAATACTATTAACGTTATGGAAATAGCCAACTCTGCACAGCTTACTGTGCAGAGTTTTGTATTTTTATAGGTAAATAAATTTGTGCACTTAGGCCGCCTTCTGGGCGGTTTTCTAGCTTAACTTTACCATCGTGCATATCAATAATACGCTTAATAATGGCAAGGCCTAAACCACTCCCCTCACTACCACGCGCAGTGTCACCCTGTTTAAAAGGCTCAAACACCGATTCTAGTTCGCTTTCTGGTATACCGGGGCCGTTATCGTTTACCGCTATCACAACGTATTTTTTGTTTGAATTAAAGTAGCTTAATACTTCTATATCGCCATCGGAATAGCGCAGCGCGTTTTCAATCATGTTAGTAATTACACGCTTAATAGCCACACTACTTAACGGAACAAGCCCTACGCTGGGGTTGCCTTTAAAGGTAATAACGCGTTGCTGTTTAAGCTCACAATTAACCACTTCAGTCACTAGCGCGTTTATATCTTCGCAAGCAAGCTCATCTGTTTTGTGGTGGCGTAAATACTCAATAAATTGATCGATAATGCCGTTCATATCTTCAATATCGTAAATAATGCCTTCGCGAAGGTAGTCATCTTCATCGTTCATCATTTCGGTGGCAAGGCGGATACGAGTAAGCGGGGTGCGTAAATCGTGAGAAACACCGGCCATGAGTAAACGGCGATCGTTTTCAAGAGCAGCAATACCGCGCGACATTTGGTTAAATGCACGGGTAACTTCTATTACTTCACTGGAGCCTTCTTCTTCAAGCTTACTACTAAAATCGCCCTTACCCACTTTCACGGCTGCTTGCTGCAACGCCTTTAATGGGCGGTTTAAGTGCCGAGCAAATAGCCAGCCGCCTAACACACTTAAAAAACCAATACTTGATAAGTAAAACGTTAAAAATTCAAGGTTATTTTCTTGATACCCGCTAAGCGGTACTTTTACCCAGTAACCGGGTGCTTGCGGCGCTTCTACCCAATAAATCAGCGGGTCGGTTTGACTAATACGCACCCGAGCAGAACCATTTAATTGCTCAGACATACTACGCGACAGCATCGAGTATTCTCGGGTTTGACCCAGCCCTTGGCGCATTGCCTCGCGCTGCGTCATCACTTCTATACCTGTAATTTCAAAAAACTTTTCAGATACTTCGTCGTTTATTTCTACGCCGTCTTCCCAGTCTATAAATACCGTTTTAATTTGCTTAGCGAGCATTAAATTTACTTGCTCTATGGTTGGTTTTACAACGTAAAAGCTCACCGTTACATACGACACTATTTGGTTAATTAGCAGTAAAGCGGCCACTAAAAATACAGTTTGGCCAAACGCACTACGCGGAAAAAATCCCATATAAACTACTTATCACCGTCAGGAACAAACACATAACCCAAACCCCATACAGTTTGAATATAGCGCGGGTTGGCAGCATCTACTTCTATCATGCGGCGCAGTCGCGATACTTGCACATCAATACTGCGCTCAAGCGCACTGTAATCTCGCCCACGGGCAAGGTTCATTAGTTTATCGCGGCTCAGTGGCTCGCGCGGGTGCGATACAAGCGCTTTAAGTACGGCAAATTCACCGCTGGTGAGTGAAATGGTTTTATCGCCCTCGCTCATTTCGCGCGTGGCTAAATTAAGCGTAAATTGACCAAAGGCTATTAAGTTTTCTTCTGCTGCGGGTGCGCCCGGTACTTCTTTGGCGCGGCGGCGTAAAATAGCTTTTATGCGAGCCAGTAATTCGCGCGGGTTAAACGGTTTCGGGATGTAGTCGTCTGCGCCTAGTTCAAGGCCTATAATACGGTCGACCTCATCGCCTTTTGCTGTCAGCATCACAATAGGGATTTCGTTTTCTTTTTGGCGTAGCCGACGGCAAATAGATAAACCATCTTCGCCTGGTAGCATTAGATCAAGCACCATTAAGTGAAAGTTCTCTCGCTCAATAAGTCTATCCATTTGCTCTGAGTTTGCGGCGGTTCTAACAATAAAGCCTTGCTCTACTAAATAACGCTCTAGTAAGCTGCGCAGGCGCATATCGTCATCTACAACTAATACTTTTGTGGTTTCGTGTCCCATTGCGTGTTTCTTATTTTTATTTCCAATTAATAGTTAATATAAATGAAAAACTTAATAATCAAAATCTAATTGCGCGCTTAGATTGTTACTGAACATTTCAAAGTTGTATTATTAGGGCGTGTTGACCTTTGCGGATTGAAATTTGTTCAATCTAGGGGCGATTAAATCGCGGCGCGAGCTTTGTAACCTAGTGGGCTAAGTAAAAACCGAGTAACAAAGAGTTTATCGCCCCTAGGCAGAACCCGAAGGGCAGCGCATGTTTGGCATTTATGCTGCGTTATCACCTATTTATGGGGAATAACCACACTTCATAGGCTCTGCCTTGCCTAAAAACCAAACACACTGCTGCAAATTCGACCATCAAAGAACAACACGCCCTAAAGTTTACACTCGACAAATTTTAGCAATTTTAATAACGTGCACAGCATTAGAGTTAATGAATAAAAGCCCATGAAAACAAATTTAATAACCCGCGAAGGTTACTTACAATTACAGCAAGAGCACGACCATTTATGGAACGTTAAACGCCCTGAAGTCACTAAAATAGTGAGTTGGGCGGCAAGCCTTGGCGATCGCTCAGAAAATGCAGACTATCAATATAATAAACGCTTACTGCGCCAAATTGATCGCCGTGTTCGGTATTTGCGCAAACGCTTACCCGATTTAAAAGTTATTGATTACTCGCCGCAGCAAGACGGTAAAGTATTTTTTGGCGCATGGGTAGAAATAGAAAACGAGCAAGGCGAGGTTAAAAAATTTAGAATTGTAGGGCCTGATGAAATATACGACCGTAAAGACTACATATCAATTGACTCACCTATGGCGCGCGCCCTGATAAAAAAACAAGTAGACGATGATTTTGAGGTACCTACACCGCAAGGTAAAAAAGAATGGTATGTAAATAGTATTGAATATCAAAAATAGTCCCCCATAACATTATTAATAAATAACTACTTTGATTCAGATCAGGTAAATTTTTTATTGTGTAATATATCTCATTAGGATATATATTGGTTTAGCAGGTTTATCTTTAACCTGATTTTTAAGGTAGTGGCTATGTCAAACTTAGTACAGCGCATATGTAGTAATGCCGTATTGTTTGCACTTTTAATGAGTGTGAGTTTGACTCTGCATGCCAATACCACCGAAGTAAGTATAGATAACGCCAGTGTATCTAATCATTTTATCGCTTGTGAATTTCCTGACCAAGCAACCCCCGACATTGACTTAGATTCTCATGTTAATGCATTTGCTATTAGGTTGTTTCAACCGCTACCTAATGCTGTTTCATCTTTTTACCAAAGTACAAACCTATACCGTCCTTTTAGTACGGCATATCAACGTGGTCCACCTAGCTATTTAATTTAATTCACAATTTTACTTTTTGATTAAATTTTATAACTAATAAGGTGACTACTATGTCTAACTTTAAAGAATTACGTACCCAAAATATTTCTCATGGCGTTATTGCAAGCACGTTTGAAGATCAACAAGCCACTATTGATTTAACATCTCCGGCTTTAACCGTAATCAATAACTTTACCCAAAAAACGCCAATTCGCGCTCAATACGACACTCCTATCAGCGAGGCGCTTAAACAAGTACTAGCAGAGCATTCTGACTATGTATTGGTGACTGATGATGCGCAAAAATTAATTGGTATTGTTTCAAGTGCCGACCTACAAAGCGCTAAAATTACGGCCATTGCACAGCGTTTAAATACCAGCCGCAATGAAGTGAGCTTACGCTACATTATGACACCTATTAGCCAACTTAATGGCGTAAGTATGCAAAGCCTAAGCTATGCAAGTATTGGCGATGCACTACAAACAATGGAGCATCAAGGCAGCATGTTTTTATTAGCAACAACCACTAATAACGAAATATGCGGGTTAATTTCGGCGCGTCAAATAGCTAAAACGTTACACATTCCAGTGCATATTACCCCTATTGCTCACACGTTTAGTGATGTTTTAGAAAGCGTAGAGCACCCTCACTAAAGCGCGCTTTTACGCTTTGTAAGCTCAGCCAAGCCAACCATCTTAAAGCAAGCAAAATTGCTTGCTTTAAGAGCTTTTTATTACAACCTGCTGTGATATTATTCAACTAATAAATACCTACCAAACTCATTAAATAGCAACTTTAATAAGCTGGGTATAACAGTACCAGAGGGATTTTCTGGTTTTATTTTTTGTATTAAAAGGTTTATGCATGAGCGATATCTCTGCACGTTTAGCCACTGAGCTAAATGCACAACAGCAACAAGTTGTTGCTGCTACAAAATTACTTGATGAAGGCGCAACGGTTCCTTTTATTGCGCGTTACCGTAAAGAAATTACCGGTGGATTAGACGACACGCAATTACGCCTTTTAGAGCAACGTTTGTCGTACTTGCGCGAGCTTGAAGAGCGCCGCAGCTTTATTTTATCAACCATCGAATCGCAAAATAAATTAACGCCAGCACTGAGTGCCGATATTACCAGCGCACAAAGTAAAACTGAGCTTGAAGATTTATACCTTCCTTATAAAGCTAAGCGTCGTACCAAAGGGCAAATAGCCATTGAAGCAGGCCTTGAGCCACTTGCCGATGCGCTATTTAACGACGCAAACTTAGAGCCAGAGCAACAAGCGCAGCAGTTTATAAATGCCGACAAAGGCATTGCTGATACCAAAGCAGCCCTTGATGGCGCTAAATTTATTTTAATGGAACGCTTTGCAGAAGATGCCAAGTTATTAGCTAAATTTAGAAGCCACATTAGCCAACACGGCGCTATACAAAGCACACTTATTGACGGCCAAGAGCAAGCCGGTAGCAAATACCGCGACTACTTTGACCATCAAGAACCTCTTAAAAAGGTCCCTTCTCACCGCGCACTTGCTATGTTGCGCGCGCGTAACGAAGGTATTTTGCAGCTGAGTATTAACCCAGAGCCAAGCAGCGAAAATTCAGCCCAGCTATGCGCGCAAATGATTGCTGATCACTACCGCTTAGATGTGAAATATAAAGCAGCTAGCGCATGGCTATTAAGTGTTGTGCAGTGGGCATGGAAAATAAAGCTTGGCCTACACCTAGAAAATGAATTTTTAGCAGCCATGCGAGAAAAAGCCGAAACCGGCGCTATAGATGTATTTGCTAAAAACTTAAAAGACTTACTTATGGCCGCCCCTGCTGGGCCGCGTACCACGCTTGGTCTAGATCCTGGTTTGCGAACTGGCTGTAAAATTGCCGTAGTTGATGGCACAGGTAAGTTGCTTACAACCCAAACTATTTTCCCCCACGCACCACAAAATCACTGGGAAAAATCGTTACGTACATTAGAGCAACTATGTCGCCAGCATAAAGTAGAACTTATTGCGATTGGTAACGGAACCGCATCACGCGAGTCTGACAAGCTAGTAGGCGAACTTATTAAGGCCAATGCTGAGCTTAAATTAAACAAAATTATGGTAAGCGAAGCCGGCGCGTCTGTTTACTCTGCGTCTGAATTTGCAGCGAATGAATTTCCTAACTTAGATGTGTCTTTGCGTGGCGCGGTATCTATTGCGCGTCGCCTGCAGGACCCACTTGCCGAGCTTGTTAAAATTGAGCCAAAATCAATTGGTGTAGGCCAATACCAGCACGATGTATCGCAAAGCCAATTAGGCCAAACACTGACCGCAGTGGTAGAAGACTGTGTAAACTCAGTGGGTGTTGATTTAAATATGGCCTCGGTGCCGCTTCTTACTCGCGTATCGGGGTTAAATAAAACCTTAGCGCAAAATATAGTAAATTACCGCGACACTAACGGCACGTTTACTAAGCGTAGCGAACTTAAAAAAGTTGAGCGTTTAGGACCTAAGGCGTTTGAACAAGCAGCAGGCTTTTTGCGTATTAATCAGGGTAAAGACCCACTTGATAACTCATCAGTTCACCCTGAGGCTTATCCTGTTGTTAAACTTATTTGTGAGCGTAACAACCTTGATGTAAATAGCTTAATAGGCAATAGCGAGTTTTTAAATAAGCTGGTTGCTAATGACTACACCGACGAGAAGTTTGGTTTACCTACCGTTACCGACATCATTAAAGAGCTAGATAAGCCTGGGCGCGATCCTCGTCCTGAGTTTAAAACTGCTGAATTTAAAGCCGGTGTAGAAAAAATCACAGACCTAAAACCCGGTATGATTTTAGAAGGTGTGGTTTCTAACGTTGCTAACTTTGGTGCGTTTGTTGATGTTGGTGTTCACCAAGATGGCCTAGTGCATATTTCAGCAATTACTAATAAGTTTATCTCTGATCCGCGCGAAGTAGTAAAAGCCGGTGACATTGTAAAAGTAAAAGTGGTTGAGGTAGATGCCCCACGTAAACGCATTAGCTTTACTATGCGCTTAGATGATGAAATAGACACAAGCAATAAACCCGCTGCCGCGCCGCAAAAGCAACGCAGTAATCAGGGCCAGCAACCGCGTGCAGCAAAACCAAAGCGCGATAACGGTAACGCCATGATGGGTAATGCCTTTGCCGATGCATTTGCTAATGCAAAAGTAAAAAAATAATACCCGTTTACTTCACTAAGTGATGACTCCTTAAACTAAAAAGCCGCTCATTGAGCGGCTTTTTTAATAATGCTTAGCTGGTGTTAACCAAACGCAGAAAAACCACTCTCGTTTTGGGGTGAGCTAGTCATTTGATAAAAATTAGCTATACGACCAGCTCGTGCGTCTACTTCAGGGTCGCGTGCTTGCTCGGAATTAGTATCGCTTTGAGACTCAGCGGTGCTGGTTTCGTTTATTGATAACGCACCTTGTGGCTCTTGTGCTTGCGCTTCATCGTCAGCAGGGGCTGATAATTCAGCTTGCGCTGCGGCCATTTTTTGGGTTGCATCAGCGGCAATGGCTCTATCGGCACTAGAAGGTTCAGCAGGGGCAAGTGCGGCTGCACGTACCGTTTGCATTTTATCTATAGTGGCTTGCGGATCGCCGGGGATTTCAGATACATCAATTTGTACCTCACCGCCAACAGCGTAATTAGTGCCATCTGGTCCGCGTTGGTATTCATAACTTGGTGAGCCTGCGTACTGCCCACCCACCGATGCATGAGCTTGTTCGTGCACACGCACTTCAGTATCGCGCGCTTTAAGCTCTTCAATTTGCTGCTGTTCTAATTCTAGCTGTTGCTGTTCTTGCTCTTCTTCGGGTGTCTCTTCGCTTGCTTGTTGGTTTTGTTGCTGTTCGCTATCTGAATCTTCGCTGCCTTGCTGGCGCTGCTCAACAGCTTGCTCATCACTGAGTTTACCGGTTGCATCATAGGTGGCGGCTTCTGCACTGCTTGGCAGTTTTGCTTTATCAGCATCGCTTTGCGCTTTGGTTTCGGTATTACTGGCGCTATTGGGTGCAGGGGCAGGAATAACTTCGCGCAGTTGGTTGTCACGCCGAGCGGTTTCCGTATAAACATTGGCAGTGTTTATATTGATAGACGGAAATGGCGTGACAATATTCATAACGTTTAAACTTTAATATCGATTAGCGTACCAAGCACTTCATCTGCAGTTTGAATAGATTGCGTGTTTGCCTTGGCATTAAACTCTTCAACTTTTAAATTAACAAGCGCTTCGTCAACCCGAGCTGGTTGTGCAACAGGCGCTGTTACAGCCTCTTCAGGTCGCGCAGCTGTTAACTGGCGCTGTTGGGCTAGTTGCGTATCGTCTTGCTCTTCAATGGTGGCACGGTTTATCTCTGCGCTTGCTCGTTCTATACCTTGGCTTGCACGATTAAACCCTTCTACACCACTATTAAATACTGAACCAATAGCCATGCTGTACCTCCAAAAAATAAATATTGTTTAATTATCGCTCACTTCATGGGCAAAATAAAGCTTTAAACAGTACCTTTCTTTAGGCTATTTTAAAGCATTGATTTAACGGCAGATAAAAACTCTTTTTTATGAGAAATAAACGGTGCATGGGAGGCTTTGTCTAGTACTTCGTATTCAAACTCAGTATTTAGTGCTGCCATTTTATTAATTGCTTTGTAAGGTACCAGCGCATCTAAACGGCCAAATATCGCTTTTACAGGCACTGGGCAATGCGCAAATACGTTGCGTAAATCATCATTTTGTAAAATATTTAAGCCCGCACTTAATGCCTCACTTTTAGGCGCGCTGTACTGATTTAGCAAGTGCTTTAGCTGCTTTATATCATCGCGTGCCGACTCACTACCCATGGCCTGAATAGCTAAAAAGCGCTCTATGGTTTTTTCTCGCTGATTAACTAATTGCTCTTTAAATTGCTCAAGCACGCTGGCTTTTATGCCGGGCCAATCATCTGCCTCGGCAAAAAAAGGGCTTGAGGCAACTAAAATTACTTTTGATACTTTATTTGGCCAATGTTTAGCAATAAAAAGTGCAAACAATCCTCCTAGCGACCAGCCCATTAATATAGAGCCAGGGCTAAGTTGCTCGCTTACGATTTCAGCTGCATCGTGTAAATTATAAGGACTTGGGCAGCTATTGCTGTTGCCAAAGCCAGGCAGGTCAATGCTGCGCACCGAGCCACTGTATAAAAACGTCAACTCTGGCTGCACTAATTGCCATACGCCTTGGTTCATGCCCCAACCATGTAATAAAACTAACTCGCTTTGCATATTTGCCTAACCTTAACCAAACTTAGCCACATCATAACGCTTACATTGACGAAAGCAACGCAAGGAGCAGCCAATGCAACACTCATTTTTTAATTGGTTATTTCCCTCTTATTGCGTGCAATGTCAGGAAGTTATTAATGCTCAAGAGGGGTTGTGCGACTATTGCTTAACGGATTTAAGCGTGTTTGATTTAAATAAACACAGTAATTTATTGCACCGCCCGGATATTGTAGAAATGTTTCCGCATTGCGAATTTGATAAGCTCTTAGCCTGTGCTTTTTATCAGCCCCCTTTTGAGCATTGGCTTAAACGGCTCAAATTTAATAATCAAATTCACTATAAAAAAGCGCTGCAACAAGTAATTAAACGCCAACTATCGGTGTTTTTTGAAAATTTAACTACCCAGCCCGACATAGCTATTATTTTACCTTTGCACCGAGGGCGCTTTTTAACGCGCGGGTTTAATCAGGTAAGCCAAGTGTGGCAACCGTGTTTGGCAAAACATATTTGTATAAGTAATGCGCTAATACGCAATAAAGCCACGCAAGCACAGTCACAATTATCTAGATCCAAGCGGATTAAAAATGTAAAAAATGCCTTTGTATGTACACAAGATATGAGCGGTAAAACGGTGGTTATTGTAGATGATGTAATGACCACAGGCGCCACGCTCAACGCGGCTACCCGAGTATTAAAACAAGCGGGCGCTAAACAAGTCTGGGCTTTTGCTACATGTTTAACGCCACTTTAAAGGTGTAGTTAATCACCTCTCACTCTAAATGTGTGGCCAAAAAATAAAGCATTACTGAGTAATCGGCTTGTGCCGTACCAGTATCCTCTAAATACAGGGTTATCTGTCATCGCAATAACACTGCCACGCCCGTATGAGTGGGCCATCATGGCTGCTGCACCGGCAATTTGCTGCTCATTTACGCCATCGGTAAACCCTGCTAATAGTGGTTTTTGCGGGTAAGTGAGTATGTTTACAAACGGGGCGGATGATTTTTCTAATAACCAGGTACTATTTTTAAATACAGGCAGCGTTTCACGATTAAGCGAAAACGTTAGTGGATGCGTGGTGTCTACATCGGTATTAAAAATAGCGCCGGCTATGCGTTGTCGCCCAGCTAAATGATCTTTATCTGCGTAATTTAGCCCTTGAGTATTAAAAGTGCTGGCTACATCTTGCCTAGATAAATAATTAGCCTTAAGTAATTGCTGATCAGCTAAAAATTTAGCGCCGCCTTTGTGGCCCCAAATTACGCCGCCTTTTCTTACCCAGCTTTTAATGGCAACTTTATCACTATCGGGTAAGCCTGAATAATTGCCATTAGCTAGTACAATGTGGCTGTAATTATTTAAATCTAAGCTACCTAAACGCTCCATTTCTACTATGGTCGGAGAAATACCAACAAAGCGGTCAAGGTAATACCATACTTCACCCGCTTCGTATTGGCTTACGCCTTTACCGCCCACAAGCAGTACTTTTGGCTCGTTTAATACCGCCATAGTGCGCGAGCCTAAATCGGCGCCTTTCCCTGTAAGACCAGTGGTAATAGGCTTTATCGCAATACCAAACTGGGTTTGAGCATCGTTTAAAATAGCCACCCAATCAGGGTTCGTCTGCAGCCCTGCGGGGACAATAATGCTGCCAGGTGCAAAGTCTATTTCGGTGGTGCTGCTTTTAGCTGTTAAGGCGCTTAACGCGACACGCGCTTTAATGCCTTGCTTTAGCAAGCTATTTAGCATTTTAGGCGCTAAGTAATCGTCCCAGGCAAAGCCAAATGCATAACTTTGCTTTAACGCAGCAAATGATGGTTTAACTGCTTTTTGCCACGCAGTGCTGGCTACTTCTAAGCCCCAACTACTTTTTACTTGTGCAAACTCTAAATTAAAAGCATGGGCGAGTGTCCAGCCTGACACATCATAAAATGTGTTATCGGCAAAACTTTTTTGCTCACTAAAAATAGCTTTTACTAAACGAAACTGTGGCTGAGCTAACGGCACAAAATAGCTCTGAGTGCTAAAGTTTTTGCCATTGGCTTTTAGCGCTTTTGTAAGTGGATAGGCGTTAATTTGATGCTGCTTTAACAGGTTTAAAAATAGTTTAATCCGGGTGTTGTCTTTAGCGCCCTCAACCACATAGCCTTCAAAACTTTCATCATGTGCTAAATCAACTGCTTGGTTATAAAATTTAGCCTGATAGGTTAATAGCGCCTCGTGGTTATCTACCGCTGCTTTAAAGGTTGACAGGCTTGTTAATAACTGATTTTTAATAGTAAAAGGAAACGTAAGCGTACCATTTATGGTTTCTTGTACATGCCCACGTGAGCTGGCTTGCTCAAATAAAATACCTATACCGCCGTTTACATCGGGGTAGGTTGAACCCTTGCCGTAATAAAAGTCGTCAAAGCTTTCTTCGGTAAAATAAAGGGCATTATTTTTATCTAAAGTTTTAGCATGGTAATTGGCTATGGCTTTAGTAAGCGTTACGTTTTCATCTGGGGTAATTGGGTGCTTGCGACTGGCAATGCCAGGTTGAAAAAAGTAACTGCTATTTGGGCCCATTTCATGAAAATCGGTAAGAATATTTGGCTTCCATTGATGAAACTTAGCAATGCGTGCACGCGACTCTGGGTGTTGTAGTAATAACCAATCGCGGTTTAAATCAAACCAATAGTGATTTGTACGGCTACTTGGCCAGCTTTCTACGTGTTCACGCGTTTTAGGGTCGCTTGATAAGTTCATCCCCCGATTACTATTAGCCCAATTAGCAAAGCGAGCCAAGCCATCGGGGTTAAGTGAAGGGTCGAGCAAAATAACGGTATTATTTAATAGTTTTTCTATTTCTGGGCCTTGCGCTGCAGCAAGGTAATACGCAACCAATAAAGCGGCATTGCTGCCTGATGACTCATTGCCATGCACACTGTATCCCATCCAAACTACAGCAGGCTCATTTTGTGTGTTTTTAGCTTGCTCACTGTTTGTTAAACGGGCTAAGTGCGCTTGGCGAATTTGCTCTAAGTTAGCTAGTTTTTCAGCGCTGCTAATACTTAGCATCACAAGCGGACGTTGCTCGTGTGTGCGCCCTATTACTTCAAAATTTATACGATTACTTTTTTGCGCTAGAATTTCCATGTAACGCACCAGTTGGTCGTGCCTTACATGCCACTCACCTACTTCGTAACCAAGTACGTCTTGTGGGGTGGGTATTGTTTTATCAAACTCTACATCTTGTTCAAAATAATACGAAAGTGGTTTTGCCATACTTGAAAAGCTAAGCATTGCCACCATTATAGTTACTATCCAGCGCATATAAATCACTCTAAAAATGTTTGTTATTTGCACGCTAGCATTGCTTAAAATAGATGCCAACTTTTTACGCCCAACACTAGCCGCAACACGATGAGCGGAGTATGATATGCAGTATCCGAGTAATTTAGTCAAGTATAGACGGTTTTATGATTTCTATTTCCGAAACAGCACAAGCGCATTTTGCTAAACTTTTAGCAGATCAAGCACAACAAACTAATATTCGTGTGTTTGTTGTAAACCCTGGTACATCACAAGCGGAATGTGGTGTTTCTTATTGCCCAGAAGACGCCGTAGAAGACAGCGATATTCGTCTTAACTTTAATGGTTTTGATGCCGTAGTAGATACAGAAAGCGCTCCTTTTTTAGAAGAAGCTGAAATTGATTTTGTTACCGACAAAATGGGCACTCAGTTAACTTTAAAAGCGCCTAATGCAAAGGCACGTAAACTAGGCGATAACGCATCGCTAAATGAGCGTGTTCAACACATGCTAGAAACCGAAGTAAACCCACAGCTAGCTAACCACGGTGGCCAAGTAAGCCTAGTTGAAGTAACCGCTGAAGGTATTGCAGTACTTCAATTTGGTGGTGGTTGTAATGGCTGTTCTATGATCGATGTAACGCTTAAAGAAGGCATCGAGAAAGAAATGATTGCAAAGTTTGATGAAATCACCGGTGTTGCCGACATTACCGAGCACCAAGCGGGCGATCACTCTTATTACTAAGCAATAATGTTAAAGCCGCTTATTTATCGCTTAGGGAGCAACCCTAAGTTGAGTTTAACGCGCTTTTTTCGCGGCTTAGCACTGTTTGTGCTAGCCGTGATATTTATTGCCCTTGGCTACTACACCCACTTTAGTTTACAAATTATAGGTGTGGTTATTTTAATCCCGGCATTATTTTTTGCTGCATGGGGTTATAGCGGTATTTTTGCCAATCGTTTCTCGCAAGTTTTAAAAGATATGGGGCCAAAAGATCACGACCCCGACCTATGGAAATGACACGTTCGCTTAATCTAGCA
Organism: Pseudoalteromonas sp. CST2; assembly: GCF_028599385.1. Lineage (NCBI taxonomy): Bacteria > Pseudomonadati > Pseudomonadota > Gammaproteobacteria > Alteromonadales > Pseudoalteromonadaceae > Pseudoalteromonas > Pseudoalteromonas sp. CST2. The sequence goes on from NZ_JAQREO010000015.1 coordinate 59,884, forward strand.
GCTGATTAGTTGCTTTTAACTGCAAATACTTAATAATTAACGTAACGCCGCGCATAAGCATAAAGCAACTCATAGCCAGCCATAACGCATTATTTTGCCACTCTATAAACACCCAAAACACCCCAAAAAAGCCAACAGCAGCAGAAAGAATCATACTGTTACGCATATTTTTTGCCCGTGTAAGCCCTACAAATACGCCATCAAACAAAAAGCAGCTCATTGCTAACATAGGCAATACTATTACCCACGGTAAGTAATTTGTCGCAGCTTCTATTACCTCGGGTACATTGGTTAAAAGCTTAATAATAGCGCTGCCAAATACAGCAAAAAATACGCTGTATAACACGCCAAAAAGCATCCCCCAAAACACACTTATTTTTACCCATAATCTAATGTTATTAACGCTTCGCTGGCCTTTAGCTTGACCAACTTTGGCTTCGCTTGCATAGGCTATTCCATCAAGCGCAAAGCTTACTAACATTAAAAAGTTAAGTAACACGGCATTCGCTGCAAGCGTTGTTTCACCTATGCGGGCGCCATAAAAGGTCATGAAGCTAAAGCATAATTGCAAAATTAAAGAGCGAATAAATATATCTCTATTTAAACTAAGTAGCTCTGCCATTTTGCTAACACTGAGCCAGTTAGGCACGCTTAGCTCCACGCCTTGCTTTTTAGCGAGCTTAATCACTAGTAGCAACGCAAAAGCCAACGCGCTGTAATCTGCAATTAACGACGCCCACGCTGCTCCCGCTACTGCCCAGTCTAAATACACCACAAAATATATATCGAGCACTATGTTGGTAATATTGGTCACTAACAGCAAGTAAAAAGGCCCACGCCCATAATGTACGCCAAGCATCCAGCCAAGCAGCACTAAATTACAAAGTGCGGCAGGGGCACTAAATATACGAATACTAAAATACTGATATGCTTGAGCAAGAACCTCACTATTTGCGCCTGATAAAAATGCAATGGCTTGTTTTATCAAAGGCGATAAGGCAATAAGCGCTAACGCCACACACACGGCAAGTAATAAGCTGCGTTTTAAAAGCGCTGCTAACTGTGTTAAGTTATTTTGCCCGTATGCTTGGGCCACTAACCCTGTGGTGCTCATACGTAAAAAACCGGCGAGCCAAAATAAAATAGAAATAACAGCTGAGCCAAGTGCGATGCCCGCTAAGTAATGTGCGCTACCTAAGTGGCCAATAACAGCGGTATCAACAATTCCTAACAGTGGGACAGTAATATTTGATAATATCATTGGACCCGCTAGCAACAGCAAGCTTTTATGGTGTGCCTTATTATGTTTAAGAAATTGTTTCATTTAGTTTTAATTACTCTCATTTGTTTATCAGTACGTGCTCATGCGGCGGTTATTTTACAGTATCACCATGTAAGCGAAACCCTTCCGGCTGTGACCAGTGTAAGCGCAAATACGTTTACCAAGCATTTGAGCTACTTAAAAGAGCATAATTTTAATGTTATTGCACTAAATGAGCTAATAAGCGCTATACAACAAGGCAAAACCTTACCTGAGAAAACAGTCGCTATCACCTTTGACGATGGTTACAACAATAACTACGAACAGGCAGCGCCTATTTTAGAAAAATTTGCTTACCCCTATACTATTTTTGTAAACCCGACCCTTATTGATGAAGGTAAAGGCTACGTAATGGGGTGGGATAAATTAAAAGAGCTCGCAGGCAAAGGGGCGTTAATTGCCAATCACACTGCCCAGCATGACTACCTGCATATTAAGCTAAAAGGTGAGAGCGATGCACAATGGCAAGCACGTATAAAACAAGATATTTTGCGTTCTCAACAGCGTATTAAAGAAGAAATAGGCCACGACTATAAATACCTAGCGTACCCGTATGGTGAGTTTAATAACAAACTACAAGCGCTTGTAGAAGAGCTTGGCTTTATTGGCATTGGTCAGCACTCAGGCGCTGTAAATAAAAACGCTAACTTTACCCGCTTACCGCGTTTTCCAGCCTCCGGCTTTTACAGTAAATTAGATACGCTAATTACAAAATTAAACTCTCGGGCGTTTAGTATTAAAACCCTAGATTACCAAGACAGTGTAACCTCACAAAACCCACCAACGCTCAGCATTGAGTTTGAAATGGGTGATTTTCATAAAAGTCAGTTTGCGTGTTATGTCTCAAGTGTGGGGCAGGCTAAGTTAACTTGGATAAACGACACAACTGTAAAAATTGACTCTCCAAAGGCGCTAAATAAAGGCCGTTCACGCTTTAATTGTACCGCCCCTTCTATTGAGCACCCTGGTAGTTACTATTGGTTTTCGCAGCCATGGGTTATTCAGTAGCAATTACACCTTTATAGCCTGATGCAATAAGCGTTGGGTTACTTTATCAAGCGCAACAATTTCGTGAGCGGCACCTAAATCAACCGCCGCTTTGGGCATTCCCCACACCACAGAAGAAAACTCATCCTGTGCAATGGTGTAACCACCCGCTTGTTTAATGCTAAGCAAGCCCTTTGCTCCATCGCTCCCCATACCGGTTAGTAGCGCTGCCACAATGTTTTTTGCACCGCACTCAAGTAACGAGTTAAATAATACATCTACCGCCGGTTTATGGCGGTTAACAGGCTCAGAATCATCAAGCTCGCAATATAAACTTGCCCCTCTTTTTTTTATACTTAAGTGCAAACCACCTGGGGCTATATAAGCCCATCCCGCAGTGAGCTTGTCGCCGTGCTGCGCTTCTTTTACGTTAATTGCACAGGTGCGGTCCATACGCTGGGCAAACGAGGTACTAAATACCGGAGGAATATGCTGGGTAATCACAATCGCAGGGCAATTGGTCGGCATTTTTATAAGCACTTCTTTTATTGCTTCTGTGCCCCCTGTTGAAGCCCCTATCGCTATTACCTTGTTTAATAAAAATTGTGCATTGCTAGGTAAAGGCTCGCTCACTGTGCTTACCTTTTTAAAACTTCTTACCCTTGCACCTGCCGCCACACGCACTTTTTGCTGCACAACATATGCATATTGACTCATTTTCTGCTTAACATTCACGGTTGGCTTAGCAATAAAATCCACTGCACCAAGCTCAAGTGCTTCTAACGTGATAGGCGAGCCTTGCTGGGTTAGTGTAGAAATCATCACAACGGGCATAGGTCTTAAGCGCATTAGGTTTCTTAAAAAGCTAATGCCGTCCATTTTTGGCATTTCTACATCGAGGGTAAGCACATCCGGATTGAGCAATTTAATCATTTCTCGTGCTTGATAAGGGTCTTCAGCACAGCCAACAACCTCGATATCGCTAGCCTGAGATAATATTTCGCTCAGCAAACGCCTTATCAGTGGTGAATCATCTATTATCAGAACTTTAACCATTACGGCTCCTAAAACAGCTCTATGTTAGTCTCGGTGGCTTTATCTTGTTGCTTAAGGTTTTGCAGGTAGCGCACTTCGCGTTTTTCAATTGTATTGTTGTGCAAATTCTTCAGCTTTTTTACGTGGACTTTGCCCGTATGCGGATGAAAAAAAATTTTTCGAGGCCACGGCCCCCCCATATCTTGTGCAACAAGATTGAGCGACTCTTCCTGAATATACGCATTGGCAAAGCTAATATTACCTATCCCTATGTCGGTCATTGCGCTAATTATTTTGCCGCCACCAAAGAGTTTTATTTTTAAATTTTTTCGCGCAGCACCACCTTTGAGTACTTCGTTGATCAGGTATTCCATTGCCCAATTTCCGTAGCGGCAGCTCAAACTATGGGCACTGTTTAATTCTAGGCCTTTTTTTACCGGCAACATAAAATGATTTACGCCACCTATACCGGCTTTTTCATCGTAAACACACGCGGCTATGCACGACCCAAGCACTGTAGAAATAAGCTCATCATTTTTTGAGACATAAAATTCGCCAGGTAATATTTTTGCCACCACGCTTGTGCGCCCTGCATCCCAGTAACGTTTTATATGTTCAAACCCTGGGAGCACCGGCCTAAACTGTGCGTGCATTGTGTTGCTTTTGATACATGGTTTTCCCTAAATTTTTAAACTCAGAATGCTCTTTTCCCATACTCTCTGAGTGCCCTAAAAACAAATAACCGTCACGATTAAGTGCATTTGCATAACGTTTAAACAAGGTGTCTTTTGTTTCTTTATCAAAATAAATAACCACGTTACGACATAAAATTAAGTCAAACTGCCCTTTCATAGGCCATTCTTGTAAAAGGTTAAGGCGTTTAAAAAAAATGTGCTTATTTAACTGTGGTTTTACTTTATATGTTTGCCCATCTTTGCTTTTTAAAAACCACTTTTTAAGTACATTGTTTTCTAAGCCATTTACATTAGCCGCGGTATAAATACCCGCTTGTGCTTTGGCTAATACATTAGAATCTAAATCGGTTGCTAAAATTTTTACATCCCAAGAACTTGGGAATAAATCGGCAAGGGTTATTGCTAAGCTATAAGGCTCTTCGCCTGTAGAGCAACCCGCTGACCATACGCGTACTCGTTTTGTTACTTTGTTACTGCTAAGTAACTGCGGCACTATGGTGTTTTTTAAAAACTCAAAGTGGTGGGGCTCTCTAAAAAAGGAGGTTAAGTTAGTGGTAATAGCATTAATAAATGCGTCAAACTCAGCTTCTTTATTATTGTCTAAGTACTCTAAGTATTGAGAAAAGTTTTTAAGTTTATGCTCTCTTACCCTTCTTGCTAAGCGGGAATACACCATTTCGCGTTTATGATCGCCAAGTACAATTCCGCACGCGTTATAAACTAAAGTGGCAATGTCTTTAAAATCTTTATCGGTACATAAAAATTCTTTCATTGTCATACCATCCCTTGTAAAGCAGGCTTGCTAGGGTATTAACTAGCAAGCCAGTAATGACTAAAACTCTTCCCATTCATCTGCTGAGTCTATAAAGTTTTCGCCTTTGGGTTGGGTATTTTTTAAATAGCCACTAGGTTGGCGCGCAGGGGGCGCTGAGCGTTCAAAGTGCGTATTTGACAATGTGTTCATGCCTTGTTGCTGCCCGAGTGAAAAAAAGTGCAATAACTGACGCATCTCGTTTGCTTGCTCAGCCATTGACTCGCCCGCCGCAGACGCTTCTTCTACAAGTGCCGCATTTTGCTGGGTCATTTCATCCATTTGGGCAACCGCTTTATTAACTTGCTCAATGCCTGCGCTTTGCTCTTCAGAGGCCTCGGTAATATCCGAAATCATTTGCGTAACACGTTGTACGCTTGAAACAATTTCTCTGAGTGTTTCGCCCGACTCATTTACAAGCACAGAGCCATCGGTAACTTTTGCAACGCTGTCTCTAATAAGCTCTTTAATTTCTTTGGCTGCTCCAGCTGAGCGCTGCGCTAAGTTACGCACCTCACCAGCAACAACGGCAAAGCCACGGCCTTGCTCACCCGCTCTGGCTGCTTCAACAGCGGCGTTAAGTGCCAGTAAATTAGTTTGAAAGGCAATTTCATCAATCACGCCAATAATGTCTGCAATTTTTTTACTTGACTCGTTAATGGCCGACATACTCGTTACAGCTCTATTAACTACTTCACCACCTTGAATTGCTTTCTCGCAGGTTTCTTCGGCTAAATCGTTAGCGACTTTTGCGTTATCTGCATTTTGCCTTACAGTACTGGTCATTTCTTCCATACTTGACGCGGTTTCTTCAAGTGATGAAGCTTGTTCTTCGGTACGCTGGCTTAAATCAGCGTTGCCTTGCGAAATTTCCTCTGCGCCACTGGCTACTAACGTGGCCGATGAGTTAATTCGGTTAATCACATCGGTCAATTTATCTGCTGTGGTATTAGCATCTTGCTTGAGCTTATCAAACGAGCCTTGATACTCTTTTTCTATGCGTTTTGATAGGTCGCCATTGGCCATTGCATCAAGCATTTGCGCGGTATCACTAACGGCATCATCCACAATTTCAACTAAGCTGTTTAAGCCCTGCGCTAAGCGTAAGAAAAAGCCTTCTTTACCTTTTTCATCTACTCGGGTTTCTAAATCGCCATTACCTGCATCGCTGACTAATTGTGCAATTTCTTTTTCTATTGCAACTTCGCCCGTTCTATCTTCCCACTCAACTACGGTGCCTATGCGTTCTTGTTCTGGTGTAAAAATAGGGTTTGCAACTAAACCAAAGGTACGCCCGCCTACTTTTATTTCGGCTCGGTAAGTTGTTGTAAGCTTAGCTAGTAGGTTTTGTTGATGAGCCGGATTTTTATGGAATATATCAATGTTTTGCTGCATTAAATTGGTGCTATCAAAGTTTGGCAACTCCTTTTTCAAATCATCTTCAGCAATATTCATCATCGATTTAACCGCGTTGTTCATGTATACAATTACATTTGAAGCATCGGCTATCATGGTGTTTGTTGCTACGGTATCAAGCGCTTGTTTTACTCGTAAGTTTTCTTGTGCTTCAGCACGTTCTTGCTCTGCTTTTTCTACGCTATCGGTAATATCTTCCCACTCAACAATAGTGCCTAAATGCTTACCTTCATGGTTTATCCACGGTGTAGCAATTAAACTAAAAATAAGCCCCGCTAAACGTAACTCAGTTTTATAAGGTTGTTTTAAGTTTTTTAATAGTTCGCGTTGATGAGCTGGGTGCTTATGAAAATCATCAACACACGTGCCTATTAAATTATCAACAGAAAAACTAGGTAGCACACCTTGCAACTCAGTTTCTCGCGCTTTGAGCATTAACTTAACCTGATCGTTTACAAATACAATATTTAGATCTTTATCGGCAATCATTACATTGGCTTGGCAAACAGTTAACGCACTTGCTAAATCGGCAGCCTTTTTAGACTCGCGCTCTAGCTGTTTTTGCGCGGTGATATCACTGGCGTATTTAATAACTTTATAAGGCTTGCCGTTTAAATCAAAAATAGGGTTATAAGAGGCTTGAATCCATATTTCTTGCCCTTGTTTGCCTATTCGCATGTACTCGCCCGAGTCGTACTCGCCTCGTCCTAACTTATCCCAAAATTGTTTATACTCGTTTGTTTTAGCGTATTCTGGGTCGACAAATAATTTATGATGCTGGCCTTTTATTTCGCTAAGTTGATAGCCTAAACCATTTAAAAAATTATCATTGGCAGTAATAATTGTGCCATCAAGATTAAACTCAATCACCGCCTGAGATTTACTAATTGCCTCAAGTTGGCCTTGCGCTTCAGCGGCCTGTTTCTTTTGTTCGGTAATGTCGGTAGCAAATTTAATTACTTTTAGCACTTGCCCTTGGCTATCAATAATTGGGTTATAGGTAGCTTGGATCCATACTTCTCGCCCTCCATTAGCAAGACGCTTAAACTCATTAGAAATAAACTCACCACCGCGCAAGCGTTGCCAAAAATTTTTATACTCGCTACTTTGTGCTTCATCTGGTTCAACAAACATAGAGTGGTGCTGCCCTTGCACTTCCTCTAAACGGTATCCCATTGCATTTAAAAAGTTTGAATTAGCCGTAATTATTCTGCCACTGGGTTCAAACTCAATAACCGCTAATGATTTATTTAATGCATTAACGATTAAGTCATTACTTGATTCTGACTGCTTCGGATTACTAAACCATCCCATGCCCATCACCACCTTTATGTTTGTTTTTGTTGCTACATAGCGCTGTGGCTATATATCCATTGTTCTTTGTAAATCAATTAACGAGACCATTTTTTCGCCCACGTTCACCAACCCTGCGACATATTCACAATTACTCGAATCAGACAGGCTGGGGACGGGCTTGGCGTCTTGCTCTGCAATGCTGTAAACATCTGACACCGCATCTACTGCGATGCCCATTATTTTTGAATCGTTTTCAAAAATAACTTTTACAACAATAACAACCGTTAATGGCCCATATTCAGTGCTTGGCAGGCCAAAACGTAAGCGTAAATCTATTATTGGCACTATGGTGCCGCGAAGGTTTATCACTCCTTTAACAAAATCCGGCGCGTTGGGCAGTACGGTAATTTCTTCCCAACTTCTGATCTCTTGCACGGTTAATATATCTACGCCGTATTCTTCGCCAGCCATAATAAAGGTTAAAAACTGCTTAACGCCTTGCTGTTGCCCTAAATCAATTTTGTTGTTTAGCTCGCTTTGCTCACTAATCATGAAGCCTCCAGAGGTGTTTTAGATTCTATGATTAGCTCTTGGCTACCTGGTTTTTTAAGCCCTGATAATTTTATTAAGCCGCTAATATCAACAATTAACGATACACGCCCGTCACCTAAAATAGTTGCTCCAGACACCCCATCTACTTTTTGGTAATTAGCCTCTAAACTTTTTATGACTACCTGCTGCTGCGAAAGTAAGTCATCTACCAGCAAACCCACTTTTTGGTTGTCGGTTTCAACAACCACCAACAAGGTTTTGTCTAATGACTCTATGGCGTTTTGATGATTAAAAATTTGATATAAGCGTAAAATAGGAATGTATTCGTCACGCAGCCTTAGTACATCTAAGTCTTTACCCACTCGGCTTACTTTAGTGATATCAATCTGTAGTGATTCAACAATAGAAATAAGCGGAATAATATAAGTATGCTGGGCAACTTTAACTAATTGACCATCTAAAATGGCAAGTGTAAGGGGCAGCCTAATTGTAAAGGTAGAGCCAACGCCAGGCGCTGATGAAACCTCAACCGAGCCATTTAAATATTGAATATTGCGCTTAACAACATCCATTCCTACACCACGCCCAGATAAGTCGCTAACCGCATCGGCGGTAGAAAAGCCGGGCATAAAAATAAGCTCGTTAATTTCATCATCTGTTAAATTACAATCAGCGGTGATTAGCTCATTAGCAATGGCTTTTTCTTTAATTTTTTGCGTATTTAAGCCTTGCCCATCGTCCATTATTTCTATCACGATATTGCCGCCTTGATGAAAGGCATTTAAGGTCACAGTGCCCACTGGGTCTTTACCTGCGGCAACCCGCTGTTCAATTGTTTCAAGGCCATGGTCGAGCGAATTTCTGACTAGGTGCACCATGGGGTCAGATATTTTTTCCATTACCGTTTTATCTAGCTCGGTTTGCTCGCCTAATAATTTTAACTCCACCTGTTTATTTAGTTTTTGCGCTATATCACGCACTAAGCGCGGAAACCGGCTAAATACAAAGTTAATCGGTAACATACGAATACGCATAACATTTTCTTGCAGGTCTCGGGTATTGTGCGCCAGTTGTGCCAAACCTTCTTGTAATGACGTAATGGTCGATTCGCTAATTTCTTGCTCGCTCAACTGATTTAACATGGCTTGTGTTATCACCAGCTCACCGACCATGTTTATTAACGAGTCTACTTTGTCTATTCCTACTCTTATGGAGGTAGACTCTGGTGCTGATGTTGGCTTTTTATCGGCTGTGGGTTTGCTTTTAGGTTTGTCGGGTGCTTTTTTAGCATCGCTAATAGGCGGTGTTTGAGCTGTGCTGTCGTTGCTCTTTTCATCAGCGTTTGCGGTGTGAGACGTGTCTTCATCAAATAACCCGCCACAGAGCTCTATTTTTATATCGGCATCATCTTCTACCCATTCAAATACCTCTTTAATGGCGGCTTCTTTTTCGCTGGTATTTAAAAAAAAGCGCCAGTGTAAGTAGCACTCGTCACTGCTTAAATCTTTAATATCTGGGATATCGTCTAAAAAGGCCTGTGTTTCAAGCTCGCCGAGTTCAGCTAATTCGCTGATCATAAATAAAGGCTCGTTGCCTGTTTTAAAAAGGTGATGATGCGGTTTAAAATCAATTTGAAAGGTATTTACCTCAGCAGCAGCCGTTACTTCGCTTGCCTCGCTTGGGGCTGAATCGGCTTGCATTTCCAGTACAATTTCAAACTGTTTTTTTAAGGTTGTAGCGTGTGATAAATCAGGCTCTTGCTCTGCTTGCAGCTCACCGAGTAACCCACGCAAGCAATCAACAGCTTTAAGCAATAAATTAACGTGCTCGGTGGTGAGTTCGCGCTCACCTTGGCGTATTTGATCCAGTAGGGTTTCTAGCACATGGGTAAACTCAGCCACAGAGTTAAAGCCAAAGGTGCCACTGCCCCCTTTAATTGAGTGCGCAGCTCTAAAAATAGTATTTATTGTTTCTAAGTCTTCTTCGCCGGGCTCTAAATTTAATAGCTCGGCCTCCATTGTATCTAGGCCTTCAAAACTTTCTTCAAAGAACACTTCAAAAAATTGACTTAAATCTATACTCACGCCGCACTCCTCAGTTAACGAATTACTTTTTTAAGTACCGCTAGTAACTGATCCGGGTTGAAAGGCTTTACAATCCAGCCTGTTGCGCCAGCTGCTTTACCTTCTACTTTTTTATCTAATCCTGACTCTGTGGTTAGCATAAGTAGCGGCGTAAACTTGTAATCAGGAAGGCCTCTGAGCTCTCTGATAAGCGTAATGCCATCCATAATGGGCATATTTACATCTGAAATTACCGCATCAAAACTTTGCTGCTTGGCAATCGCGAGGGCTTCGCTGCCATCTTTTGCTTCGGTAACATCAAACCCTGCGGTTTTAAGCGTAAAGCTCACCATTTGACGCATTGACGCAGAATCATCAACCGCTAAAATTTTCTTCATATAAACCTCTAACCTTTACTTTCAAGTGTTAAATATTGACTTAAGCCAAGTTGATTAATGGCGTTTTGAAGTGCATCACTGCTGCCTACCCATACAATTTTATGGTGTATGGTAAGTAGGTGTTTTTGTAAGGCACACAAAAGTTGAATTGACGCGGTATCGGCTGAAACAACCTCACTGACATCTAAACAAATATCGTTGTTACTATTGAGTTCTTGTAATAAATCTTGGTGAAGAGTCTCTACTTGCATAATCGCAAGTTCGCTTGGAAGTTTTAGCATTTTTTCAGGACTTTCCCTGTCAATTCAATTCATAACAAAAGCTTAGCCTTAGTTATTAAAATTGCCATAAAAGGCTCAAAAAAATTAATAAAACTTTTAAAAGTGGCGCTAAAAAGCTAAAAAGGAGCCTAATCTCCTTTTAAAATGCGTGAAAAGTTTAAAACTAGTTTTTATAGTAATCCGTTATTTGTTTAAATTCGCTAATGAGTTGAGTGGTATTAATAAGGGGCACATTTCCTTGTTGGAACTCAGGCTTAAATATGGCTCTTACCGCTCCATTTTCATCAACTAAAGCCACAGAAGCACTATGATCGACCGCATATTCTGATTCTTGCGAGTCACTAATGGCATAAATTAGGCCAAGCTCTCTAACCACCGGGAATAGGTTTTTGTGCTCACCCGAAACAGCTAAAAAGTCAGGGTTAAAATAATCAATATACGCTTTGCGTTTTACCGGCGTATCGCGTTGAGGGTCTACCGACATAAACCAAATTTGCAGTGGGTATTCGTTATGTAACTTTTTATACACGCTGTTTAGTTTAGCAAGCGTTAATGGGCAAATATCTGGACAACTGGTATAGCCTAAAAACACTAAGTTCCACTGCCCCAAAAATTGCGCTTTGGTGACTAACTCACCGTTTTGGTCGTTAAGTGTAAAATCAGAAAGAGGCTTGGCTTGCTCATACACTAAGGCTTGCACATCGGGTGCACTATTTTGCTCTGAGCAAGCGACTAATAAAAACGAAAAAATTACAACTAAGCTAATCCGTAACTGCTTCATAAAGGGAGCCATTTATCTATAAATAAGATCACGAAGAGTACCATTAAATGCACAATTGAAAAGCGAAATAAGTCCATTGCGGTGTCATCGTTAGGGGCTAATTTAAGCTTAACCGCTTTATACAAAAAGAGTGCATTGAGCACACATGCGCCTACTAAATAAATACCGCCCGACATACCAATTAAATAAGGTAATACACATACAAGCGCCAGTAATATGGTGTAAGCCACAACACAGGTTTTGCAAAAATCGATACCGTGAGTCACTGGCAACATAGGAATTTTAGCGCGTTCGTAATCGCTTTTGCGTGCTATTGCCAGTGCCCAAAAATGCGGTGGGGTCCACGTAAATATAATCATTACTAGTAACCATGGCGCGGCTGCCATTTGATTGGTTTCAGAAACCCAACCCAATAAAGGCGGCATTGCGCCAGCTAAGCCACCAATTACAATGTTTTGCGGTGTGGCACGCTTTAAAAAAGAGGTATAAATAAAAGCATACCCAACTAATGCAAACAAAGTAAGTACGGCCGTTAGAGTGTTTGCCCAAAGCATTAGCATTATAAAACCAGCAACCCCTATCACACCTGCAAAGCTTAACGCATGGGTTTTACTAAGCCGGCCTTTGGCTACAGGGCGGTGGCGTGTACGCGCCATTTTTGTATCTATTTCGCTATCAACAACATGATTTATTACCGCCGCAGCGCCAGAGAGCAAACCAATGCCTAATAAACTAATAAATTGTACTGCAATGCCTCGCCCTACATCAGGCGCCAGTGCCAAGCCAACCCAAGCAGTAAGTACCAACATAGCCACTACTTTAAACTTGCTAATAGCTAAGTAATCTTGCAGTAAATTATAAGCACGTTGAATAAAAGGGTGTCCGCTAATAACCTGTAGTTCTTTTTTGTCGAGTGTGAGTGCCATAATTATTCCCCTTTAAGTGCGTGCTTTTAGGTAGTAACACAACCTAACCATAGTCAATAACAAGATAGCTGCCATTAAATTGTGCGCCAGCGCCACTCCAAGCGGAAAGTGCCAATGCACCACCGCAAGCCCCAAACTAATTTGGCAAAGTAGCGCAACAAGCACGCTGACAGTACAGTGTTTTATTTTTGCAGATTGCGCCTGACTGTATATACGCCACATAATTAGCGCCAACACAATACATGTAACTAGCGCCCAAATTCTGTGTAGTAAATGAATAGACATACGCGCCTGTTGCGATAGCACTCCGTACTCATAATTACTGTGCTCAAGCGGCAGCTGAAACACACTACTGAGTGAAAATGGCTGCGCATAACTACACAGCGGTAAGCCATTACAGTGTGGCGCTGCATAATTTGCTGCAAGCCATCCTCCTAATGCAATTTGAATAACCAACACAGTCAATGCAACTAAGCTCAATGAAAAATAGCGTTTAGCGCTACTATCTCCACCCTCTATGGGTTTAGTAGTTAAACGCAGGTATAAAAGAGTGATTAGCGATAAAATACTAAATCCCCCCAGCAAATGCCCCATTACAATGAGCGGTTGTAAGTTCATTGTAACGGTCCACATACCCAGCGCAGCCTGAAATATAACTAACAACAATAAGGCTAGCGGTAATTTAACCGGCGTGTTTGAGTAATGGCGCTTTACAAAAGCCAACACAAATAGCGCTAAAATAAGCAACCCCAGCGCGCCTGCAAAGTAACGGTGGATCATTTCTTTCCACGCTTTGGCGGTTTCAAACATCATATCTGGGTAACTTTGGGTAGCCAGTGCGATATCGGCTTCATGCTTTGGTACAGTTAAAAAGCCATAGCAACCGGGCCAATCAGGGCAACCAAGACCTGCGTCACTTAAACGTGTATAAGCACCTAGCCCTACTACTAACAGCGCAAGTAACCCCGTTGCAAGTACCCAGTTTTTATAATTTTTATACATAGGAATCTCCCATTAACAATGCGCTATTAATTAGCTTGAACGAGAATAGTTAAGCAGTTTTTTTAAATCTTTTAATAAACCTTTTTGCACTAAACGGTTTTCTTGTGGCTGCTCTTTAAACGGATACTCAAGCACCACTAACCCCATATGATCGATTAAATATAAGCTAGCGGGCTGCAAATTTTGTTGCGCGTTAAAGGTTTTCCAAGGAATGTTTTTAACTTTAGGCGCCCCCATTACAGCCATATCAACCTTGCCCTGATTTTTTCCTAAGGCGATATATAAGTTATCAAGCGCATTGAGCTGCTCATTGCACGAAGCATTACATTTATTGGAGTAATTAAGCGCAATTGTCCATTGCTTAGGGTTGTGCTGCTGCCAGTTTTCAAGCTTTACTTCGCGCTGTAAAAACTCGCCATTATTGGTAATTGCGCTCGGCAACCAGTCTAGTTTTAGCGCACCGTATGCAAGTACTAGCGGTACAGCGCAACATACAACAAACAAAACTAAGGGGTTATTTTTCATTGTTAGTCCTCTTTTTACTGGCAAAAATGGCCACCACTACACAGGCTAAGGCTATTAAAAACCATTGCACTGCATACGCTTGGTGCTTTTGCGGACTCATCACCACCGCTTTATAATGCGGTATAGCTAGCGCATCTCCTGCACCTTGACGATAAGCCATAAAATTAAATAACGATTGATTACTCTGCTCACTTAGCTTTTGTAAATCTATTGATTGAATTCGTTTTTGAAGGTCTTGTTTTGTCGAATTGGTTTGTAAGTTAAAGCTCGTTAAATTTTGCTCTTTTATCTGCGCTTTAAGCGTAATATTACGTTTAGGAAGTTGGATGTTAGGTAATTCACTGCGTGAAATAGGCGCTTTTACCCACCCTAAATTAACGAGTAAAGCGTCACTTGCTTGGCTTGGCTTAAATAACACCAATAAATCGTAACCGACTTGCCCTTGGTAAACTTGGTTATCTAAAAGCCAGTATTGCTGATTTATTATTTTTCCAACAAGCTCAACCACTACACCTGTTTTATTCCACTTTGAAGGCATTGCCTGTAATTGCTGCCAGCTCATTACGCCTTGGGTTTGCATGTTAGCTATAGCTGTTAGCTGTTGCTGCTTTTGCTCAGCCCTTGCTAATTGCCAATACCCTAAACGTACACATACCAGCACCACAGCTACCACAACGCAAAGTGCGATAAATGAGCTAAGCTTTTGTTTACGCCTTAAAATTAACTGCATAAAGGGTCAACCCAGTGATTATTAAAATTATTATTGTGCTGCTGTTACTATTTATACTTTTCAACTTGTTTAGAGCGCTATTTATTATGGTGACCGATAAATCTGGCGGTCGGCCTATGTCGCATTTTTTAGGCCGTCGCGTGCTGTTTTCTGTGGTGGTTTTGGTGATGGTGATAGCCGCTATAAAACTTGGTTTTATAAAGGCTAATCACTCACCATTAGCCGTTACAACACATACACAAAAACAAATAAACACAGCCACACCACATCAACAAAATGCCAGTACCAAGCCGCTGCTTGAAACGCAAAATGTTTATCTTTCGTAAAGTGGCCTTTTAAAATACGCACAAATACAACAAACAAAATAATGGCGCCAAGGGTCACATGCATGCCATGAAAACCTGTCAGCAAAAAGAATGTATTCCCGTAAATGCCTGCATCTAGTGTTAAGTTTAAGTCGTTGTAGGCATAAATATATTCTTCTACCTGCAATGCTAAAAAGCACACACCCAATAAAATGGTTGCCCCTAGCATCACTTTTAGCGGTTTACGTTTATTGTTTTCAATGGCTACGTGAGCAAAATGCAAAGTAACCGAAGACGCTAATAAAATAAGCGTATTAATAAGGGGTAAGCCTTGCCACCCCATAGCTTGCGTGGTTTCACCTGCGGGTGTGGTTAGTAGTGGCCATACGGCCTCAAAGGTAGGCCAAAGCACCTCGTTGGTCATCGCATTATTCCCAGCGCCGCCAAGCCAAGGCACCGACAGTATGCGGGCGTAAAATAATGCGCCAAAAAAGGCCATAAAAAACATAACTTCAGAGAATATAAACCAGCTCATTCCTTGTCGAAATGAGCGGTCCATTTGCGCTGAATATAAGCCCTGATCAGACTCGCTAATTACATTTTTAAACCAACTAAAAATCATATACAGCAGCACTGCAATGCCTGCATATAGCAGGTACACACCGCTCCCCCCTTCACTTTCTAAGTTCATGACTGTTAAAGCCGCACCCACTGCAATAAAAAATAACGCCACCGCGCCCACTATGGGCCAAGGACTTTGCTCGGGTACGTAGTAGTTTTCATAATCTTGATTCATGTTACTTGCTCCTAGTTTTACACTAGACATGCAGGCTAGTTATTACTTGCTACTAGCTGCTCACTAATATCAAATACGGTGTACGATAAAGTTAGCTCTTCTACATCGCTCGGCAGTGCAGTATCAACATAAAACAGCAGCTTAAACTCAAGTTCTTCACCCGCTTTTAGGGGTTGTTGATCAAAGCAAAAGCACGCTATTTTATGTAAGTACTTGGCTGCCTTTCCGGGCGATACAGAAGGTACCGCTTGCATTACTTTATCAATATCACTGGTGTTTTTTGCGCTAAACATTACCTCACGCATGGCACCTGGTTTCACATCAACACTGTATTCTTTAGATTTAACAATAAACGGCGCACCACTTTGCGCATGGGTTGTAAAGCTCACACCTATTTCTCGGTTTTGTGCAACCTGTGTACTTTGTTTAGCTTGCTCAAGCGACGGCTTGCCATTAAGCCCAGTTATGTCGCAAAACACGTCATATAAGGGCACTAAGGCAAATGCAAAAGCAAACATACCTATACAAATAAGAATTAGGCGCTTTAATAGCGGTGCATGTGTCATTATTTAATTTCCGGCGGCGTAGAAAAAGTATGATACGGCGCAGGAGAGTCCACTTCCCACTCTAAGCCTTCAGCACCATCCCATACTTTTGCAGGGACTTTATCGCCCCCTCGGGCACATTTAATTACCACCGCCACAAAGAGTAACTGCGATAACCCAAAGGCAAACCCACCTATGCTTATGATTGCGTTAAAATCAGCAAACTGCAGGGCGTAATCGGGAATACGGCGCGGCATGCCTGCCAGCCCCACAAAATGCATAGGGAAAAACAATACATTTACGCTTACCAGCGACAACCAAAAGTGCCACTTAGCCAAGGCAATGTTGTACATGTTGCCCGTCCACTTAGGCAGCCAATAATAAGCCCCCGCCATAATCGAAAATATTGCCCCCGTAACTAACACGTAATGAAAGTGCGCCACCACAAAGTAAGTATCGTGATACTGAAAATCAGCAGGGGTTATAGCCAACATCAGCCCCGAAAAGCCCCCTAAAGTAAACAGCACAATAAAGGCAATACTAAATAGCATGGGCACTTCAAAACTTATTGACCCTCGCCACATAGTGGCTACCCAGTTAAATACTTTTACCCCTGTAGGCACCGATATCAGCATGGTCGCGTACATAAAAAATAGCTCGCCAGCAACGGGCATACCGGTCGTAAACATATGATGCGCCCACACAATAAAGCTCAGTAATGCAATAGAGGAGGTTGCGTAAACCATTGAGGCATAACCAAATAGTTTTTTACGTGAGAATGTAGGCACTATGGTCGAAATAATACCAAAGGCGGGTAAAATCATGATGTACACTTCGGGATGGCCAAAAAACCAAAATATGTGCTGAAACATCACCGGATCGCCGCCACCTGCCGCATCAAAAAAGCTGGTTCCAAAGTATTTATCGGTGAGCACCATAGTGACCGCTCCGGCCAGTACGGGCATAACAGCAATTAATAAAAATGCGGTTATTAGCCATGTCCAAACGAATAATGGTAGCTTCATCCATGTCATGCCTGGGGCACGTAAATTAACAATGGTCACAATAACGTTTATTGCGCCCATAATTGAGCTAATCCCCATAATGTGCACTGCAAACACAAACATTGCGGTGTTGTCGTTACTGTACGTTGTTGAAAGCGGCGCATAGAACGTCCAGCCAAATGCGGGGCCGCCTCCAGGCATTAATAACGATGCCAATAAAATTAAAAAAGCGAAGGGTAAAATCCAAAAGCTCCAGTTGTTCATTCTGGGCAGTGCCATATCTGGCGCGCCAATCATGAGCGGTACCATCCAGTTAGCAAGTCCCGTAAAGGCTGGCATTACAGCACCAAACACCATAATTAAACCGTGTACTGTGGTCATTTGGTTAAAAAAGTGTGGATCTACCAATTGTAATCCTGGCTGAAATAACTCAGCCCGAATAACCATGGCCATTGCACCGCCAATTAAAAACATAGTCAGCGAAAAAATTAAGTACAGGCTGCCAATATCTTTATGGTTTGTTGTGTATAACCAACGTTTAAAACCTTTGGCTGGGTGGTGGCCGTGGTGAGCGTCATTGGCGTTAGGTTGTTCTACTATGCTACTCATTAGTTCGCCTCCGCATCAAGTGCTGCCTGAATTTCACTAGGTTGGATGACATCACCCGTTTCATTACCCCACGCATTACGTTTATAGGTAATTACCGCTGCAAGTTGTTTAATTGAGAGCTGCTTTGCAAATGCTTGCATTGCAGTTCCTGGGCGGCCATGAATCACTACATCAATGTGATCTTTTATATCACCCAAAACAATGGGGCTGCCTTTTAGCGCAGGAAATACGCCCGGTAAGCCCATACCTGTGGGTTGATGACACGCAGCGCAACTTGCCATATACACTTGCTCACCAAGTGTCATTAGCTCTTTCTTAGGAATTGTTGTCTCAAGCAGTGCTGCATCAGCAAGTGCGGCTTTTTGCTTAGCTTGCTTAGCATCTGCAAGCCATGTGTTAAAGTCCTCTTGCGATTTAGCTTCAACCACCACGGGCATAAAACCATGATCTTTACCGCACAGCTCTGCACACTGTCCTCGGTAAATACCTTCTTCGTTAATGTTGGTCCACGTTTCGTTGATAAACCCCGGATTGGCATCTTTTTTAACGGCAAAATCGGGTACCCACCAAGAGTGAATAACATCATCAGAGGTCATTAAAAAACGCACCTTTTGATTAATTGGCAGTACTAAAGGTTTATCAACCTCAAGTAAGTAATTGGGGTTTTTATTAGCAAGGTTGGCTATTTCGTCTTGAGGGGTAGATAAAATAGAGTAAAACTCTACGTCTTCGCCCATATATTCATAATGCCACTTCCACTGTGACCCTGTAATTTTAATGGTTAAGTCGGCCTTACTGGCATCTTCCATCGCAATGAGGGTTTTAGTGGCAGGGATTGCCATGGCAATTAAAATAACAAACGGAATGGCGGTCCAAAGAATTTCTACTTTGGTACTTTCATGAAATTGGGCAGGAACTGCCCCTTTAGATTTACGGTGATGAATCAGTGCCCAAAACATTATTGCGAACACTATCACCCCAATCACACAACATATTAAAAATATGGTCATGTGTAGCTGATATACATTATTACTTATATCGGTTACGCCCTTGCGCATATTGTATTGGCTATTAGCCAGCACTTGCTGCGGGAACATAATCAACACAAGCCACAAGGTAGAGGTCAGTTTACCCATGTGACGGCTCCTTTGATGCTATTGCGAATGCAAAGCGAAGAGGCATACGGCTTAAACGCCAATTCGTTATTTTTATTTTTTAACCAATCTTATTTTTGATTGGTATCGCTAGGACAACAAAAGGTTTGTGTATATTGTGTGTTCTCATAACTAAAAAGCTGTGAGTTATTGTTAGTCCAGCACATTAATGATTAGCTAAAAAACGTACAACAAGCAAGTTTTAGTATAAAAAACAATCAAGTGATATTTTAAAATTGACTAAATGACGACGTATTAAATTGTTATTTAACAGCCAAGATACGAGCAAAATTAAGGGATGTAACACGCTTAGGAAGATAAAAGTATGAGTGAAAAAAAGTTTACAGTCTAAATAATTTTAGGGCGTTTTGAGATGGCGGAAGGTTTGTTTTTAAAACAAAAATGCACACTAAAAAGTGCGCATTTATAGATATTACTTAAAAATAGTTAAAAATTACATCCAATCGGCATTTCTTATTACGCCAACGGCTAACCCTTCAATATTAAACGACTCGTTTTCAAGGTCTACTTCAATTGGCGTAAACTCTTCGTTTTCGGCGTGTAATAATACTTTTCGGCCTGCTTTTTCTAGGCGTTTTACGGTAACGTCTTCATCTACTCGCGCAACCACAACTTGGCCGTTTTCAGCTGTTTGAGTACGGTGTACGGCAAGTAAGTCGCCATCCATAATACCTATATCTTTCATACTCATGCCGTTAACACGCAGTAAAAAGTCGGCGGCTGGTTTAAACATAAGTGGGTCTATTTTACAGTGACTCTCAACATGTTCTTGCGCCAAAATAGGCGAACCCGCTGCAACTCTACCTATTAATGGTAGCCCTAGTTGCTCAGGCTCCTCTTCTTCAACCAATTGAATACCACGGCTTGCGCCTGGTTTCATTTTAATAACACCTTTTTTGGCAAGCGCTTTTAAGTGCTCCTCTGCGGCATTGGCACTTTTAAAACCGAGTGTTTGCGCAATTTCGGCACGTGTAGGAGGCATACCAGTGTCTTTAATAAAAACTTTTATTAGTTCGAGTATTTGAGCTTGGCGTTTAGTTAATGGTCGCATACAACTGGTTTTCCATACAGTACATTTAACTGTGAGTATATACAGTTAAATAAAAATCGCAAATTTAAATTGTGCTTTAAAATAGCTAAATACACCGCACTTGGATAAATTTTAGGTAATTACAGACGTTCAGTATTTAAAATGCTATAAATTTGCTTTCAATATAAAGGAGTAATTATGAGTATTTGGCATCAACCCATCACATTAGAGCTTTGCAAACAGTTAGATGAGGGAATAAACGGCCAAGGCACGCTAATGAAAACCATGGGCATAGAAATAACCGAAATAGGAGATGATTACCTAGTGGCTACCATGCCTGCTATTCCTGAGCATCATAATCCTATTGGTATGGTACATGGTGGCGCAAATGTGGTACTTGCCGAAACCGTAGCAAGCTACGCCGCTAACTTTGTAGTGGACTTTACAAAATTTTATTGTGTTGGACAGGAAATTAGCGCCAGCCACTTAAAGGCCTCTCGAAATGGCACTTTAACCGCCGTTACTCGTGCATTTCATATTGGTAAGCGCAGTTCTGTATGGGAAATAAAAATAACCAATAGCCGCGGCGAGCTTTGCTGCGTATCAAAAATGACCGCAGCGGTTGTCGAGCGCAAATAATTAACTATGGCTACTTTTCGATAGGGTAAATCGTTATTTCCATACCAGCGCCAATGGCAGATATGCGTAGCAGTGTATCTGCATGTAGAGCTTGGTTAAAACACTTAGGTGACGTGCCCGACTCAAAGCCTATATCAAACGTTCTGCGCGAACAGCTTAGCCACTGCTTAAGCGCATTACGTGAACACGACTCTATTAATTCACATAAGTGGTGGATTGCTTTGTCTGGCGTGGTTATATCACCTGAGGCTTCAATACGCGCCAATTGACGATATTCGTCTTTGTCATAATGCAAAACCATCGCGTTTTTCTTTAAGTCTGCCACTAGGGCGCTAATATCTTGTTTAGACTCAAGCTCTAGATCTACATTTAAAAATTGAATTTCCGACATTGTCTGCTTTTTACCCTCTTATAGTTTCATCGCAAACTTTAACGCAGTTTTACTTTTATACCAAATCAACTAAGCGCTAAACATGGCTTTATTAATAGAAAATACCTGTTTAAACGCCATTGGCACCTAATTTGCCTTATAAAACGGGTTAGGCTAGTTACGCTTAATTTTACCGTTTATGTATGAAAGTTATACACACTCTGTGTAATTAAACGCTTCAGGAGGACAATTATGGTAGATCATGGCCCGCAAATTAAAAACGACGATCAGTACGATGCGCTGCGAGATGAAGGCATGAGCAAACAAAAAGCCGCGCGCATTGCTAATAGCAATACTCATAAAACCGCAGTTAAAGGCGGCAAAGCCTCAAAGTATGAGCAGCGCACTAAAAAGCAGCTGTACAATAAAGCTAAAGAGCTCGGCATTAGTGGCCGCTCAAAAATGAGCAAACAAGGGCTAATAAATGCCTTACGTGAGCATTAAACACAGCCTCACTGATTTTTTACCGCTCCTTTTTATTATTTTTATAAAGTTAGAGTAAGCTTATGAATAACTGCGACAAAATGCCGCAGTAAAAGCATGGGCTGCTGTAATACACTAACGCTAAAAATAATAAGAAGCACAAAATGAAAAAACAACTATTTAAGCGCGCTCGAAAACTACATAAGTGGCTAGGCTATTTACTTGCCTTACAAATTTTAGCTTGGCTTTTAGGCGGCTTAGTAATGAGCGCGATACCACTTGAATACGTACACGGTAAGCACCTTGCTAAGCGCATACTTTCAAACCCATTTACTCAAGCAGACTACCCCACATCACTCGATAATATTACTGCCCAAGTGCCTAACCCCACGCAAATAGTATTTGAGCACTTTTTAACGACCCCGCTTATTACTGTTATTAATACTGACGAGCAGCAGAGCTTTAATGGTTTAACGGGGCGCCCTTTTCAGGCACCCACTAAAATACAAATTACCGCTAATGCACAAGCGCATTTACTCATCGACGCTAAGCCAATTAACACAACGCTTTTAAAACAAGGCACTCGAGAGGTGGGATACAAAACAAATGTGTGGCAAGTACAATTTAACGACACCTTTAATACCACGCTGTATTTAAATGCAATTAACGGCAAAGTTATCACCGTTCGCAGCACACTATGGCGCATATTCGACTTTTTTTGGATGCTACACATAATGGATTACGACGAGCGAGAAGATTTTAACAACCCGCTTCTCATCAGTTTTGCAGCCACCAGCGTACTATTTTGTTTATGCGGTATTATTTTATTAATACAAAACGTTAGGCTAAAAAAACTTACACGTGTTGGTCAATCAAAATAGGGTTGCCGTCTGGGTCGGTAATAATAAAACTTTTATCACCCACAGGTTCAACCTGGATATGAGCGTTTTGAAAATATTCGCTAAGCGCATCAACATCCTTAAACTCTGTAACGGTTTGTGCGTTTTGATCCCAGCCAGGATTGAAGGTCAGCATGTTTTTATCAAACATACCCGAGAACAAGCCAATTAAATGCTCACCGTTTTTCATCACTAGCCAGTTTTGCTCTATCTCACCTGCAAACTCGCTAAAGCCCAACTTTTCGTAAAACGCTTTTGAGGCTCTAATATCTTTAACTGTTAAACTTATTGAAAAAGCACCTAGCATAGTCATCTCCTCGCTATTTTTTATATCAGTATAGAGTGTACTAAGCATTGCGGATTAAAATTTGTTCAGGCTTTATCTTTTAGCAGCAAAACTTTAGACTAGCGCCTCCTGTAGTTCACGTATGTGATGGATATGCTTAAATTTATTTTGGCCTTTGTGGCTTGTTGTATTTGTTTTTCTGCATCGAGTGAAGAATTTACCCGTTTTTCAACGGCTAAAAGGCACTTAATTAAAACCCTACCCGAAAACGCCAAAAGCCTTTACTGCGGCTGCGACATTAAAAAACAAGGTAAAAAGCTAATCCCCGACCCTAGCAACTGTGGTTATATTCCACGTAATACGTTAACTTCCTCTGGCAAAGTTAATGTACGTGCACTGCGTATAGAGTGGGAGCATATAGTGCCGGCGTGGGAATTTGGTCACCAGTTACAATGCTGGCAAAACGGTGGTCGTAAAAACTGTCGCAAGGTCAGTGTTAAATTTAGAAAAATGGAAGCCGATATAAACAATTTAGCCCCCGCAATTGGCGAAATTAACGCAGATCGCTCTAACTATCGCTTTGGTATGCTTAGCGAAAACGCTACCCAATATGGCCGCTGCCAAGTAAAGGTTAACTTTAAACAACGCGTTGTAGAGCCTCCTTTTTATGCCCGTAAGCGCATTGCCGACACCTACGCCTATATGCAAAAAACATACGGCTTAAAAATATCAGACAAACAACAAAAACTATTTGATGCCTGGCAAAAACAAGCATTTGCAGATAAAAGCAGCGCAAGTAAGCTGTAGCACACCTAAGTGTATACACTCATTTACATAATTTAGGGGCGAATACGTTGAATAAATGAGCGGGTGTTGTAGTATTTTAAACAACTTATTTACAAAAAGTAGTTTTGTATGTTTAAAAATAATAAAGCAACACTCGCTATTATTGCTGCACTTTCAAGCCTAACGCTTGTGGGCTGTGGCGGTGGTAGCAGCATGAATGAAACGCCCGACCCAGTCGTCACACCTCCTGCAAACACAGCCCCAACTTGGACGGCAGGTGTATTTGAGCCATCGGAGGAGTTAAAAAACTTTTGCGAAAACCCACGCACAGGTAACGATCCGTTTAATAATAATGAGCCTTACCCAGACCAAGCCGGTTCGGCCCTTTACGAAAAGCTTTGGCTTCGCTCGTGGAGCGACGAAACCTACCTTTGGTATGATGAAATAGCCGATAACGACCCTGAAAACTTTGCTACAGTGGCCGATTATTTTGCCCAACTAAAAACCGAAGAACTAACCGACTCTGGTGCTAAAAAAGATAATTTTCATTTTTCAGAGCCTTCTGAGGACTACTTTCAAGAAGCGCAATCAGGTGTAACCTCAGGCTATGGTATAAATTGGGCATTTATTGGCGACCCAGCTGATAGAATTTTACGTGTTGCCTACCTAGAAGACGACTCACCAGCAAGCCAAATTGGTTTTCAACGTGGCGATACTGTACTTGAAGTTGATGGCGTAAGCATTAATACCAGCACACAAGCAGGCGTAGATACCTTAAACGAAGGCTTATTTAGCCCCACTAATGGCGACTCGCACACCATCGTTGTGCGCAGTAACGATGGCACTGAAAAAACCTTTAACGTAACTGCCGGCAACATAGAGCAAACACCGGTTCAAAACGTAAAAACTATTACCACTGCAAATGGCACTAGCGTAGGGTACATGCAGTTTAATAGCCATATAGGTATTGCCCAAGAAGGCTTAATTGCTGCCGTTAATAAATTTAAAACCGATAACGTAGAAGAGCTTGTTATCGACTTTAGATATAACGGAGGCGGTTTATTAGCGCTTTCTTCGCAGCTGGCTTACATGGTGGCGGGCAGCGCCAACATTCAAAACCGTATTTATTACCAAACTCAGCAAAACGATAAACAACCGGTAGAGTCGCCTTTTCCGTTTATAGATGAAGAAATTGATTACTCAACTTTTTTTAGCACTGGCGAAAGCCTCCCCGATTTAAACCTATCTAAGGTGTATGTGCTTAGTACATCGGGTACGTGTTCAGCCTCAGAAGCCTTTATTAATGGCTTAAAAGGCATTGACGCCGAGGTAGTGCTCATTGGCGACACAACCTGCGGTAAACCATACGGTTTTACCCCAACACATAACTGTGGCACCACCTATTACACCATTCAATTTAGCGGTATTAACAGTAAAGGGTTTGGTGAATATGCAGCAGGCTTTACGCCAACGCCTACACCGCAGTTTGATGCTGATGTAAAAGGCTGTGTAGTCAGTGACGACTTTGATAATCAATTAGGCGATCCAAACGAGGGGATACTCTCTACTGCGCTTTATCATATTGATAATAACGGCACGTGCCCTGTTAGCACCGCCGCTGCGAGTATTAAAACGCAAGTACAAAGCGCTGCTGGCGATAGCAAGCAGCTATTACCTTTAAACGCACCTAATAACGTTAACCGTGGCAATATGGATTTAACCTGGCCTACGTTAAATAAGGATAAGTAATGGCTAAACTACTGGCAATATTAACCTTATTATTTATTGGAGGCTGTAACAGTATGAGTAATGCCACTGCTAAGCCTGCACTACTTACCGAGGTAAACCCAGGCGTTATAGCCACGCTCCAGCAAGCGATTATAAAAGCAAAGGGCGGCACACTAGTTACACTGGCCGACACCGTTTTTACTAAACGCAGCGAGCTATTATTAAGCCATGGAAATAGTAAAGACTCAAATGGTATGCCCATAATGGGCGCGCATAATATCAAGCCAGAAAAGTTTGTTTTACAAATAATCGGCAAGCAGTGCGTGCTTTATTATCCTAAAAAAGATATGTCTATTGAGCTTAAAAACGTAAGTTGTAAAGCACAATAAAATACTATTAAAAAGGCACACAGCATTAATACTGTGTGCCTTTATCGTTTTTCACTTGGTTTATAAGTCTTGATGCGGACCAAACACTTCGTAATGAATATGCTTGTTTTTAACACCTAGTGCCAGTAACTGGCTTTTCACAAACGCCATAAACCCAGCGGGGCCACATAAGTAAAAATTACCATTTGTAAGAGGTAACTGTGTTTTTATAGCAGTTAAGTCCATTAACCCTGTAAAATCAGCCCCTTCACTACTTTGATTAAACCACGTAATAGTTTGCAAGCTGTTATAAGCCGTACTTAATTCATTTAAATAGTGTGCAAACGAGTGCTGCTGCGCATTTTCGCACGCATGTAAATACATAATATTTTGCTTAGGGTTATCGCTTAATAGCGTTTCGAGCATCGCAAGCATTGGGGTTTGCCCTACCCCTGCTGAAATAAGTACCGCTGGGTTTTTACTATTTCGTAAAAAGAAATCACCTGCAGGCGGGTATAGTTCAACTACGTCGCCTTGAGCTAGTGAGTGTAAATAATTAGACACCATGCCAGGTTTTGGCTGTAGCTCTTTTTTAACGCTAATACGGTAGTTTTTGCCATTGGCTTTTTGTGAAATAGAATACTGGCGAATTTCTTCATATTCAGCGCCCTCTGGTTTAACTTTAATCCCTAAATACTGGCCTGGTTTATGGGTAATCACCGCTTTGCCATCTATAGGCGTTAGTGTAAAACTTGTTACGAGTGCTGATTCAACTTGCTTGTTGGTTATTTCAAATTGGCGCGTGCCCGCCCAACCACCGTGTTTATTTTTACTGTGCTCATATAAAGCCGCTTCTTCGGTAATACAAATATCAGCAAGCAGTGCGTAAGCTTCACGCCAAGCGTATTCTACATCCGGCGTAAACTGCTCTGGTATTAGCTCTTTTAAGGTGCCAATTAAGTGAGCACCAACAATGGGGTAGTGCTCTGGTAAAATATTTAAACTGGTGTGTTTATGGTTAATGCGCGCTAATGCCTCTTTTAACACCGCTAAGTTATCAATGTTTTGGGCGTATGCCGCTAAGGCGTTAAACAAAGCAAATTGCTGGCGCCCGGTGTTTTGGTTGGTCATATTAAAAATATTTTTAAGCTCTGGGTTATGGCTAAATAGTCGCTTATAAAAATGATCGGTCACAACCGTGCCAGCCTGTGCTAATAACGGAACAGTGCTTTTAACAATCTCAATGGTTTTATCAGATAACATAATGTAGTCCTGTAGGTAAACTAACCACGGCGCCCATCAACACGACGGCGCGTTAATATAGGTGTGCAGTAAATTAAAAATAACAAAAAAGCCACTAGCCACAGCAAGGCACTGATCTGCCAAGCAAAGTGTGGCGCAATAATTAAGGGGAGTATGGAGCGAGTAATAGCTGCCACCAGCACAAGCGCAAAAGCAACAGATATATATTTAGGTGTATTAAGCGTACGCCCTGTATGCCCAAGTGATACACGGGTCATCATGGCTAAAATCATCATCCCTATTGTGCCAATAGTGATAAGGTGGAGCGCATCTTTAAAATGTATTTCGCTAATGTAAAAGCTCAGTGCAATCATCATTAAGCCAACACCTAAAGCAAAATAAGAAAAATGCAAAGACCATAATAAAGGCACTTTTAGCACGTTTGCATGCCACCAAAGTTTTGCTCGAATTAAGTGAAGCACAGCCACTATTGCAACAATGAATGCAGGGCTAATTGAGCTTAAAAATAATTTACTGATAAAAAATAAAGTAATTGCCAATATTGATAAATACAGCAGTGCTTTATCAATATTAGGAGTGCGTACTTGCTCGCTAAGCGCTAAGCCTTTAGCTGTAAAAAAAGGAATAACCCGCCCTGCTACAATGCCGACCAGTAAGCTGACAACCAGTACCGCAGTGTCAACCACAGCTAATGCAAGCTGCATGTTGTTATTTAAAACAAGTAGTAAATAAAGAGTATTAAGGGCGCACAACACGCTTAAAATAACTAAAAACGGGTAATTATTTTTACTGCGTGCTGTTAATAGCATATTAGCCAGTGCCGTAATTGCCCCAAGCCACCATGCTAGCTGTAGCAAAGTAACAAGCCATAAATTAGCATTAGCAAAATCAGCCAGCTTTATAAAAAATGCTAAACGAGCACTTATCCATACAAAAGTAAGTAGCATAAGTGCTTTGCCACTTATACTTTCAACGCCCGTCCAAGTTTGTGCCGCCGTAAGTAAAAAACCGACTGCTACCACTCCTGCAAAGCCAAATAGCATTTCGTGCGCGTGCCAAAGTGTGGCTGGCATGGTTAAGTGCCAACTAGCATAGCCCGTTAAAATAAGTAGCCAATACCCTATCGATAAAAATGCCAGCAAACCGCCTGCTAAAAAGTAGGGTCTAAATGCAAGCATCCATAACGGCCATTTTGTTACGTGATGAATAGCCACGCGTGCAGGCATTGGCTCTGTTAAATTTAGTGGGCGCATTAGCGTACTTCCTGCCCTAAACCATGTTGAGCAACACAACGCAGCACATAACTAACTTTTAAAATAGCTGCCACTACAATCGTACTAATATGCGCTGATATTTGTACCTGCATCGAAAAGTGCTCTGCGTACGGGTAACTAATTAAAATGCTCACAACCATACAAATAGCGCTAAGCCCTAATACTGTATTAGCAGTAAATAATAGCGTTCTAAAAAATACGCCTAACTCAACCTGGTTGTTTACATTATTTAGTGTAAGTGTGTTCATAACTACCTCAGTAACCATTAACGTTACTTAGCTATTACACATAGTGTGCCAATAAAATAAAATATTAATATTCAGCAAGTTAAATATAAAAACTTTACAAATTGAGTCTTTATGACACACTCTAATTTAAATCATAAAAACACGAATAGGTCATTTTGACATGAATCAGCAATTCAACCTTACCCAAGTGGCTTTAGAGCTTGCCCAAAGCACGCTGCACGAGCACAGCTTTGATCAATTATTGGCAACGGTTGAACGTGTAATACCTAGTGATGCCAGTGCATTACTTGTTGTGCAGGGCGAGCAACTCAAGCCCTTAGCCATCAAAGGTCTGATGCCCGACAGCCTTGGTAGGCGCTTTAAAATAGCAGAGCACCCACGATTAGCGGCCATTTGTAGTGCAAGCCACGCATTACAGTTTGCACACGACTGCCCCCTGCCCGACCCGTACGACGGCCTACTGCTGGCCAAAACGGGCGATATTCCTGTGCATGCTTGCTTAGGCTTACCCCTTTACGATAAAAGCACTTTGCTAGGCGTGCTTACATTCGACAGCTTAAACGCAAATGCCTTTAGCAGTATTAGTGCAGATACACTCAGCACCTTACAAACACTGTGCAGTGCGCATTTTAAAACAGCCCTAGAGCTTGCCCATTACAAACACCATGCTCAGCATTCAAACGCCCTTGTACAAGCGCTAACGCGTGATGCACTTACTCGCGATGGCGGCGAAATTATTGGCCAAAGCCCTGTAATGCAAACGCTAAAAAATGAAATAAAACTCGTTGCAGCCTCTAATTTTAGTGTATTGGTGTTAGGAGAAACGGGCGTAGGGAAAGAGCTAGTAGCGCGTAATATTCACTTAAATTCTGCCCGAAAAGATCAACCGCTGATTCACTTAAATTGTGCCTCACTCCCCGAAAACCTTGCAGAGAGTGAGTTTTTTGGCCACGCCAAAGGCTCATTTACTGGCGCACAAAATGCCCGCCAAGGTAAGTTTCAGTTAGCTGATGGTGGCACGTTATTTTTAGACGAAATTGGCGAGCTACCATTGGCTATGCAAAGCAAACTATTACGGGTGTTGCAAAGTGGTGAAATACAAACAGTAGGAGAAGACACGCCAAAATATGTGGATGTAAGGGTAATAGCAGCCACTAATCGTAATTTAAAACATGAGGTAGCGCAAGGCCGCTTTAGAGCCGATTTATATCACCGGCTAAGTGTTTACCCTATTACCGTGCCGCCACTTAATAAACGCGAGCACGACATAACTTTATTGGCTGGTTATTTTATTGAACAAACTGCCCGTAAATTAGGTATTAAACAATTAAAGCTAAGCACTGAAGCGCAAGTATTGCTCAACCAATACAGTTGGCCTGGTAATGTACGCGAGCTTGAACATGTTATTAGCCGCAGCGCATTAAAGGCTAAACATAGCCAGTGGCAAAACCCAATAATAACAATTACTAGCGAGCACTGCGATTTAGCCCAACAACCAAACAACAACGCGCACGTTAGCACGCCAATTACCGCCCACATTGCTCATCATCAGCCCTTAAAACAGGCCGTTGAATCTTTGCAATTTACGGTTATTACCGAGCAATTAAAACAGCATAATTATAATTGGGCAGCTACTGCACGAACCCTTGAACTCGACAGAGCCAACCTAGTTAGGCTTGCCAAACGCCTAGGCATTAAAGTTAAAAAAACTATTTAACGTGTGGCATGTTACTAAAGTAGGTTTTTAATAAGCCAGCAAAAGCTTGTACTTTCGCGGTGCGGTGTACTAAATGGTGAGTAACCAACCAAGAGTCAAACTCCCAATGTAATTTGTCGTGCAATATAGGCACTACGTCGGGGTTATTTTCTATCGCGCTTTGGTGCAACCCCCCTATGCCTAAGCCTTTAATAACCGCGCGCGCCGCTTCTGAGGTTTCTGATACTCTTAATTTAATTTGCGACTGAGGAATAAACTCATCAACCCAGCTAAAGTACGGTACACGCGCATTAAATCCCGCAATACCAGATATAAAATTATGCTGCTTTAAGTCATCTAAGGTTTTTGGCATGCCGTGTTTAGCAATATAACGTTTGTGAGCATAGAGGCCGGCCGATAGCTTAGCTAAGTGCTGCGCTATATAGTCGCCTTCATCAGGTTTGGGGCCTACACGTATTGCTATATGAGCTTGTCCGTGGTCAAGCCTTAGGCGCTTTTGCTCTAAAATCACTTCTAGCTGCACTTGCGGGTGCAATGTTTGAAACTGCTCACACACGTTGCTTAGCATATCCATAAAACCACTTACGGTAGTCAGTAACAAGCTCCCTCTGAGCTCACTATCGGCTGCGGCAATGGCATTATGTAAACCTTCGAGTGAGTTATCTATTGCTTGTGCGGTTTCAAATAATTTTGCCCCGCTTTCGGTTACTTTATATCCGCGCGCATGGCGATGAAATAACCGTACATTTAAGTTTTTCTCTAAGTTATTTATGCGCCTCAACACTGTGCTATGGTGCACACTCAATGCCTCTGCTGCGGCGGTCAAAGTACCTAGCCTTGCCACTTCAAAGGCAACTTTTACGTCTTGCCAGTCGTCAAATTTTATTGCCACGCTACCCGCCTTCTACTTATGTGCATATACGCACATAAGTGTTGCGTTTATTCGGGTTTTCTACAAGCAAAAATTTGCTACATTAGTGTCATACCCAACCAATAAAAGGTCTAAATTATGTCAGCACCAAAAATTATCGCGCTCGCGGGTAGTCTGCGTAAAGATAGCTTTAACCAAAAACTCATTAACGAAGCAGCTCGTTTTGCTCTGCAAACCGGTGCTGAAGTGGAAGTAATTACACTCGCCGAGTTAAATTTGCCATTATTTAGCGAAGACATTGAAGCGCAAGGCACACCCACCGATGCACAACTATTGAAAGATAAACTGCGTAATGCTGATGGTATTTTACTAGCAAGCCCTGAATACAATGGCTCTATTACTGCTGCACTTAAAAATGCAATTGATTGGGCATCGCGAACTGAGCAAGGCGCAGTACCCGCATTTCGCAACAAAGTAGTGGCGTTATTTGCTACATCACCGGGTGGTTTAGGTGGTTTGCGCGGCCTAAACCATGTACGCGATATTTTAAGCGGGATTGGCTCGTTAGTACTTGCCGATCAGCTCGCTATCCCATCAGCATTTACTGTATTTGACGAAGATGGAAAAATTAGCGACCCAACCACAGCAGAAAAAGTTAGCGTATTAACGCAGCAGCTCGTTTCTGTTGCTAGTAAATTAAGCTAATTTTTACGATTGTGTCGCTGCTAATTTAGCAGCGATAAAATCGGTGTGCGCTACATATAAAAGCCCAGCCACTTTGCGTATTACATACTCTTCTTGAGGATCTATCTCTCCATCGGCATACGCCAATCGCCATAATAGCTCAATTATTTCAATGCGCTGCGCCGCACTGCAGTGATCGTTAATCTGCTTAGAAAATTGAAAGTAATCAATAGCCCCATCTAAGCTACCAGCGGCATTGTTGGTGAGCTCATCAACTTCCGATTCTGTTAAATTAAAGTATTTTTTTAAGGTTACAGTCAGGGTGTGTTGTTCATTATGGTCGAGCTTAGAATCAGCACGCATTACTTCAATAAGCAGCGCAGCAACCGCTGTTTTTAGATCATGCTGCTCTATGCTTGGCTGTTGCTCGTCAAAAGCGGCAAACAGTTGTTTTATTTGTTTGAACATCACATATTCTCTTTTTGGGTGTTAGACTTAACTTAAATACATCGCACTTAATGCTTTATTAATGGGTATTAAGTTCGCAAATTAAAGGATACATTTTTATGAAAGGCTTATACACACCGCATTTAGTTGTTGGCGCTGCATTGCTAGCCTTTTCTGGTATAGGGAGCGCCTTTGCAGAAGTGGGCGAAAAAGAAAAGTCATACGACTTTGATAACAAAGTACATTACTACCAAACCAAAATTGGTGAAGACAACTATAAAATAGAAATACAATCAGACGACTACAAACACTTTGCTAATCAAAGTATGTTTTTACTGCGCCACGCAGACAGATTATGTCGCGGCAGAACCTTTATGTTAAAAGTGCTTGAAGGCGTGCAAGAGTACGAACGTTTTCCTACTAAACCACGCGCTTATCAACCACCATTAAACGTTTTACTACAATGTGACGCACCCGAGAAAAAAGAAAAATAGTTTATTTTTCGTAGCCCCACGGCGCTGCTGGTGGAGTAATTGGTTTAGTTAAATCAAAGTCCACCTTAAACTCGCGCCCTTGGCGAATTAACCGATACGTAAAAACCTCAGGATAAATATACATTTGCCATGTATTACCTGCCGACTGCGCTATCCCTTGTGCTACAAATAACTCTTTAGAATATTGGTCGGCCGGGAAAGACTGCATTTGTGCAAAACCCGCATCAAGGGTATGACCGCCATACATAGTTGAAACATCGTCGCTGCCATCTTCATGGCGATGATCGTGCTTTAAGCTCAAACCACTGCCCGTTTTAGTAATGATCCATGTACGCGATGCATCATCTCCCACATGAAATGGTACTTGCAGCTCGCTATCAGTACATTTACGAACATGCATGATTAGTTTTTTATTCTCAAATGAGCTTGGGCCTTTTGAGTTATCTACGCTTACTTTGCCCTCAAACGCTTTACCACAATGCGCAGCTATATTATTAAAAAATGCATCGTGTGTTGGTATAGATACCAAAGGCGCAGGGCGCGCAATAGCCGCTGATGAGGCAAGTAATAACGTTGCTGCCGTAAATAATTTCATAAAGTACTCTTATAATAGTTTTTTCATACCATAGCGGTTTAAGTTAATAATGGGAAATAGCTGCGACAAGTGGCTTTTCTGCTCTGTTTTTCATTAATGTTAAAAGTGAATAATGGAAGTCTTGAAAAATCACCTCACCCCATATTCGCGAATAAACACCAAAATTTGTATTATCTTGCACAGTCGTTTTTAAAGTTAAAATAGTATTGCCGCTTTTATCTTCACTTAACGCATACCCACCATAAAGAGGTGAAAAGTATTCGCCGCCTAGTTTTACGTGTTTATCGAGTGCATCATCGGGAATAGCATCAGGGTCTATCTCAAATCTATAAAGCATCTGTTTATTTGGCTGCCAATCCGTAATCACTTCTTTAAATGCAACTCCTTTTTGCCATTTACTGGTTCTAACAGCCCCAACCCCCGTAGCATTCATATTTGCCTCTAAAGGTTTAGGTACACCTATTAATTGGGTAAGCGAAAATGGCAATTCTTGTGGCTCTATGGTGCTTACATTAGCAAGCTGCTGCCATACACGATTTATAGGCGCTTCAATAACTATAGAGTTGGTGACTTCGTACGTTTTTGATAAGTGTAAATAATTTACCTCAATCGGTGAGAGCAATACAGGAAGCAAAGCTATTGAAAGTAAAGGCCTGTTAGCGTTTTTTGTTTGACGGTTTTTAATAAAGCCTGCCAGTAAACCACCCATACTTGCAAAGAGCATAAAGGCAGGCAGAGCCATTGCCACACAAATACTGCCTTCAAGCAGTGTAATAACGCTTACAAGTAAAAAAACAAAAATTGGCTGCCAAGCAATTGTCACCATTTGCCTTTTAGTTAATGTATTTGAGCTTTTAAATTCAAAATGAATACGAATATAGCCAATTGCAACGGGCACTAAAAACATAAATGAAATAGATACAAGGCTACTTAAATTATAAGTATCAAGCAGCTCTACAAACAGCCGCATAAATATGCCGTAAAGCGTACCAAGTAGAATACCAATTGATTTAGGGGATTGAATTTGCATTGTATTTCTTATTATTTGAGTAACCATTGAACCTAGCAGATGTGCTATTTCAGTTCAATTAAAATACATAAACCACTACTTAGACTAAAGGATAACAGCCTTGTTTTTACAATGTTTCACCAAATTAGAACACATAAAAAACAAATCAACACACTGATTTTAAACAAAATATACTTTACATTTAAGAATAAAAACACAATGATTTAGCATAAAATAAAGCCATACACGACCTTTTGCCTATACATTCCTGAGTAAAAGCTGATCTACTCTGCTCCTTCACTATTCATTTGCTTTAACAAAAGCCGTATTAATAAATAAGCAACGAGTAACAGGAGGGACTATGTCAGTAACCCCAAAGGGTAACGAGCCAGAAAAAACAAGCGCACCGCACGTAGGTGATGCCAACAGCTATCAAAATAAGCATAAAGCTAGTTCAGAGTTTAATACCCGCGACGAATACCTAGAGCACGAGCTGCAAATTATGCAGCCCAAGCGCTGGCGGCCTAATTTACCATTTAGAGACTACCGCTTTGAATTTGAAGACACGATTCCTGCCATGGCGGGTACCATTGGTAAAGTCGTTATGGTGGGTGCTATTGCCGCTACTTTTGCTGCGCCACTAGGTTTAAGCGATGCGTTTGTGTTAGAAAACGTACGCTATGAATTACTGATTGTTTCTATTTTTATTATTTTGTTTTCGGGCTTTATTTTACCCACCGCTAACTTAGCGGGTACTCATGGGCCACTTATTCCTCTTATTCCTATTGTGGTTGCCGCTGGCGGCCACCCTATGGCGTTTGGCTTACTGATTGGTGCCTTTGGCTTTATTTTAGCCATAACCAAAGGAGGGAGCTTGCTGGCACGCTTAACGAGTAAAGGCGTGTGCGGGGGCTTACTTATATATTTAGGCTTTATTGGCACAATTTCGCAGGTTAAAAAGCTGTTTGCATGGGCTGAGGCCATTGATATGGCGCACATTGCATTTATTGTTATTTTGGCGACCATTTTATTGTATGCGTTACTTGAGCACTTTAAAAAGCGCTGGTTAGCTGTGCCGCTTAGCTGCCTTATTGGCGGTGTGGTTGCATTTGCACTCGGTGCGCCGTTTGAATTTAATACCGCGCCGGGCTTACCAAATATGAACCCAGCTTATTGGTGGGGCGAAAACACAGGCTGGATGCTTGGCTTACCTACGCTTGAAAGCTTTGTGGTTGTGCTGCCGTTTGCGGTATTGGCTGTGGCTATGTGGTCACCGGATTTTTTAGGGCATCAAGTATTTCAAAAAATTAGTTACCCGCAACGCACTGAAAAAGTTCAAATGAACATAGACGACACCATGCTAAGCGCATCGGTTAGACAAACCTTTGGCTCGCTAGCCGGTGGTGCTAACTTTACCTCATCGTGGGGGACTTACATTGTCCCTGCCGCTATTGCTAAACGCCCTATTCCAGCAGGCGCCATTTTAACAGCCGTATTTTGTATTATTGCGGGTTTATGGGGCTACCCGATGGATTTAGCCATTTGGCAACCTGTGCTGTGTGTTGCGCTTATTGTAGGTGTGTTTATTCCGCTGCTTGAGGCGGGTATGGAAATGACACGCGAAGGTAAAACAACGCAATCGGCCGCTATTGTTGTATTTGCGTCAAGCTTGGTTAACCCTGCTTTTGGTTGGTCTCTAACTATGCTGCTTGATAACTTAGGCTTAATTGGCTGTAAAGAGCGCAGTGCTAATTTAACTAAAATGAGCCGTTGGGTTATTCCGCTAATTATGTTTGTTATTTTAACTACCGTTATGGCTATTGTTGGTATGCTGCCAGGCATACCTGCGCTAATGGCAGATTTTAGACATTAATAATTAGAAAACTTAAACATAAAAAAAGCGCGGCTTATATACTCAGCCGCGCTTTGTTTTCATATGTAATTAATTGCTTTTCGTTACTGCCAAGGGCGCTCAGCAGCAAGTTGTTTTTCAAACGCATCAATTTGTGGATTTAGCGTTTCGGTCACACCAATAAAATCTAAGCCACTTAATAAACGCTCTTTTACGTCTTTACGAATATCAAAACTAATTGGCGCAAACTTATCGCTTGTTAGTGTTTGATTTTCAAGATCGATTTGAATGTTTATATCGTCGTGTTGCTCACTAAGTACAAACAATTGCTCAAGCGTATCAGCTGGTAGCGCAATGGCTAGCATTTGGTTGTTGCCACAGTTATTAAAGAAAATATCAGCAAAGCTTTCCGCTAAAATTACTTCAAAACCATATTGCTTAAGCGCCCACGGTGCATGCTCGCGTGATGAGCCACAACCAAAGTTGTCGCGCGTTAATAATATTTGCGCGCCTTGGTAGCATGGGCGGTTTAAAATAAAATCAGGATTTGGTTCGCCGTTTTCTAGGTAACGCCAATCGTAAAACAATGCTGCATCAAAACCATCACGGCTGGTTGATGTTAAAAACTGCTTTGGAATAATTTGGTCTGTATCTACATTGTTTTTATCAAGTGGGGCCATTAAGCCACTAAAAAATACGCTCATTAGGCTTCTCCTCTTATATCAACAAAGTGACCATGTATTGCAGCAGCCGCTGCCATTGCTGGGCTCACTAAGTGCGTACGCCCGCCACGGCCTTGGCGGCCTTCAAAGTTACGGTTAGACGTAGATGCACAGCGTTTGCCCGCTTCTAAGCGGTCATCGTTCATTGCTAAACACATTGAACAGCCCGGCTCGCGCCACTCAAAACCTGCCGCTTTAAAAATATCGGCTAAGCCTTCGTCTTCGGCTTGCTTTTTAACAAGGCCGGAGCCTGGTACGATAAGTGCCTCAATGCCAGCTACAACCTGCTTACCTTCAACAATTTTTGCCGCTGCACGTAAATCTTCAATACGGCTATTTGTACATGAGCCAATAAAGACCGTATCTACTTTTGCGCTTGATAATTTATCGCCGGCTTTTAAGTCCATGTATCTAAGTGCGCTGCGTATAGCATCGGCTTTAATTAAATCTGGTTCTTGGTCAGGATCTGGTATGCACTCATCAACGCCAATTACTTGCTCTGGGCTTGTACCCCACGTAATTTGCGGCTGAATGTCGTCAGCTTCAAGCTCAACACTCAAGTCAAACTCAGCGCCTTCATCTGATTTTAAGGTTTCCCAGTATTCAACTGCGGCGTCAAAGTCAGCGCCTTTAGGTGCAAATGGGCGACCTTTTAAGTAATCATACGTGATTTGATCTGGTGCTATTAAACCTGCTTTTGCACCCATTTCAATACTCATGTTACATAACGTCATACGGGCTTCCATTGAAAGTGCTTCAATGCCTTCACCACAAAATTCAGCAACATAACCTGTACCGCCAGCTGTGCCTAACTTACCAATAACCGCCATAATTAAATCTTTAGAGGTTACAGTTGGGCGAAGCACACCGTTAATTTGAATTTTTAACGATTTTGCCTTTTTTTGCTGTAGCGTTTGCGTTGCTAATACATGCTCAACCTCAGAAGTACCAATACCGTGCGCTAATGCGCCAAACGCGCCATGCGTAGAGGTATGGCTATCACCACATACAATGGTAGTGCCAGGCAAGGTAATACCTTGTTCTGGCCCCATTACATGCACTATGCCTTGGTTAATTGAGTTTAAATCGTAAAGTACAATGCCAAACTCTTTACAGTTAGCATCAAGTGCCATTAACTGGTTTTTAGAGACTTCGCTTGCGGCATCAAGTGATCGGCTTTTAGTCGATACGTTATGATCCATTGTTGCAAAGGTTTTTTCTGGGCAACGTACCGTACGGTTTTTTTCACGTAGACCTGCAAAAGCCTGTGGTGATGTCACCTCGTGTACTAAATGACGGTCAATATAAAGTAAATCAGTTTGCTCGTTTATGCTGGCAACGGTATGTGCTTGCCAAATTTTGTCGTATAACGTTTGGGCCACTTGCTAATTCCCTACTTTGTTAAGTCGCAGCATAACGGTGCTGCGATTTATATATTAAATACGTGAAACGATGGCAGCTGCCACATCGCTTGTGCTGTATCCACCTTGTGGGTAGATATCTGGCGTGCCAACGCCTGCTTCTACGGCTTCGGCTACGGCTTTTTCAATGGTGCGCGCAGCTTCGTCTTGCCCTAATGAGTAACGTAGCATAAGTGCAGCACTTAAAATTTGCGCAATCGGGTTTGCAACCCCTTTGCCAGCAATATCTGGCGCTGACCCACCGGCTGGTTCGTACAAACCAAAGCCCGATTGATTCAAGCTGGCCGATGGTAATAAGCCCATTGAGCCTGTGATCATCGCACACTCATCTGACAAAATATCACCAAATAAGTTATCGCAAAGTAGCACGTCAAACTGGCTAGGCTGTTTAACTAATTGCATAGCTGCGTTATCTACGTATATGTAATCTAGGCTGACTTCTGGGTAGTCTTTGCTTACTTCGGTAACTACTTCACGCCATAATACGCTTGATGCAAGCACGTTTGCTTTATCAACCGACGTTACATGGTTACTACGTAATTTTGCTGCTTCAAAGGCAAAACGGGCAATGCGTTCAATTTCTTTACGCGAGTAAGTTTGTGTATCAAATGCAGCTTCTTCAGCGCCTTCGCCGCTTCGGCCTTTTTCACCAAAGTAAATGCCGCCAGTAAGTTCGCGTACACATAAAATATCAAAGCCTTTTTCGCTAATATCTGCACGTAATGGCGATGCTGCGCTAAGCGCTGGTAAAAGTTGTGCTGGACGTAAGTTACAAAACAAACCAAAGTGCTTACGAAGCGGTAAAAGCGATGCACGCTCAGGTTGCTCGTTAGGGGGTAGGTTTTCCCATTTTGGGCCACCTACCGAGCCAAATAAAATGGCATCGGCGTTTTCACACGCGCTTAGCGTTTTTGGTGGTAATGCTTCACCAAATTCGTCAATGGCTGCGCCACCAATAGCATGATGCTGACGGTTCAGGGTAAAACCAAACTTATTGCTTACAGCATCAAGTACTTGCTCTGCTGCTGCCATTACTTCTGGGCCAATACCGTCGCCTGCTAATACGGCAACGCTGTAGTTTGTTTTACTCATCCTGCTTTCCTTTGTTGTTTTAAATCAGACACTTTTTGTGCACGATAAATTAAGTTGTAAACACGGATCATGGCGCGTACCGACGCCTCTACCACATCCGCAGCAATACCCGCACCGTGATAAGGGCGACCATCGTATTTAGCAATAATGTTTACTTGACCAAGCGAACTTGCGCCTTGACCAGTGGCTTCTAAATTGTATTCAATCATTTCAACGCTCATACCAGTTAAGCGCTCAATAGCCGCAAATGAGGCTTCAACAGGGCCATTACCTGTAGCAGCTTCTTGTTTTGCTTCGCCATCAATTAACATTCCAATGGTAGAGCTGGCTACCGACTGTGAGTTAGACGCTGAGTTTACAAACTCTAATTGGTATTTTTCGTCTTTGTCGTTAATTTGATTAAAGTAAATCATGGCTTCAAGGTCGTAATCGTATACGGTGCCTTTTTGATCAGCTAACGCTAAAAAGCTCTCGTATAAGCTGTCCATATCGTAGTCAGCTTTTTGATAACCTAACTCTTCTAAGCGGTGCTCAATAACATGACGACCCGAACGCGAGGTCATATTTAATTGGTTATTTGGCACACCGACGCTTTCAGGCGACATAATCTCATAAGTATTTTGCGCTTTTAATACGCCATCTTGGTGAATGCCCGAGCTATGTGCAAAGGCGTTTTCGCCCACAATCGCTTTATTTGGTTGTACCGGCATATTGCATATTTTTGCCACTTGGCGAGATGCGCGATAAATTTCTTCGCTTTTAATATCGGTGTGAACGTTTAGGTGGTCTTTGCGCATTTTCATGATCATCGCCACTTCTTCAAGCGAGCAGTTACCCGCACGCTCACCAATACCATTTATTGTACATTCAATTTGGCGAGCACCGGCTTGTACCGCGGCTACCGAGTTAGCTACAGCTAAACCTAAATCGTTATGACAATGTACACTTAAACGCGCTTTATCTATATTTGGCACGTTATTCATTAAATGGCGGATCATTGCGGCGTATTCGTCTGGCGTTACAAAGCCAACGGTATCAGGTAAATTAATAGTAGAGGCACCAGCGTTAATTGCCTGCTCAACAATTTTACATAAATCCCAGTGCGGCGTACGCCCTGCATCTTCACACGAAAACTCAACATCATCAGTGTAGTTACGCGCTAATTTAATTGATTTAACCGCCATGGCCGTTGCATCGTCTAGGCTCATACGTAATTTGTGTTCAAGGTGCAAAGGGCTTGTGGCAATAAAAGTATGAATACGGCTTTGCTGTGCTGTGCGAAGTGCCTCACCACAGGCTTCAATGTCTTTTGCTACTGAACGTGCTAAACCACAAATAATTGGGCCTTTAACCTCGGTTGCAATACGTTGCACCGAGCGAAAATCAGCGGGGCTCGAAACCGGAAAACCCACTTCCATCACATCCACGTTCAAGCGGCTAATAGTATGCGCTAGCTGAATTTTATCGTCTTCTGTAAGGCTTGCTTTAAGTGCCTGCTCGCCATCACGTAAGGTGGTATCAAAAATCCATACTTTATCTTTGTCTTGCATAACTGCCCCTCATTCCTCTGTTACCCAAATTTCAATTTATCCCAGCCGCGAGATAATAAAAAACCCCGCAATTGCGGGGTTTTTAGTGTTTAACTCGATGCAAACACACTAATCCCCGCTCACTGACCATAGCAGTAAGAGGTTAAGTTTTAGTGTAATTAAACGAATATTTTGCATCTTGTTTCTTGTGTGTGTGTTCAGTGAGGCCTATTTTTAACATTACAAAGCTGTTGGTGCAAGCATAAATATTCCAAACAAGGGAATGAAAACCCTATATTAAAGAAATTTATATACCTAAAAATAGCACATTCGGGTTTTATAAATCACACAGCTACACTTTTTAGCTTAAATTAATGTGTTGAGTAAACTTGCGTGTTTAGATTAACTTATTGCTAATTTTTTAAGCTAAACCTGATTATTTGTTTCACGTATATAATGACCTGCACCGCGGGTAATATAACGCAGCTGCCAAATTACCCGCTCAATGAGTTCTTCGCGTTGTTGACCTTCTATATCGAGTGCTTCAGCGCCGGCATTAAATACCAGTGTTACCATGGCTTCGGCCTGAATATAAGCGTGGATTGAATCGCACTTGGTTTCGCTTTCTAAATAATGCGCAAGTTCTAAAATAAAGTGTTTTACCTCACGCGCTACGGCGGCTCTAAAGGCTTTTGAGGTGCCAGAACGTTCGCGCAGCAGTAATCTAAATTGGTTGCTTGAGTTATCAATAAACTCCATAAAGGTAACAACCGAAGTATTTATTACGCTGCCGCCACTGGCTATACGTCTGCGGGCTTGGCGCATAAGTTGGCGAAGGGTCAAGCCTGCTTCGTCGACCATGGTTAAACCTAGTTCGTTCATATCTTTAAAGTGGCGATAAAAAGAGGTGGGGGCAATACCGGCTTCGCGGGCAACTTCGCGTAAGCTTAAATTAGAAAAACTATGATCAGCACTAAGCTGATTAAATGCCGCCTCAATTAAGGCTTGTCGTGTTTTTTGTTTCTGTTGTGCTCTAACACCCGACATCCACAGCTCCCTGAGTAATTTTATATGAAGTTTTAATGATAATTAGCCGAATTGTCTAGTCTAATACTTGACGCCAAGAGATTGAAACACTATTTTAGCTTACAGTTGTACGCTGAGAGTAAAAACGATGAATAAACCACCGATTATTTGGACAAACGTCCTATTTTTTAGCCTAACCTTTTTGGCGGCTGTCACACTTGTACCTTGGTACGGCATTAATTACGGATTTACCAGCGCGCATTGGATTGCATTTGTAGGCTGTATGTTTTACGCAGGCCTCTCTATCACTGCCGGATACCACCGATTATGGGCGCATAAAGCCTATAACGTACACCCTGCAATAGAATTTATTTTTGCTCTTGGTGGCGCATTTGCTTTGCAAAACAGTGCGTTGCACTGGAGTAGCGATCATCGCATACACCACGGCCAAGTAGATGACCCAGTAAAAGACCCTTACGCCGCAACTAACGGCTTTTGGTACAGCCATATTGGCTGGATGCTACGTGATTACCAAGGCGACAGTTATAACGATTACAGTAATTGTCGCGATTTACAGCGCAATAAAATTGTTATGTGGCAACATAAACACTACTTAAAGCTTGTTATAGCCATGAATGTCGGTTTACCGCTTGTGCTTGGTTTATTAGTAGGCGATGTGTGGGGTATGCTGCTACTTGCAGGTTTATTACGCTTAGTATTGAGCCAGCACTTTACCTTTTTCATTAATTCATTGGCTCATATTTGGGGCT
This sequence comes from Pseudoalteromonas sp. CST2, assembly GCF_028599385.1. NCBI lineage: Bacteria > Pseudomonadati > Pseudomonadota > Gammaproteobacteria > Alteromonadales > Pseudoalteromonadaceae > Pseudoalteromonas > Pseudoalteromonas sp. CST2. The sequence goes on from NZ_JAQREO010000015.1 coordinate 102,740, forward strand.
CACGCCCATACACTGAGAAAAACACTGCACGCGATAATGGCTTTTTAGCGTTATTTACTTATGGCGAGGGTTACCATAACTTCCACCATATTTTTGCAAGCGATTACCGTAACGGTATTAAGTGGTTTCATTACGACCCAACAAAATGGATGATCCGCTCTTTAGCAGCACTCGGTTTAGCCAGTAAATTAAAGCGCACCCCGGTTGAGCGCATAGAAAAAGCCAAAGCCGAAACGCTAATGAGTAAAACGCAAACGCGCCTTTCAAAATTGCCTTTAGCGCAAGATAAGCTTACATTATTACAACAAGAGTACGATTTACTGCTGAAAAAGCTGCAAAATTACTGTTCACTACAAAAACAAGTGTTAGAAGCTAAAAAAAATAACATGGCAAAGCAGTGTGAACAATCAGCATTAATGACACAATACCATGAGCTGGAAGCCGCCTGGGAAAATCAAAAACAGGCATGGCTAGCACTTAATGCGAGGTTATTAAAAGCCTCTTTTAATTAATTTAGGAGTGGCTGTGGCCAAACAACCAGAACAAAAAAAAGCACCCGTAGTTTACCAATATGACGCAATAATTATTGGTACGGGCCCTGGCGGTGAAGGCACCGCCATGAACCTATCTAAAAACGATAAAAAAGTAGCGGTTATTGAGCGCCAACAAGCTGTTGGCGGTGGCTGTGTACATTGGGGAACAATTCCTTCAAAAGCATTACGCCACTCGGTTAGCCGCTATATTGAATACAAAGCAAACCCACTTTTTAATGTTGGCGAGCGCCCTAGCCGCTTAACGTTTCCTGATATTTTAAGCCATGCAAGTTCTGTTATTTCTAAGCAGTCAAACTTACGTAGCAGCTTTTACGATCGTAACCGCATTCATATGTACCAAGGCGATGCGAGCTTTGTAGATAAACACACGGTTGAAATTAAGCGCTTTGATGGCTCAGCAGAGCGTATTACCGCTAAAACTATTGTGATTGCTACCGGCTCACGCCCATACCGCCCACCTGAAGTCGACTTTAGCCATTCACGTATTTACGACAGCGATACTATTTTAGGCCTAGAGCACGACCCACAACGTGTACTTATATACGGTGCGGGTGTTATTGGCTGTGAATACGCTTCAATCTTTAAGGGCTTAGGCGCTAAGGTAGATTTAGTAAACACGCGCGACCGCTTATTAGCTTTTATGGATGCAGAAATTTCTGACGCGCTTAGCTACCACTTTTGGAATAGCGGTATTGTTATTCGTCATAACGAAGAGTTTGACCGTATAGAAACGCGCTCAGATTGCGTTGTAATGCATTTAAAATCAGGCAAGCGTGTAAAAGCCGACTGTATTTTATTTGCTAACGGGCGCACAGGTAATACCGATACGCTAAACCTTGAAGCTATTGGTTTAAAAGCCGATGGTCGAGGCCAGCTTAAAGTCAACGAAATGTACCAAACTGAGGTAGACAACGTTTACGCAGTAGGCGATGTAATTGGCTACCCTAGCCTTGCCAGTGCTGCGTTTGATCAGGGCCGTATAGCTGCCGATGCTATTGCCTGTGGTAATTGCGAAGATAAGCTAATTATAGATATACCGGCCGGTATTTATACCATTCCTGAAATGAGTTCGGTAGGTAAAACAGAGCAACAGCTAACTGCTGCAAAAGTACCGTATGAAGTTGGCCGTGCTCAGTTTAAGCACTTAGCTCGTGCGCAAATTGCGGGCACAGAAGTTGGTAGTTTAAAAATATTGTTTCACAGTGAAACTAAAGAAGTACTTGGCGTGCATTGCTTTGGTGAGCGTGCCTCAGAAATTGTTCACATTGGCCAAGCCATTATGGAACAAAAAGGGGCAGGCAACACTGTTGACTACTTTGTAAATACCACATTTAACTACCCAACGATGGCAGAAGCCTACCGTGTTGCGGCGTTAAATGGATTAAATAGGTTATTTACTTAACCCGATTACTACACAGCAAAAAGCCCGCTAATTAGCGGGCTTTTTAATAGCTATTAATACCACTGCTGTTATTTGTGGTATTGCGCGCTTAGCTCATGTACTGCATTAATAAATACACCGGCGTTTTCTGGGTCTACATCTGGTGTAATACCGTGGCCTAGGTTAAATACGTGGCCATCACCTGTGCCAAAGTCTTCTAAAATAGTGCCTACTTCCTGGCGGATACGATCAGGCGTACCGTGAAGCATTGACGGGTCCATATTACCTTGCAATGCAACTTTATCGCCTACACGACGTTTAGCGTCGCCAATATTAATAGTCCAATCAAGACCTACTGCATCACAGCCTGTTGCTGCAATTGCTTCAATCCACTGACCACCATTTTTGGTAAATAGCGTTACCGGCACTTTACGGCCGTCGTATTCGCGAATTAAACCATCAACAATTTTATGCATGTATTGCAGTGAGAATTCGTTGTAATCGCGCGGGCTTAATACGCCGCCCCACGAGTCAAATACCATTAACGATTGCGCACCAGCTTTTACTTGTGCGTTTAAGTAATCAATGACTGAATCAGCTAGCTTATCTAGTAGTAAGTGTAGTGTTTGCGGCTCTGCAAACGCCATTTTTTTAATTTTACCAAATACTTTACTGCTTCCACCTTCAACCATGTAAGTTGCTAGTGTCCACGGTGAACCCGAAAAGCCAATTAGTGGCACTTCGCCTTTAAGTTCACGGCGAATAGTACTTACTGCGTTCATTACATAGCCAAGCTCGTCAGTTGGGTCTAGCTTAGGAATCTTTTTAACATCAGCAAGTGACGAAATAGGGTTTTCAAATTTAGGGCCTTCACCGGTTTCAAAGTACAAACCTAAACCCATAGCATCGGGAATAGTTAAAATGTCACTAAATAAAATAGCAGCATCTAACGGGTAACGGCGAAGTGGTTGTAGTGTTACTTCACACGCAAGCTCAGCATTACGGCACAGGCTCATAAAATCGCCCGCTTGTGCACGTGTAGCACGGTACTCTGGTAAATAGCGTCCTGCTTGGCGCATCATCCATACCGGTGTTACATCAACGGGTTGTTTTGCAAGTGCACGTAAATAACGGTCGTTTTTTAATTCGCTCATAGCGTAAATAATCCTGAGGCTTATAGAAATTGTTCAAGATTGTACCACCATATTCTCCGGCTCTCTATCGCTAAGCTCGTAAAACATGTGTTACAGCTAACAGAACCTAGTTTGTTGCTTATTTAGTCACATTTGAGCATTAAATAACCAAAAAGAACTAACAATAAAAACTTTTTGTTAATATGTTTGCAACATAACAAAAACCTTGGTATTGTTTGTCCCGCGTTAACAAGAACAATAATAAAAATCTTAAACAACAATAACAAAAATATTTATAATAAAAATAACAAAAATCTTCTATAACAATAAGAAAGCTTGTATTAACAGGCCAAAACAAGAAATTAAGCCACCTTAACCGGTGGTTTTTTCTTGCCTGCAATAAAATAATAATTTACCTACAATAAATACACACATGCACCAGCTCATACCTTTTACTTGTTGATATACACTTAAATAAAATATATCTTGATGTATAAGAAAATTTAAATTTAACCATAAAAGTGACCCAGCTTAGGAGAACAGTAATGCTGACGCGCGTAGAGAAAGCTCAACAAAAATGGGGTGGTAGCCATACTGTCATTGATAAATGGTTAAACGAGCGCCAAGAGTTAATTGTACTTTATTGTAAAATGGCTGGGTTTTCGCCATACGACAAAAAAGATCACGCCTTACCAGAGCCAGAACAAATTCAATCATTTTGCCAAATTTTAATGGATTACTTATCTGCCGGCCATTTTGAAGTGTACGATGACATTGCAAAAGCCTGCGAAAGCAAGGGCCTTGAAAGCCAAGAGCTGGCAAATACAATTTACCCGCGCATTTCTAGCACAACAGATATTGCTTTAGATTTTAACGATAAATACGCAGAAGTAGATAAAGAGGACTTATTAGCAGAGTTTGATAACGATTTGTCGGTCCTTGGCGAAACGCTAGAAGCACGTTTTGAACTAGAAGATGAGCTAATAGATAATTTGTTTTCTAACCACACAGATTAATAAAATTGCCTACAAAAAAGGGACCGTTATGGTCCCTTTTTGCGTTATAAGCTACCGCTTATTGCGCAGGTGCTTCGTCATCTTGAATTTCAAGTAGTTCTACTTCAAAAACAAGCGTTGAGTTAGCTGGAATCTTACCTAGGTCACGATCGCCGTAAGCAAGTTCAGAAGGAATAGTGAACTTGTACTTAGACCCTACTGACATAAGCTGTAAACCTTCAGTCCAACCCGCAATTACACGGTTAAGAGGGAAAGTAGTTGGTTCGTTACGCGCATAAGAGCTATCAAACTCAGTGCCGTCTAATAAAGTACCTTTGTAATGTACTTTAACTACGTCTGTTGCTGCTGGCTTTTCGCCTTCGCCTTCGCTAAGTACTTCGTACTGTAGACCTGATTCAGTTACTGTTACGCCTTCTTTTTTAGCATTTTCTTCTAGGTATTTTTTACCTGCTTCTTTGCTTTTTTCAGACTCAACTTTAGCTTTAGCTTCTTGCTTTGCACGCACTGATGTATCTAGCTCAGTTAGCACTTCACGGATTTTTTCTTCATCGATTTTTGCATTACCAGCAAGCGCGTCTTCAAAACCACGAATTAATAGTGCTTGGTCTAGTTCAATACCAATCTCTGATTTATCAGCTAGGTCTTTATTTAAAAAGTTACCTACTGATGCACCAATACCGTATGCTTGTTGCTGCTCTACAGTGTCTAATTTAACTTCAGCTTGTTCTTGTTTTGCTTCTTGATTACAAGCTGTAAGCGCTAAAACCGACGCTGCAATCAATGACAATCTAATCGTCTTTTTCATTTTAAATCTCCGACACACTTTGCAGTTGTCATTTATTGTATTATTACTAGTTAAAGATTAACGGCCTACATGATAGGCTGCTTGTTTAATAACTAACTAAATTAAAACCTAACCTATTATAGTGATTAGACAAACACCCTAGGCCTTCAACGTGACCTAGTCTAACCTCTCAGTCACTAAGAGTTAAGAGGAAATACCTGTAATATGTCGATATTTCGTACTTTTTTAATCGCTTTTAGCTGTTTATTAGCCCTAGCTTGTAGCGATCAAAAACAGCAAGCTGCACAACGCTTTGAACACGCAGCACAGGGTGCGTTTTCCTCGGCAGTATCTAACGATGGTAAATACAGCCTAGTCTCCTCCATTCACCATGGGGTCGCCCTGTGGGATAATCAACAGCAGGTGCTAAAATATCAATGGTTTCAACAGCAATCACAAGAAGGCCTAGTGTATGCTGTGGCTATTGCCTTTGATAATAGCGTGGCCGTTACCGCAGAAAAAACCACCTTTGCCGTGTGGGATATTAGCAGCGGCGAAAACCGCGGCTATTATAAAATTCAACAAGCCACTATTCGCGATATTGCGATAAGTAACCAAGGCCGCAATGTTTTATACGGCAGAAGCGACGGCGTAGTGGTATTTTTAAACCTAGAAACCGGACGCCGCATTGAGTTTTTAGGCCACCAAGACAAAGTAAACACCGTTGATTTATCGCCTAATGGGCGCTACGCCTTAAGCGGCTCAAACGATTACGTTGCTTATTTTTGGGATACACGTACAGGGCAAGTAATTCATCGCTTTAATCACCCGACTCGTGTTACCCAAGTAACCCTAGACCCACAAGGTCGCTACGCATTTACCGCAGATAGTATGAAGCAAGCACATGTATGGAAGCTGACTACAGGTGATCTTGTGAGTAAACTGGCGTATATTGCGCGTCAGAAAATTTTTACTGCGGTGCGCTTTAACGAACAAGGCACATTGCTGGCCACAGGCTCGCCTAATAAGCGCGTTGACTTATGGCAGTTACCCAGCGGAGAGAAAATTCAAACTTGGCAAGTCACACCACGTGAAGGCAGTAAGCCTAAATCGGCTGTGGTGCTAGATGTAACGTTTATAGATAACGGCAAGTCGTTGTTAACCGAGAGCTCGAGCGGAATTGCAGAGCACTTTACAATACGAGAAGCAAATGAACACAATTGAAAATCGTTTAATGGAGCTTGAGGCAAAAGTTGCTTTTCAAGACGAAACAATAGAAATATTAAATGACGAGCTAAAAGCACACCAACAGCAGCTTGCAAAAATGAAGCGCCAAACTGAGTTACTAGCAGAAAAACTTAAAGAAGCGCAGCAGCCGTCGTTAATGTCGCAAATGCAAGAGCCGCCTCCTCCACATTACTAGGGCATGTTAACCTTTGCGGATTGAAATTTGTTCAATCTAGGGGCTATTAAATCGCGGCGCGAGGCTTGTAACCTAGTGGGCTCGATAACTGCTCCTGCGTTATTCTAATGACTTACATCCATGTAAGAATAAGTAAAAACCGAGCAAAGCTTCCGCCTCCTGCTCACGCCCCTAGGCAGAACCTAAAGGGCAGCGCATGTTTGTCATTTATGCTGCGTTATCGCCTATTCATGTGGAACAACCACACTTCATAGGCTCTGCCTTGCCTAAAAAACCAAACATACTGCTGCAAATTCAACCATCAAAGATCAACACGCCCTAAACACACGGCAAAATAAAACCGGGTTAATCGCCCGGTTTAAATACACCAATTACTTGTTCAAATTGGCGAGTAGATGCCTGAACAGCGTTATCGGGTTGCGCCATTTTGTGGCCGCACTCTACACACTCTACTTTTTCAACATCATGTTCTCTGTACAGCATCATGGTATCCATGGCTTTACACTCAGGGCACGATGCACCAGCAATAAATCGCTTCTTTTGTCTCACAACATTTTTCCTGTGGTTTGAACTGCACATATTTTATCGTATAACTTCCTATGTTGATACGCTTGATAAGAGCAATACGTTCTATGGTATGATAGCGCCAACTTAACCAGGGCACAGTAAAGTAACGCATTCATGATCCAAATCTCAGAAATAGAACTACTTCGTGGCGGAAAAGCCTTATTAAAAAATGCCTCGGCTACTTTATTTCCTCAGCACAAAGTGGGCTTAGTTGGCGCTAATGGCTGTGGTAAATCTACCTTATTTAGTTTATTAAAATCTGAGCTTCAACTCGATGCGGGTGATTGCAATATACCTAAAGATTGGTCTATTGCTTCTGTAAAACAAGAAACCCCAGCCCTTGAAATAAGCGCCATTGATTATGTACTTCAAGGCCACCCTGAATACTATGCGTTGCGCATTGCCCTGCGTGAAGCTGAGCAAACAAACGATGGTGACACCCAAGCCAAAGTACATATTCAGCTTGAAAATATTAAAGGCTACAGCATAGAGTCAAAAGCGGGCGAATTACTGCACGGCTTAGGTTTTGCTAATCACCAAATAGAAAACCCTGTAAGCGCGTTTTCTGGTGGTTGGCGTATGCGTTTAAACCTTGCACAAGCACTTATTCGCGATGCCGACTTACTATTACTCGATGAACCTACCAACCACCTTGATTTAGATGCCGTTTACTGGCTTGAGCGCTTTTTACGCGCCTACACAGGCACCTTGGTACTTATATCTCATGACCGCGAGTTTTTAGACGCCGTGGTTGATCAAATTTGGCATGTCGATAAACAGCTTATTAATGTGTACAAAGGTAACTACTCACAGTTTGAACGCCAAAAAGCAGAGCGCTTGTTACAACAACAAGCAATGTTTGAAAAACAACAAGAGCAAATTGCCCATCTTGAGCAGTTTATAACTCGCTTTAAAGCCAAAGCCAGTAAGGCCAAACAGGCACAAAGCCGTGTTAAAGCACTCGAACGTATGGAAAAGCTGGCACCTGCACATGCCGACTCACCATTTGACTTTGAATTTGCCGAGCCAACAGCCCTGCCTAACCCGCTAATGACCCTAGATAAAGCAAAAGCAGGTTATGGCGATGTTACTATTTTAAATAATATCGCGCTAAACCTAGTTCCTGGCAGTCGTATTGCGTTACTCGGTCGTAACGGCGCGGGTAAATCAACGCTTATTAAGCTATTAGCGGGCGAGCTTGAGCCGCAAGCAGGTAAAGTGGTTCAGCACCATGGCTTAAATATTGGTTACTTTGCGCAGCACCAACTTGAATCGCTTGATTTAAAAGCAAGCGCAGTGACCCATATTCAACGTTTAAACCCACAGGCCACAGAGCAATCATTGCGTGACTTTTTAGGTGGTTTTGCATTTATTGGCGATAAAGCACTTGAACCCGTGGCGCCGTTTTCGGGCGGTGAAAAAGCCCGCTTAGTGCTAGCCATGTTAGTGTATCAAAAACCCAATTTACTACTACTTGATGAGCCAACTAACCACCTTGATTTAGAAATGCGCCACGCGCTAGTAATGGCACTGCAAGGCTTTGAAGGCGCCATGGTTACCGTATCGCACGATCGCCACATGCTTAAAAACACCGCCGATGAATTTTATTTAGTCGATGATGGCAAAGTCACTCAGTTTGGTTACGACTTAGATGCGTATTACCAATGGTTACTCAATGCCAATAAAGAAGCCGCTAAAAGCCAGCAACCTGACGAGCCAAAAGCAAATCCAAGCGTTAATCGTAAAGAGCAAAAGCGCCTAGAAGCTGAGTTTAGAAAAGCCATTCAACCGCTTAAAAAGCAAATTGAAAAGCTTGAAAAGCAGCTCGATAAATTTACTGCAGAGCTTAGCGAAGTTGAAGTAGCCCTTGGCGACAACACACTCTACAACGACGACAATAAAGCGCAATTAAAAGAGCTAATTGCTAAGCAAGCCACGCTTACCCCTAAAGTAAACGACACTGAAGAAGAGCTACTGATGGCGCTTGAAGAAATGGAAGAAAAAGAGCAGGCCTTTGCCGATGAACTTGCTCAATAAAAACGACTTTTGGCAATTTGCCTGCGCTTTGTACGCAAAGCCAGGGCAACAACAAACCTTGCTGGCACTTCAAAACCAGCAAGGTAAAAACGTTAATCTGTGCTTATTTTTGCTGTATTTAGACTCACTTAAGCTAAGCATTAATGCCGAGCAGCTCAGTGCGTTAATAGCGTCGATTAATGAGTTTGATACGCAGGCACTTAAGCCACTGCGTGCAACGCGCAAGTATTTAAAAGCTAATCAAGAAAGTATCAGCGACTATGCAAAAATACGCCAAGAGCTATTAAGCGCCGAGTTAAAGCTTGAAAAGCAACAACAGCAAATACTGATTGATACAGCAAATAAACTTAGCTTTTTAGAAGCTGTAAAGCCAAACAATATTGAGCTGTATATGAAAGCCTCTTAGGCTGGCAGTTTTTACACCCTCTTCTAAATGTTCATTCTTTTCTCTTTGTGCAAAAAAACCTTTAAGTAATTTATTCACAAAGAGGTTAAGAGGCGCTGCGCTTTTAGAGGAAAATAAAAGCCAAGCTAATATCACTAGAAATATAAGCCTAGCCTCTGTTGGCTCGTGGCTATCTTTCTCATTTACTTCTCATTCTTTTCTCTTTGTGCAAAAAATCTTTAAGCCAATTAATCACAAAGAGGATTAGAGACGCTGCGCTTTTAGAGGAAAATAAAAACCAAGCTAATATCACTAGAAATATAAGCCTAGGCGCTGTTGGCTCGTGGTTATCTTTTCTCATTTACTTCTCATTCTTTTCTCTTTGTGCAAAAAATCTTTAAGACAATTAATCACAAAGAGGGAGAGGCGCTGCGCTTTTAGAGGAAAATAAAAACCAAGTTATTATTGCTAAAAATATAAGCCTAGCCGCTACTGGCTTGTGGCTATATTTTCTCATTTACTTCTCATTCTTTTCTCTTTGTGCAAAAAATCTTTAAGCCGATTGATTCTTCAAAGCCTATAGGCGCTGCAGTAGAAACTGAATAGCTCCTAAAACATGATCTACATCAACTTTACTTGGTTACTTTTTCCACGCGGGGAAATAGTTTGATCTCGATCACATTATGCTTTGCAAAGTCACTTTATGATATCTCCATCAACTGAACGAGGAGATTAATCATGAACGTATTCTTTAGAGACTTTTTTAGCGACCCTGTTTTATTTATGTCTTTTGGAATTTTAGGCGTAGTGATTTCTCTTTGCCTATTTTACGCTTTTTACTTTATTAAAAAAATTAGCGAGGCTGAAGTTCCCGAGCATCATTAAGCACGACGCACAAAGCGCCTACTCAGGTTACTGATTAGGCGCTTTTTATTTTATAAAGCGAAAAATTTGGTACACTAACGCTTCGTTTTTTTCATAGTGCGTAGTACAAACATGATCAATAAGTTTAAACCAGCATGGTGGATGACCAATCGTCACGTTCAAACCATAATGCCGCGTTTTTTCCGTCCATTTCACAATACGTCCTACGAACTTGAGCAACTTGATACGCCCGACGGCGATTTCATTGAACTTGCATGGTCGCTGCCTCATAACGAAAACGCTCCCCTTGCTGTGGTTTTACATGGCCTTGAAGGCAACATAAATAGCTTTTATGCCAAAGGCATGATGAAAGCCTTAAAAAAGCAAGGCTATGCCGTAGTACTTATGCACTTTAGAAACTGCTCAAGCGAAGTTAACCGCTTACCCCGTGCTTATCATAGTGGTGATACCGCCGACTTAGCTTTTTTTATAAATCATTTAAGGGAGCAATTCCCCAGCCGCCCTATTATGGCTGTTGGTTTTTCGTTAGGGGGCAATGTACTGGCTAAATACCTAGGCGAAGAGCGTGAAAACTGCCCGTTAAGTGCTGCAGCCGTGGTTTCGGCTCCTTATGATTTATCATCATCAAGCGATGTTATTCGTAAAAGCTTAGGCAAAATTTACCAAAAGTACTTGCTCGATAGAATGAAAAAATCAATGCAGCGTAAATTGCCACAAATTAAGCAGCAAATACCTATTACCTCTGAGCAGTTAATGAAAATTGACGATTTGCTAGAGTTTGATAATCAACTAACCGCTCCACTGCATGGCTTTGAAAACGCACACGATTACTATCGTCAAGCCAGCGCAATGCCCTACTTAAAACATATTGCGATTCCTACGTTAATAATTCATGCCAAAGACGACCCAATGTTGTCGATTAAAGCCGTGCCAAGTAGGCAAGATGTGAGTGAGCATGTTACCCTGAGCGTCTCTGAAAAAGGCGGCCACGTAGGGTTTATTAGCGGTAATAATCCGTTTAGGCCGATATTTTGGCTTGAACAAGCCGTCCCTCATTATTTTGGCCAGCACGTCCCCACTAAAGCGAGCAGTAAGCAGTTATGATTATCCCTTTTGAACAACTTGATAAAGACACCCTCTACAACCTAATTGAAAGCTACGTGCTTCGTGAAGGCACCGATTATGGTGAGCAAGAAGTGAGTATTCAAAGTAAAGTAGCGCAGGTTAATCAGCAGCTTAGAAATGGTGAAGCGATGGTGTTTTTTTCTGAGCTACATGAGTCAGTCACTATTATTTCAAAAAATGAATTTAAAGCACTGCAAAGCGAAGAGCATGAAGCACAGTCGTTTGATTAGCGCCTAACACTTGTAACTTTTGAGCTGAACGTACACAATGGCTTTTTACCCAAAGAGCCAAAACATGATAAAACTCAGCACTCTAGTGGTAGCCATATCACTAGCTTTAACACCACAAGCCTTTGCAGAGCAAGTAAAAAGCCCATCAGACAAAGCAGTAAAACTAGCAAAAGACACTATTTTAATCGACACCCATATTGATGTACCTTATCGCATCCACGAAAAATGGGTTGATGTAACTAAAGCCACCGAAGGCGGCGACTTTGACTACCCTCGCGCAGTACAAGGGGGGTTAAACGCCCCTTTTATGTCGATTTATATTCCTGCTCACTTAGAATTTGAAGGCAAAGGTAAAAGCTACCAGCTAGCCAATCAAATGATTGATAGCATGGAAGCCATTGCACAGCGCGCCCCTGAAAAATTTGCTATTGCTAGCTCAACTGCAGATATAGAAGCGCAATTTGAGCAAGGTAAACTGTCAATTGCGATGGGCATGGAAAATGGCTCGCCAATTGAAGGAAAAATGGAAAACCTTCAGCACTTTTTTGACCGCGGTGTACGCTACATCACACTTGCGCACTCGCAAAGCAACCATATTTCTGACTCATCATACGATATTCGCCGTAAATGGAAAGGTTTAAGCCCATTTGGTAAAAAGCTAATTACTGAAATGAACAACGTCGGTATGCTAATTGACGTATCACATATATCAGATGATGCGTTTTATCAGGTAATGGAGCTATCTAAAACGCCGGTTATTGCTTCACACTCTTCACTTCGCAAATACACGCCAGGCTTTGAGCGTAATATGGATGATGACATGTTATTAGCGCTTAAAAAGAATGGTGGGGTTATTCAAATTAACTTTGGTTCAAGCTTTGTAACCTCTAAAGCCGGTGCGTGGTACAAAGACCTTAAAAGCACTAAAGAGACCGTTAAAAAAGAAGGGACTAAGCCAAGTAAAGACTTTGATGCAGCGTACCGCGCTAAAAACCCATTCCCGTTTGCAAGCCTTGAGCAAGTACTTGATCATATTGATCACGTTGTAGAGCTTATTGGCATTGATTACGTGGGCATTGGCTCTGACTACGATGGTGTAGGCGATTCGTTGCCAATTGGCTTAAAGGATGTATCTAGCTACCCTAACCTAGTGCAAGGCTTAATGGACAGAGGTTACAGCGATTCAGACATTAAAAAGATTTTAAGCGAAAATACGCTAAGGGTTTGGAAGCAAGCCGAAGCATATGCGAAAAAGCACTAGCGTGTAAGCTGTAAGCTGTCTGATCTGACCCCGATAAAGTAGACACGGGGTTTAATTCATTGATTCATATTGTATGGGGCTAACATTTCCAATCGTCCCATGCATTCGCACTGAGTTGTAGTAATTCTCAATATAAAAACGACTTTGTATTGTCATTTCGCTACGACTCAGTTCATTTAGATTACTCATCCATTCTTTTTTGTACTGAGCAAAAAAACTTTCT
>NZ_JAQREO010000016.1:0-106921 GCF_028599385.1 Pseudoalteromonas sp. CST2
GAAAACTGAACCGGTTAATTGTGAGCCGATCATACAACGATACAAACAGCATTTAGAATATGGTTGGGACACCCCCCAACTATTCGGAGCGATGTCTATTCCCAAAGAACATTGGAAACGGCTAACAAGTGAAATTGCTGAATTAGTGACAAACAAGTTGGTTGAGGCTTCGGCGCTTAGTAGTAAAACCCAAATATCGAAAGTAAAACATTGCTACTTTACAGTTTCGCCATCGGACATAGGTATCGAGAAAACTGATATTGAAAATCTTCTCTACCAAATTAAGACAGAGTATCGGACTTCCACAACCGATTGGCAAAAAGTTGATGGCCTGCAAACATTGTTGATTCAACAAGCGCAGCAGCTCATAGAAAAGCATCAACACCCGTTTTTCATCAAGTCGTTAATGGTTTGGCAGGGATACGAACGAACAAAAAGCCGATTACATATAGTATGTAACAGCTCAATAGAGGCTGGACGATTCTCGCGGAATATCAACGATACACTATGCAAAAAATCCCCCTCACTCATAGATGAAGCAGACAACACAAAATTACCATGCATTGCATGTTTAGAAAGGTTATTGAAATTATCATCTGAGAATACAAAATAAAAAACCCCGACTAAGCGGGGTTTAATTATTAAGCAGCTAACTTTTTATCAAGATTGATAAAGCGCTCTGCAATATCGGACAATTCAGCTTTTTCTGAATCGACCAATTTATAATACTTGTCTCCAATTTGTGCGACCCACTGAACCAGGTCAAAACAAATACGCTCACTTACATGAAACACCTCAACACCAGAAACCTTGTGCCAGCGACACGGTGGTAAGCATTCAAATAACCACCAATAATCTTCTGAACTGATCTCTTGCTCTTCCTTCATTTGTTCTTGTCGATAAAGGTTTATCCGAGCATCATGCTCTTCTGGACCAATTACCTTCAAGCTAACTTCAGGGTTAATCTCAGCTTTATACTTTTCGTATTCAGGCCAAGTCATATCCAACGAATCTTCAGTTTTGTAAAGCGCACCGCTGTATGCGACACGTTCTACACCTTCAGAGTCTGTATAGATAATGCTTTCAGTTACATGATAGTTAGAGATAGGTGCGTTTGCGTCAACAATGTATTTATTCTTACTCATGGGGTTTACCTCATTACGTATTGAAGGCAGCTCGAAAGCGCCTATTTTGTTTGTGGCCGATGGCCGATATAGAAAATTCAGTATATCACCAGACAAAAAAAATGCACCTCGTAAGGTGCATCTTGTCTAGTTATTGATTGTTTCAAACGTATCGTGTGGTCTACCGCAAGCTTCTTCTAACTCTTCATCCGGAGTAATTAAAAGTCGGCGCAGAAGACCGGCGCGAAGTTCAGCGCCAGTAACATTATCACCTTCATTATCAGAAACAACTTCAAAAGCGATATCAAACGCATGATTGAACTGGCCTTTACGATCAGTTGGCTTAGCTACATTGTATGTAACTACATAATCGACTGACTGGCCGCAACGTTGTTTCTCATCGAGACGAGTAACATTGTGTGCTAAACCAGCATCAACCAGGTACTTTTCAACATACTCAAAAAGCTTACCTTCAGCATAGGGATACCATGCTTCATTTCTGATACCTGCCAATGTTTTTTCAGTGAAGTGAAACATTTTGATGTTTGGCAAAACGATAATTGTCATTGCTTTACGTACTGACATATTAAGTCCTCTTTACGTGTTGAAGGCAGCTCGAAAGCGCCTGTTTTTGTTGTGGCCGGAGGCCAATATAGAAAATTCATTATATCAACAGACAAAAAAAATGCACCCCGTAAGGTGCATTCATCTATTTCAGCCTAATGTGTTCGCCCCGACAATCTGGTTTCAACGTCCACAATACATGCTCTGTATTGCTTACCGCCACTTCCCATTCATCATCAATAACAAACAGATCAACATCATCTTGATATCTCGAAGTGACTTTACCTTGAAAGTCACCCTTGGAGTTATATACCGGTAATCCAAAATACATAAGACACCTACAAGATTTGATATTGAAGTACATAGGGGTTACTGATCGCTTGCTTATACATTTCCTGCAATGCGTCTCTGGTGCATTCAAATACACGAACCACTTTTTTAGTCGGGCGCTGAATAATAATTTCCAGCATTCCTCGACCTGGCTTTGTTACCTCTGACACACCATCCAGCAACTGTATTCCATCACTGTCAGGACCATCAGGGAAGGGGACGTAAGCATCACGTATTGCATCACTAACACGTTTCGCTACATCTTCACCTTTCTGCGCTTTGAAGATTTCAAGAACAGTCTTAAAGTCTCCACGCCACTGATTCGTACCAGTAAACATAGGTTCAAGCCCAAAGGTTTTGTAGATAGGTTTAAGTTTCTTATCACGTTGAAAACAAACTTCCTTCCACTTCGCATATTTCAACTGCTTCGCAAAAACATCACTGGGCATACCCTCGATAGAGCCAAGAACCGTACCGCCATTTTGGTTATACAAAACGGTTTTAGTGCCACCGGTTATGCCGCGAAAATCATCACTTGTATGTTTCCAGATAAGATCGATATTCTCAGGGGTTTTTAATAGAACGTCAGTAGTCATACTGTTGCCTCATTACGTATTGAAGGCAGCTCGAAAGCGCCTGTTTTTGTTATGGCCGTAGGCCGATTTAGAAACTTTAATATAGCACGAAAAAAGGGTAAATGTAGGGTAGGGGGACCATAAAAAAAGCCCCCTAATAAGGGAGCTTTAAGTTATTTGGCGCTTAGCGTCGATTAGTGCTTTGTCTGGTCTTTTTTCATATGAAAAAACAAACCGAAGCCGACAACCAGTGCCAAGATCATTATGAGACTTGTTACTAATGGTGCCATTACTTCTCCTGTACTTTATCCGCTAGCTGTTGAGCTAAGTATAGCCCAAAAGCCCAAGCTATGATACCAACGGCCATTACCAGTACACCGGCCCAACCTGTCATTTTGTCATTATCGACAAGTATACCAAGTTGACCAGCACCGATAAGAAAAATGCCGATTTTACGCATATCTTCGCTTACCGCTGCAAACAGCGCCCGAAGATTCTCAATAAGTTTCTTCATAGTTAAATTTACTTTCCTCTTTACGTGTTGAAGGCAGCTCGTAAGCGCCTGTTTTGATTTTGGCCTATGGCCGGTTTAGAAACTCCAATATACCATGTGCCAGGTATAAAAAAAGCTTCCCGAAGGAAGCTTTACTATTACTTTGTTTTCAGAATGTTTAGCTCAATACCTTGCTGGGAGGCCACAGGGACCAACATGCTAAGCAGAATTTGTAGGTACTTCTCTCGCGTATCAAGGCGAAGTATCTGACGTTCTGCAATGCCGGTATAAGGCTCCATAACACTAAACAAAATACGCTTAGCTTCTCGCAAAGTAGATTCCGCTACCAAGAACGGGCAACACTCACCATCAGCTTTGAACCCCTTCAATGCCATTTCCCGTTTGTGATAATCGTAAAGCTCTTTAGCTGCATCATCTGAAGCCAAATAAAGATCATCCCAACGAGTTATGACTTTACCAACACTTTCGGTAATTCGACCGCATTGACTGTCCTCAACGACTGGCTTGAACTTATCTAAAGCATCCTTCCGGATAGCTTCAGATATAGGCGTAATCAATTTCAGAAAAGCGGTTGCACCTAAAACTGATATCAAAGCACTTGATACAGGCTTAGGCATTTCTTTTTGAATTGGGGCCATACGTTGTTGTAGTTCTGAAGTATTCATAAGTTTCCTCTTTACGTGTTGAAGGCAGCTCATAGAGCGCCTGTTTTCATTGTGGCCGAAGGCCGGTTTAGAGCCTTCAATATACCAATGTACCAGGTATAAAAAAAGCCTCTACAAGAGGCTTTATTGGATATTAGGCAGCGACCCACTGAGAAACACCGCCTTTGCGATCAAGGCGCTTAATTCTCTTACCATCCATATAATTATGAAAAGCGTAGTGAGTGTTATAGCTGAGTTGCTTGCAAGCCTTCAAATACATCTTCCATGCCCTACGTAATTCAGCGTAGTCCTGTATTGGGGCAATGTTATTGAAGAAGTCAAAGGCTTGGTTAACCGCAGTAACGTTAGTACCGAATTCTGTTGGTCTGATGGTTATCAACCGCTCAAATCGAGTACCGATTGTGATCTGCGTCACCCGACCAATATCACCAAAAAACTCCATATGAATTGTTTGGTCAAGGGTTGAATTTGTATAACGCTCAAATGGCTTTTGCGTAGTCATACGTGTTTTCCTCTTTACGTATTGAAGGCAGCTCGAAAGCGCCTGTTTTGTTTTTGGCCGGAGGCCGATTAAGAGTATTCATCTTAGCAAACATTCTCTGCTGCAGCATAGTCATTTGCGACTATAGGCCTTATGGCCAACATAGATAGGTCTGACTATGCTCGATGAAAAAAGGTCCCGAAGGACCTTTATTTATTCACCTGAACCAGCGTCAATTGCTTGCCCTGGCTCTATCTCAGAAGTGTTTACTTCCTCTGCTTCAATCATTTCTTTCATCAACTCTGGATCAGCGTCTGGATATGATGAACAATGCTTTGCCCATCTATCTAGTAACGCCTGATTAGCTTCCGCTTCATCACGACCCAAACCAATAAACTGAAACGATCTTGTTTCTGCAATTTTAAGTAACATACCTACCCCTTTCGACAATGCTCAAGCGCTTCATGAAAATCTTCACAGCTATAAACACTGCCAATCTCTTCATGCGATACCTGGTACTCTTCCCACAAAGGGTTATACCTTATGCTGTAACCATTACCGATCCAGAATTTATGTCCTGATTTTGAAAACGATTCAGCGGCAATCTGCCCTTTTTCCCAATAACTAGGCGTTCCCTGGGATAAAGGTGTGCGTTTAATGTGTCCATTAAAATACGCACGATAACCATCTGAAAAACCATCCAGCTTACTAATCAAATTGATAGCTTCAGCTTCAGTAGCAAGCGCCCAGATCTCTTTAATCATTCTGGAACGCTTAGCCCCTCGAATACCTAATTCCTTGCAACGTATTTGATGATCCATAACGGCGTACATCGATACTGCAAAATCCTGTTCCAATGCAATCAAATCTGTCTCAATTTGCTGCAAACGAATTTCAGGGGTTATATTTTTAGGTATGGGGGAAACCAAACCACCATATACAATATAAGAGTATTCGGTAAGCTCGCATAAAGCACCGGCCATTACACATCCATACAGTGCAGATAGAACCGCACTTCGAGATTGCATATCAGCACCCTCAGAACGTGCTTTAGCCATAATCGCATCAACATTACTAGCAAGTGTTATTGCATTCTGTCTCATACATCTTCCTCATTACGTGTTGAAGGCAGCTCATTGAGCGCCTATTTTCATTGTGGCCTGCTGGCCGATTAACCATTTCACTATACCAAATTAATTCACTATCGCACCAACTTCATGCCTAAATACGTGTGATTTCATTTTTGTGATCTCCTTGTCTCAATCAAGGCAAGTAAAGCGCTTTGTTCATAAAGCGCCAATGCAAGGCTTCGCGCTTACTCACCCGTTCAGATTCGCTTTGCTCACTTAGCTGCGGCTTCCGTTGAGCCATTTGCCTTTACTTCACTTCCAGCGCTATTTTTACAGCCGATTTCAACAAAAGGAGAATCAAAATGTTTACATCAGCACTCAAATTTACAGGCAAAATTTTCTTGGAGTCAGTTGACGAAGTTTTCTTTGGTAACACTGAAAATAAACAAACAAATAGCCAGCTTGATCAGCTCAATGATGGCTTTGGCAACATCATCGCTGACAACAACGATATGACTTGGCAAGAAGCTGAAACAGCTCAAAGTCTTGGTGAATTGTATGATACTTACTACTAAAAAATGCATCTTCGGAAATAAAAAATGCACCCGAAGGTGCATGTATATTAAGCATTGTTAGCTTTCCAGTCATCAACGATTCTGCGTTGTTCAAAATCATCTTTCATGTTTTCAATGGCCCATTTTCTGAATTCCAACTTGGATTCTAAATAAACCCTGATAAACAGCTTCGGTAAGAATTTGCGATAACGCCTTATCAAATCGTCTCGTTTACTTTCCTGATATGCATACCAATAAACAAGCTCATCAGCTCTACTAAACGGCACATACCAAAGAGATACAGCCGTGACAAACAAGACAGTAGAACTTACCTTGTTGCTATAATTTAACCACATCATACGTCACCCCTTGAATATTAAAATTAGGCATGCCTAATTAAAAAGGACGCATAGCGTCCTTTATTCGTTACCAACCAGATTGATTAGTTTTGGGGATTACCACCAAGTAAACCGGCAGCTTTTAAGCATTCGATCTCTTGTTTAGTAACGTGACCAACTAACTTTTCAGCTTGAACTTTCATCGCCTTGCGGTTCTGACCATCTTGTTGCCAAGACTCAACAACCAACTTACCTTCAATCTCGACTTGATCGCCAGGATTAATGGTATTTTTACATTGCTTGAGAAAGCGGTTAGTAACCTTAACGTCGATAAACGACACTCGCTCAACCCATTGGTTGTTGTTGTTTTTATCAAAATAACCATCATCGTATGCGATACTCACATTGCCAAAGTATTCACCTGACTTTTGAGTTGATTCTTTGATATCAACGAACGATACATTACCAGCGATAATTACAAGATTTTGCTTTAAGTTTTTCATAGGATATTTCCTCTTTACGTGTTGAAGGCAGCTCGAAAGCGCCTGTTTTGTTTAAAAAAGTAGCATGTACATAGTAATACATGGCTACTTCTTGTGCAAACACAAAGCCTCGAAAACCCGCCCGAAAAAAACGATCTTTTTTGTCATTTTTGATTAACTGTTTCTATTGGCAAGTCTACGAGCTCTTGGAACTCTACATGGGAAGGGCAGCTAGAAGCGCCCACTTTTTACAAACTCGATTAGAAGGTTACACGCGCCAGTTCTTAAGAAAAACAGCTCAATATAATGAGCTGCGCGTGTAGGAACTACACGACTATCCTCTAAGGCTGTGTTCTGACTAGCAGATACACTGAATTACAAGCCTCCCAGGTCGCACCTGGTTGTACCATCGGTCAAGCCTCCCAGGTAGGGGACGTTGCTATAGGCAACGAATCTCGGCGCGTGGCCTTTTTAAAACTGGATCAAATGAACGAAAGAGGGGGAAGGGCGACCTAATAAAAATCCTTGCCCATACTCACAACCTAGTTGTTCTGACATCTGACGCTGAGATTCTGTTTCAATCCCTTCAGCCAAGACGTAACACCCTTTCACATTCGCTACTTGTATTAACGATTTTACTATTGTTTGTTTGATTTCGCTAGACTCAACACCGTTAATTAAACTACGGTCAATTTTTACGCCATCAATGTCCAGTTTATCAATTGCGGCCATGTTGCAAAATCCAGCCCCAAAGTCATCTACAACGACTTTAGCACCTAATTGTTTAAGCATATAAATAGAGCAATTTACTTGCTCATAATCTTCTATCTGAAAGTCTTCAGTTATTTCAATCTCGATACAAGATGCATCGAGATCACCACCTTGGGCCATATTGTAAAAGCACTGCAAAAATACACTTTTATCACCTTTCTCTAATTCATCAGGCGAAACATTAATTGCTAATTTCAATCCCTTACCGTGGCGCTTTTGTTCAACACTCACTTTGTTCAACATCACAGGCCATAGACGATTCCAGATAGTGCTTTTGTTGAGCCGGTCGATAAATCGACCTGGCCCAACAATTCCGCTTACCGGATGATTCAACCTGAGCAAGCATTCAAACCCTTTTAGTTTGTTTGAACCAAGTGCGAATTGCGGTTGATAGTAATACTGAAAGTGTTCAGCCAACCGCGCATCGATGTGTTTGCTTTTACGAGGCTCAACGAGTCGAGCCGAACGCATACCGGTCATTTGCCCATCTTCCCTTTGATGCCACTCATGCCTTTACTAGCCATGCTTTTCCCCATTCCCTTAGCTTTGTTGGTTGCAGCAGAGCCACCTTTTTGACCCGCACTACCAGCACCGCCAGCCATTTTTTGGAATGCGCTATCTGCACCGGCCATACCGACCCAGCCAAGCGCTGTAGAGAAAAGTAATGGTGCATACAGGTACAAAGCTGAAGCAATCCACTGGGACAGCATTTGTGTATTAACTTCATCAAAATCGACACCTAATGCTGTCATCATCGTGTCATCAATAAGTCGAGAGAGTTCCCAAAAAAACGGCCAAAACATCATTGACATTACTACACCGTGGAACAAGCCAATGTACTTCCACTTAAATCCCGACATTATCATTGCAGGAAGATAGGAGATCACGATCACCATAATGATAAAGGGTTTTACCATCGGCATAGACAACTGAAGCATACTCGCCCCACTGAATTGCTCGATCGACTTACCAGCTACACCGATAGTTCCCATCGCCCTAAACGCCCAGTCAGTAAAACCATCGTCGCCTTGAGTACCGTAGTCCGTAGTTGAAAGAGAATTCAACTCAGCTAACTTGATAGGCGTGAAAAGCGACTCTTTAACAACAACATCTTTTTGTGCATAGCCATAATTGTATTGTTTTACTCTGTTTAAACGTGTAACCAACGTATCGTAAATTTCCATATGGTTATCTTTTAAGTAATCACTTAAAGAGTTGTACAACCGTGTCGATAAGGCCTCTTCTGCGATATATGCTCTTGTTGTATTGATAACACCTTCACCAAGCCACCATTCTTTACAAGTTGGAAACCCATAATCACTCGGTAACTGCTCAGATTCGGGAAGTTCATTAACTGAGTTACCGAAACCTGGCCTTGCCTTTTTAGAATAAAACCCATCACCATCAGCGTTATCATAATAATCCATGACCAATTTGTGACCCCCAGGCCAATTATGGTCATCAGGTAGACCGAGATCCCATTCAGATAAATATTTACGTCTCGCTGGGTTGTAGCATGTTTTTATAAATTCCTTGGTTTCATTACGCAAAGCTTCATCTGTAATCCGCTGAGAAAGCATTCCATCAGATATAAGGCGAATGTCAGTCGAGCAAGGCAAGTCTTCTACTGCCCAGTTTTTAATACCTTGAGAAATACGAAGCGCTACAGCAAACAACACCGGTATACGTATCTCACGACCGCCAAGTTGCACCTCCATATTTTCAGCAACAAATTCAGCTTCCTCGCCCAAAATTTCAGTAGTTATTGTGCCTGCACCAGTTGTATCTGACGTACATTGTCGAGAGTAATACTTAATGTCATCAAACTTGAGACGTACCATCGGATAAAGCGCAAGCTCTAAAGCAAGCAGCATAAAGAAAAGCCCCATTGCAACCGTTCGCAATGAGGACTTGGTATTAAAGTCTTCCATTGATGATTCTGAGGCGCTTTTCACTGCACCAAATATCAGTGCGATCATCGGGAAGTAAACCAAACCGGTCTGAGCAAATATATCCCACAACACATCGTAGATATAAAATGCAAGTGAGATACCATAAGCATCTATCGTGCTATCAACTACCATGCGTCCCCCTTAAAACACCAAGCCTAAAAACTCTATCAGCACTAACGTTCCAACAACGTAGGGATAAAGCGTTTTAAGAAAGAAAACCTGGCGCAAATTAAGGCCCTGCACACGACCAAACCACCTTACAAGCTCTTTCCAATAAAAAATCAGCAAAACCACAATAGATAGACGCATGACCGTAAAATAACTACCCACTCCGTCTATGCGCTTTCCCACTTCCAAAACAGCTTCTTTCTGCTCCATCAAAGAGACAGCAAGGTTAAGCAAAAAGCTTACCCCCAGTGTAGCGAGCAACAATATACCGCCACCAATTAACAGCCATTTGAACACCGCCTTTCTTTCAATATTCATTACTGACCTCGCCCTATCATTTTACGAATGGCATCAGTCATATCTTCACTAGGAGCAACGCCATTGTACTTCTCGCGCCCTGCTTTTCTGTTAAGCAGTGTCACGGCAACAGACTGTTTGGTTGAAGCTCTTAACTCTGCATCTTGGCGAAGCAGGTCCATTTCTTCACCAAGCTCAGCAATACGTGAAGTAATGATTTGTACCGCATCCGGATTTTGCGCCACATGCGCTTCTTTTAAACCAGAAAGCATGATTCGACGTGCAGCAATCAAACGCTCAACGATATCAGCAATGGCAACTTCTTCAGCTAATCGCTCAACCAATGCTTCTCGATACAAAGACTCGCCTTTAAGCGCTTCCATGACTTGTTGTGTTATGGCATACCCTGGGGCTGAAATTTCAGCTAGGTCTTCAGAGTCGTAAACAGTGGTAGGTGTATCCAGCAAGGTCAACAACCGGTCTTCTATACGCCTTTGTTCTTTTTCCATTTTTGCGTAAACGCCGGTTCCAGGTGTTGTTGTCAAACGTTCACAATCTACACACGTTCTTATCGTGGTTTCCCCTACGATATCAGTCACCCATTCCGCAGCCTCTTCAGGATCTTTCCAGTATTTAGCAAACCAAGGCGCATCATCGTTTTGCGGTAGGTTAGAACGACTTTTAACATCACGATTAGCCAACAAGTTGACACCCGCCTTTACTGTGTCGGCTACAGTATCGATAGGCGGTTGATCTTTACCGGCAGCTTTTTCACCCCCAACCCATTTAACGCCGCCATCGCCTTTCTCTTTATCAACATTTTCTTCTACTTGAACAACGTCATCAGATTCAGGATCTGAATCACCCCAATCTTCAAAGCCTGATACTTCAACCCAGCTACCAGGTGAACCGCCTGTGCCATACCCTTCACGCACCATCTTATCGGTCATTTCTTCACAGGTAGCTACAGAGGCGTTAAACAACTCGCTAGCTTCAAGCTTACCTTGCTGGATGAACTCATACAGTTGCGGATCAGCTCGCGCAATTTCCATCATAGGCCAATTTGATATCGCGCCGGTCACACTGGCCAACAGGTCATCACCCAACTTTTCAAGCTGGCCGGTTACACCATTTAAAATATTGGTAACAGACAGTGACATATCGAAGTTGCCGCACATTGGCGTTTTCCAACGAACCCCTGCACCTACAGGTATATTTCTATTTCGGCGCTGCTTAATTTTGGCTTTTCCGCCGATTTCAAAAACCAGTCTTGGATCTAATTTATCCTCTGCTGCTGAAGCTTTTGAAACCACTGCCCCATTCGTCAAAAAGAAGGCTGTTACGGCCAATGCAATAACACTTTTTTTCATCATTATCTTCCTGTTGAATCTGTATCAATGGAGAACAAGAACACTTGACCTTTTTTCTCGCAGCATGTGTAAGGCCTCCATAGCTGCCAAGCGTAATTGCCATCGTCTGAACGTCTGTGCTGATAACCGTCATAAACGTATTCCGTCATGTTCGGCATATCTGTATCAATTGTTTGGTCTTTGCGAGTAGAGTCTTCACCAAAGATGTGACATTGGCTTTCGGCTCTTGGATAAAGCATTTGCCACTTACCCTCTTTCGATGTCCACTCCTTGACTTGACCAGGGGGCCACCAACCATCCTTGCTATTCTTTTCACCAAGGAAGTTGTAAACGTGCAGTGCGGAAGTGTCTGTAGCGATGTCTGCCGCCCTTTGAGCAAAGACAGCTGAAGCTTTGTAGGTGTCGTTTTGCATCAGACTACCAATGCGGGGGTAAACATTGCCAAAGCGCCCAGTGAACAAGAATGTTTCATTCTGTCCATCGTTGCGTTCACCGACTTCACGCATACCAGGAACGAACGTGGCAAGTTTAAGAAATTCTGTATAAGGGAATTTCCAAGAAAAATAATCAAGCGTAGATACATAGTAAGGCTGGAATGGTTGCACACCACTTTCACAACCATAGTCGGTACTGCCCAGCACTTCAGAAATAGGCAATAAACCAGGACTACCAATGATATCAACGTGGCGCGATATAATTTTAGAGGATTGTTTACGCTTATCTTTACCCTTGTCTTTAGAGCGGTCTTTAGCAGTAATACGGTCAGCATTAGCCGGAGTGCTACCAGATTGCCCCAAAGATACAAGCTCGGATACAAACGACATTTCATCCCACGGCGTTTCACCTGGCGTTTGATATACTTGCACAATAGCATCAGGATTGTAGTGTCTAACCTTAATGCTTGTTTCCACACTACAGCTGGGCGGGAAAGGTCTGCACTTCAACCAAAAACAAACACCTGTTGGTCGCCATGCAACGCAACTAAATGAAAGGCTTTCCTGTATTATTTCAGCACTGTTGATATCTGCCTTAGCAGGCAGGGGTTTGAAAGAAAAAATAAGACCTACTGGGACCATCACGGACAATAAAAACTTATTCATGAGTGCCACCTTGCTTTTGATAGATTCGCAGGGCCTGATTCACATCAGTAGTTCCATACACTACATAGCGCTCATCAATCACTGTAGCAGGCAGTTTAGTTACCCCTAAACCATACGCCCTACCAACGCCCTGATAACCATCCACAATAGCTTGTATTTGCTTCTTACCCTCTTCACTGTTTGCATACCGGCTCATGAAAGCGGCGGCATCGTCAAGGTTAGTAGGTAGCTTCTTGCTAATTTCACTTTGCAGACCAACAGGCTTGTCCAACTGATAATAAACAAGCTCTATTCCTGCCACTTCAACTTCAGAAACGTTACCAGTGCTATAGTCGTAAAAGACTTCGATTTTTTTAGGCCACGCATCGGAAAACCCGCCTTTCGGTTGCGTACTGGCAAACCCGCCGTTTGAGACAAGCGCAAGAACAAATAAAACGTGCTTCGATAGGTACAAAGGACACCCCCCAATATTTCTATAAGGGCATTGTCCAGTAATAAAAAAGGAAATGCTGGGAAAAACCCCAGTGACTTTAACAGGGTTTTTTTAGGCAAAGAAAAACCCGCATAAAGCGGGCTTAATTTGAGCTTTAATTAGGCATGCCTAATTTTTCAATAATAAGTATCGTACAACTCACCACGCGATTGTGCGTCTTCTGCTTCTTGACGAGTCATATGCTCACCATTAACGAACACGCCACCAATTCCGTCATCCAAACCGTCTAGTTGACGCTTATCTTCTGAAGAGCTGCCATCAGAACCAATAAAAAAGCTAACCAAGAAGAACACTGCTACGGCCAGCACCCCCAAAAATCCTGCAATACCCATAATGTCACTCCTTAGCTTTAAAGTTTTCCAATGAATCAACAATTTCGTTGTATCTTTGTTTAACCCAGCTTTTCTTGATTGGTCCCCAGGAATGGAGTTGATACCCGCCAGTCTTTCGCGAACCAACGTACTCAACTTCAATTCCCATATCTCGTATACCATTAATATTAGTCTTAACTGTGTTTTTAGGCCAGTTAAGCAAGCCTACTATTTCGACCGTAGAGATTGGCCCTTGCTCATCGATGATATATGCAAGGATCAACCTCCTATAGTAAGCACTTTCAAATAGATTTTTTATTTGCATTGAAACCACTGTTTCTGAATATCGCCATCAGACCCAATAGTAACATAAACCCAAATCCTGTGCTGCCGCCACTCTTTTCGCTACCAGTGTCCCCACCAGTATCACCGCCAGAGCTGGCATTATCATTGTCAGTCAATGTAATCGTAATGGTACTTGTTGTAACCTCTACACCCGCACCCTCAAGCACAACATCAAATGAAGTATTACCAGCTTCATCATCAGAGTCATCCAGAATCTGAAGTGTTAGTGATTTTTCAGTTTCACCATCAGCGAATGTCAATTCTTGATCTAACGCAGTAAAGTCAGTACCAGCAACCGCACTACCAGCTACCGTGTAAACCCGAACAACAGCTGTTCCTTCAGAACCACCACTTCGAGTAACCGTAATCGTCACACTACCAGCAGCTTCAGAAACGCTAGTCGCTGACGCGCTTAACGCAAATGTACCAGCATCAGGCTCTACCGTATCATCATTATCAAAGATATCGACATTCACGCTCTTGACATCGTACTCAGCAGTTTCGCTAGGACTATTAATTTCAATAGTCAGACTTTCTTTCGTTTCTGCCTTTTGGTCATCAATAGTCACCAAAGTAACTGATTTTTCAACTTCACCTTCAGCAAATACAAGCTGTTCATTTAGAGCAACATAGTCAGACCCAGCAACTGCACTACCAGCTACCGCAGAGACATTAACAACCGCTTCACCAGTACCCCCAACGCGACTTACAACATACACACCTGAATCACCTTCATTCAACTCTGAAGGCCCAGCAACCGAGAACATGCCAGCTGCGCCAGTTTGAGCGCCATCAGCAACATTTACCGTTGCAGTAGCCACATCACCAACACTCAACTTATAAGCATATTTCATTGTTACTGAAAAAGACTCAGTGCTTTCGCTCTCACTGTCTTTTACCATTGGGTAGACCACTTCAGCAGTGGCCGCACCCGCTTCAAATTCTGCCAGTACATAAGCATCTACGAAATCAACACCCCATTCCGCAGTATCACTTTCAGCAAATAATTTAACCGATGCAGCTTGCGATAAGTCACCATCACGTTGCAATGTGATCACCACGCCATCTTCTTCATTGCCTGAAAAAGCAGTTTCAGCAAACGATACGACTCCCAACGCCTCAACACCTGCACGGCGCTGAGTAGTTGCCACAAAGTTTTCTTCCAGAACGCGAGCATTGTTAGCTGTATCTTCATTACCACAAACCTCACCACCGCTAGATAAGTCAGGCGAAGAATAATGATGCAGCGTTTTAGCAGCTGGCGAAGCCGAATACATGATTGTGTAATTACCACCACACATCGTTGCTCTCGCGTATTCTGGACCCACATACGCCTTAGCTTCTTCGTGGTTCATACCGATATTATGACCAACTTCGTGTGCAAACGTAGTGTATTGCTCAGGCGCAACATCATTGTCAAGCATGCTTGAATACTCACCGCCTATACCGGCAAGCCCCAACACTGTATCTTCAGGGCGTTGCTCACGAACATATACAACCAGATCGCCTTTCCATTTTTCCTGATAAGCCGTGTACTCAGGGCTTCCTTCATTCAATGCCGCCAGTGAGAAAAGGTAGTCAGCACCGTCTTGAACGATATTGCCATCACCATCTACAACATCTTGATAAGGAACATCATCTGACACCGATTCAACCGCAATTACATCAGACACAGACAGGCGGTAATTCAGACCGTGCGCGGCATAACTTTCGTTAGCGGTCGCAACCCAAGCTTCAATTCGCTTGTGCGCCTCGTATGCACCATATTTTGCGAAATAAGAAGGCTGATAGAACACAACAACATCAGCTACAGCAGCATTTCCAACAGCGGTCGTAGATGATACTGAATAACTTTGAACTGTGCTTTTTGTTGCCACCTTTGGCAAATATTGAACCGGACTTTCATTAACATGAAGCCCACGAATATCAGCGCCTGTTCCCGCCGTTGCAGAAGCAGCCATTACCGACAAACATACTGTGCTGATTAGTTTTTTCATTACGAATCCCCAAAATTAAAGCTCCCTTAGACTATACCGCTGCGGTATAGTTACGTCAAGGCTATTATTAGTTTTTTATATTCATTTTCTGATTTACCTGGTAACAACTCAGGTAAAACGATATTCATCATATAACGTCGAACATCAGTGGGAATGCGCTCTAGCGTGTACCCACGACCCTCCATTTTGGAGGGCCAGCTTTCGGTATATTTTGTGCCACAGTGGTTGTTTAATTCCTCTATGGCCGCTTTTTGTGTTTTTGTCTTTTTCTCAATTTCCAGCCATTGCAGGAAAAGGCCTTTTTCATTCATAATTTTTTACTCAAGAGTGTGGAATCTAACAGTCACACTGAAATTTCTTGTTTCACCCGTTGCCTTGTGGCGCACGGAAACCGTAGACGAATAATTCTGATCGCCAGTGCCAGGTGTGAAACTCATAACGCATTGCCACTGACTAGATGTGCAATCTCCAGACCATGCAATTGTCCAATCAGATGTCGTGTAAAATTGGTAATTTTCTATTCCCAGATATTCACCAACACTTAATATTGCTTTATATGTCTTGTCAGGCCAACCATTTGCCATACAAGAATTAGGTCGTGCTTGGTCAAAAGCAGCCGTATCAACATAACACCCCGCTGTAACAGATCTAAACGGATCATTTGGCGTTGTATTTGTGTAAGAGACATTCACACTGTCTGAAGCCGTGCGACTTGTATAATGGCTATTAGTCACGATCAACTGAATGCTACCAGAGGCGCTTTCTTGTGGCCCTAACGAACTTGATACTCTGCATGATGGAGAAGCGCTACCGCCTTTGGCAATAGTACCACCACTACATCCGGAAAAGCTCAGCCCACTCCCCGATGTCACCCAGCTATAAGAACAGCCCTGCCTACATCCCGAAATTGAACCAGTAGCAGTGCCAGAAAAGCTTGAACGTGCCGCAGCCGAATTACACGAAGAACAAGTTAGATTCACGCTAGGCGTTTGCGGAATGCAGTATTTAGTGACATCTACGCAGTTATCCAGCTTACTTCTTTGCTCAGTAATCAAAAGGTGATTGTTATTAACAGAGCTTTGAGAAGTGTAAAAGTCATCATTACTTGTAAATGAGCCACCATTAAATTGATTTCCAGTGACAGTGTTATAGTTCGCGCTAGTGCCGCTTACACTGGCAATGCTTCCCGTATTAAAGTTAGCTGTAGTCACGTTGATACCAGAAGCGCTAAGCGCCCCAAGGACAGTCAGTTTTGATGCAGATGCATTGCCTACAGATGAGCTGTTTGATTCAATAACATTGGTTTGAAGACGGTTATTCACCGTTAGGTTTGATGCCGATACAGACCCCGCAGAGGCATTGCCAGAAGTGCTACCGCTTGATGCTTGCACTGTCTGACCTTTAAAGCTGTTGGTATCAATACGGTTACTGTCTAATTCACTAAATGTAGATGTGCCGGAACTCGATACCGATGTACCAGAAGCGCTATTGGCCTCGCCACTATTAATGTTACCTGTAGTAACATCTAAATTTGTCACATTACCATTAGATGATGAAAGTCTGTTAAGCCCAGCCGTTCCTGTGACACTCATATTGCCAATAGAGCCGCTATTGGCTGACACACTATCAAAGTTACCATTCGTGCCGCTCACAGTGCCATACGTGAGCGTATTACCACTTAACGTATTGACAGTACCTGATCCATACGACAAGGAATTACCCGATAAAGAACCGATATTACCGCTGTTAAAGTCCAAGATATTACCGGATACAGAACTAATAGTGCCTGAGCCGTATGTAAATGTATTACCGCCAAGTGCAGTGATCGAGCCGTTACCGAACGTGAGCCTATTACCGCTGACTGAATCAATACTACCGCTATTATAATCCAGTGAGTTACCACTAAGACTATTGATTGCCGCGCTATCAGCACTTACATAATCAAACTGGCCTGTGTTTGCTGAAACAGAATCAATACCAGTAATATCATTGCCATTACCAACAATATCGCCATTCATAGACAGCGAACCGTTAGTTCTAACCGTCCCAGCATTAACATTTAACTGATTACCCGCATAGGTAATACTGTTATTACCTAGCTGAACCTCTTCAGTATTAATTCTGTCTATATCAGCATTAGTAAACTCAGCATTATCGAATGTGGCTCGTTGAACATTAAGTGAACCAATATTAACCAGGTCATTATTGTTAATATCTAAATCAACTTCTAACTGAGTACGTTGCGGATTATCCGGATCTGCTACGCGCTGAAGGTAATCATCATAAAGAGCAGATTGGAAAGGTCTGTTGATAGTTGCTGTAACAGTAGTCCCAGCTGAAGTGCCACCTGGTATCTGGTTTGCTACCGCTTGTGCTACCGATTCTTTGAGAAGGTTAACAGTCAACGTGTAATCGTCACCAGTTTGCCCACCAAATATAACTGTACAAAATGGCGATTGAAATGCTCCACCGCCACCGCATCGTGCCGCATCACCAGTAAAGTAGCCGCCAGCTGCTAAATCGTTAATTGTGGCAGGCCACGCCATGTTATCTCGATAGTAGGCCGTTAATGCGCTCGATATTTCTCTGAGCTCTTCAGCCGTAGACTCATAGGTTTCCCTAACACTTTCTGGCTGCTGCATTCGTGTTTTATAGTAAACCGTACTACCCAATGCCAAAATGCCCACAAGGGCCATAATAAGCAATGAGCCGTAACCGGCTTGACGTTTCAAGCTTCTCATACCGCTTACCCTTACTGACAACCGCCTGCGCTTTGGCAGGAGTTCCATTTGTTGATGTATTGGTCAATCAGAGATTTATTGTTGTTAACGCTACTTTGGCTGGTCGTAAAGTTAGAGCCATTAAACGTGCCGCCGCTAAACTGATTAGCAGTGACCGTATTAAAATTAGCGTTCGTTCCCGAAAGGTTGGCGATGGTCGCGCTGTTTGCGCTCACAGTATTGGCACTGGCCGAATTCGCAGTAACATTGCCCGACACATTCATGCTACTTGCTGTAGCGTTGCCCAACGTGCTACTTGAGGCCTGCAACTGATTAGTCGTGGTTTTATTGCTAACTGTTACATTACTTGCCGTGAGCGTACCACCCACAGAAAAGTTACCGGTAACGTTCACACTACTGGCGCTAAACGAACCGGTAGTTAGGAAATTAGTATCTACGTTCGTCGCATTCACGGTCGCCAAGTTTGCATTTGACGCAGTAAGATTATCTGCATCTAGGGAGTTGAACGACACTGTATTAAAATCAGCACTGCTGCTTGTGAGGTTAGTTACTGTTCCATTATTGGCGGTAAAACGGTTCAATGTAGCTGTGCCAGTAACGCCCAGGTTGCCGAAGTTTGCGCTGTTGGCTGATAGGCCGTTAAAGTTACCGTTAGTACCATTCACAGTAGTATACGTAAGGGTATTACCGCTTAACGTATTCACAGTACCAGAACCAAAAGACAGCGAGTTACCGCCTAGACTATCAATGGTTCCCGAACCGTAATTTAATGTATTACCGCTAAGGCTTCCTACTGAACCTGAATTATAAGATAGGGTATTACCACTCAACGAAGTGATTGTACCATTCCCATAGTTCAGAGTATTACCAGACAAGGTATCAATCGTACCAGTGTTGTAATCGAGGCTATTACCACTCAATGAAGCGATATTACCCGTAGTAGCTGAAAGGTTAGTGAAGTCACCCGCATTAGCCTCTAAACGGTCAAAGCCAGTGATATCATTACCATTGCCCACTATATTACCGTTCATAGAAAGGTTCGCATTCATACGAACCGTACCGGCATTCAAATTAAGTTGATTACCCGCATAAGTAATACTGTTATTACCAAGATGAATTGATTCAGCTTCCACCCTGTCAATATTTGCCGTTGTAATCGTCGCATTTGTAATGGTTGCCTGATTAGCATCCATTTCATCGATATTGTTGAGATTGTTGTTATTGACATCGATGTTTGTGCCAGCTGCTAACTGGTTACAATCAGCGCAACCGGCCACTGCTTTACGCGCAAGAAAGAATGACTGAATAGCCTCTCTTGATGGTGTTCCCATTTCAGTGCTAACGGTTTCACCATCAGCCGCAACATTACCAAAGGAAACTTTACCAGCCAGCATATTTGCTAATTGGTTGCGGTTAGTGTCAATACTCACAACCAAGTTGTCACCGTTTGTCCCAATGACATAGTTTGTGCCAAACGGAGATACCCCCGAACCAGTGTAATACCCCGTAGCAATAAGCTCATTTACAGATGCAGGCCACGCACGGTTTTCCATATAGTAGCCATTCGCTGCCGCTTTGAGCTCTGAAATATCATTTTTGGCATCATCAGCTTGTGATATTGGTTGTTGCTGCTGGATTAACTGGGGACCATATGTGACCGCAAGGCCAGATAGGATTGTCAGCACAAGAATCAACTCTATAAGCGTAAAGCCCTGTGACTTTTTATTAATTTTCATAATCAAACTCCTGCTTAACACAATGGCGTACCAAAGGCTTCTCTATCCAACTGCTTACGAACCCCATCAGCTGTGCGGCTAAAGGTACTATTTGCCGTCCATGTAACGGTTGAACCGGCAACCGTTGCATTTTCTGAAAACCCAGCAACGAAACCGGCATCGGTGGCATTATTAAAAACGACTGAAACCCGCAATAGCGGGTTCCTTGGTCTGATTCGGTCAATTACTAATTGGTAATTGCCTCCCCAGGGATTGTTGAACCCCCCGCCAACAAGGATTCCTTCAGCTCTCAATCGAGCTTCTGTGATGGCGGGGAAAACAGCTTCAGTGCAGTGGCGATGATAGTATTGATTCATGGATTCAAGTAAAAGTTGCGCGTCTTGATCTAACCGTTTTGCGGTAAGGACCCTGCCATTTACTTGACTAAACGAGCTTGCCCAAATCAACATTCCCGCACCGATAGCAATGGTGATAAGTAGCTCAATTAACGTAAACCCACGAACCCGTTTCATGACGTTACCCCTGGAATGTGACCGTCAGTGTTGTACCGTTGAAATCGGCATTAACCGCAGATGTCGCATAGTCAGCGGCAAGTTGCGCTCCAATATCAGCATTTTGAACACCTGTCGCTGTAACCGTGTAACGTGTAGCATCTGCCGCATCTACCGCGATAGTGTAGTTACCACCCCAAGGGTTACGTGCAGTACCGTCAGCCATACGATCAGATACATAGCCTTGGTCATCCAAAACAGTCATTGAAATTCCGGTGAACACATTGTTTCGCTGCTTATAGAGCGAAGCGCCGTTTTGAATTTCACTAATTTGCGCTCGCGTCTTAGCTGCATCACCGATACCAAACATTTGTGCCAATTGAGGCCAGAAGGTAATTGTCAGACCGACAATCAACACCAACACAATTGACAATTCGATTAGGGTAAAACCCTTTTGCTTTTTCATCATTTTCACCTTTCGGCTCCTTACTTATCGATATGACATATTAAATAGAGAAGAGATAACGCCCATAAACGAGCTCACCACCATCAACAATGTCAGAGACATTGTTATCCAAAGAAAGAAAGCCACGAATTGACGAGTCCCTATAAGCGCACGAACCGCTTCATCCCCGCTCCTATCCGCTGCAATCGATATTGCAGACTTCTTTCTATCCTGATCTGGTGAATTTGCAGCGTTCCGCAAACGAAACATGAGGCGCTTACTCAACAAACCAGAATTTAGTGCTTCACCCAAATCACTTTCACCAAACTGTGTTTCGCGAATAATGTGATTTAAGTGATGAACCATGTAGCCATTTGAATTACGCTTGAGCTCAGTCGCTGCTTTATGAAGGTTGTAACGAGTCTCTACGAGAATCCCCAACGTCTTCATCGTTTTCATAGCTGCAAAGTTTTTATAAATGTTCAAAGGAAAATACCCATCAAGAGACAGGCGCATTTTTGACGTATTGTTTGAGACAAAATGAAGTCCCGCTATAAACACCACCAACAACGCCAGAAGCATGTAAGGCCACATCGCCTTTACCCATTCGCTAAAACCAAGCACAAAACGAACTGAAAACGTCATTTTGTCCGGTGGCATTAGATCAGAGAATTGAGGTAACACGAACAACCCCATAACCATCATGAAAGCGATAACCATAAAAAAATATGTCAACGGTTGTTTTACTGGCTTCCAAAATTCCGATTTTGCTCTTTTGATTTCAGCCTCTTGCTTCAGGTACTCATTCACTACGCGAGTTAAGGCCTTTGAACCGGCTTGCTGTCCCGCATCAAAAAGCGTAACCACTTCAGGATCAAACCAATCCACCATACCTTCACTGATAGACTGACCACGCTTCAATGCATCATAAATAGAGGTCGCAGCATTCACTTCTTGCTGCAAGCGCTTATCACCCTTACCAGCATCCATAATTGAACGACACGCCTGACTAGGGCTACACCCATCGTTTAGCCAGCTAGAAAAATCCTGTACAAACTCAAATTGGCGTTGCTTACTAAATCCCCACGTTCTGAAAAACCGCTTTACACGGTCCCAGGTCTGGTAATTTATGCCAGCGTACTCAAGTACGATTAACGCACCACGCTTAACAGCATCTTGTATTTGCTCTTTAGACAGCGCCATAAAAGCCCCCATTAATCTCAATGAACCCATTGTAAAGCGCCTTTTTTAAGAATGAGTCGGAAAAACAGGGGTAACTTTTGGGGGGTTTTTCTGAAGACAAAAAAAAGCGGTCAATTTGACCGCCCTTTGCCCAAAAAATTTTAAAAATTAGGCATGCCTAATTATGATAAGGCAGGCTCTAATCCATTATTGACGAATTCAACTTCTGGATACTTAACAGCTGCTTCCTCTGCAAAGAGGTTTGTAACATGCTTCACAGCTTCATACGGGTCAATAACTCCCTGCTCTATCCGCATACGAGCTCGCGCAGCCATACCCTTCCAACCATTATCCAACAGGTGTTTCTCAAGGGATGCAAGATCATGGTTTCCAATATATTCACGGCATTTATCGTCAAACATGATCAACTCAGCAATAAGCACCCTCCCCTTAGTGCCAGTACCACCACAATGCTTACAGCCATCCTCACTTTTAATATATGAGTTTGTAAACCCCTCTACCGACTTCTTCACTCTGCACTTAGGGCAAAGCGCCGGTATCAATCGCTGGGCAACGATACAGCGAAACAAGTTACGCTCGGCAAGCACTTTAGGACTTACACCTTCATCGATTAAACGACTAATACCACCAATCGCATCATTGGTATGAAGCGTTGAAACCATCAAGTGACCAGTAAGCGCAGACTTAATAACAATTTCGACCACTTCTTTAGATCGCATTTCACTGATACCAATGATATCAGGGTCTTGACGAAGGGCGTTTTTAAGATGATCAATAAAACCTTGCCCTTTAATTTCTGGAAATACCGGTTTTTGCACCGTATTTTTACGCTTAATTCGATACTCAACAGGATCTTCAAGTAACAGAATTTTTCGCTCATCATCTATCGTTTCATACAGCGCAGCTAAAGTCGTAGACTTACCTGAACCAGTTGGGCCAGTAAGCAAAATTATCCCTGTGGGCGCTTCAGTAGAACGGATAAGCATATTGCGAATATCACTGTCCATCCCAAGGTCAGAAATGGTCTTCTTGGCTTCCTGAGACGTTCTGATTACACGCATTACCGTGTGCGGCCCTTCAAGCGAACCACTTTTAGAGGTACGAAGATTTATTTTTTCACGTTTAGGCTTCTGACCGCCTTTTGGATCAGGAACTTCAATATTCATATAGATCGAGACATCAGCCATTTCATTGTCATCTGTCACAGAGCGATAATCCGGCGACTTTGTATTCAGACCAGCGGCGATAATTGAGATAGCTTGCTCTCTTCCCAAGGGAGTGCTTTGACTAAACAAACCATCAATACGAAATACAGCCTCCGCACGGTCCTCATAGACATAAAAATGAATATCTGAAGTACAGGTTACTACCGCCTCAGTAACAATATTTTCCAAATCCTGCAACGCCGCACTATGCGTTTCGTCTGCTTCAGACTTTTCGCCTTTCCCTTTTTTTGAATTCGCGTCATGCAAGATGGCGTGAATATCTTTAGGGTGCGAATAAATTACGTATACATTACCGATTGAATGCTTAGACGATAAAAGCGTTTCGATATTTTGAATTTCCAAAGACTTTCTATCGTGAGCTCGGCGCGTAGTCATAATCAACGCAGTTTTGTCAGTGCCAGGAGGAACAATAACAGCAACAAAAACTGTATCTTCATCTTCTTGGTCGCCACTGCCCTCATAAGCCATACAAACATCCAAAAGAGGCTTGAAAAAGCGATAGCCATTGTCTTTAAATGTGTTGTAGTTTAACTGGGCAGCGCCAGAAATAACTTCTTTTACTGTAGCCATAATGCACCTTTAGTAAGCATAAAGCGTGACTTCATCAGAGCCTTTCATAAGCACCACTTCATTTGATGAAACGCTCTTCACATCGACTTTACCAAAAAGGGTATACCCTTCCTTAGCAGGCACATTTCGGTCGCCATAAGCGAGACGAGCAACATAGTCAGGCCCCTCTTTGATGATTGCTCTTAAAGCAAAATCAGCAAGGGTTATTTCCTTCTTAATATCACTCAACTGGCTTACCTGTTGACTGATTGGCGCATTACCTTGGTAAAGGTTTTGGCCTGCTTGTGTATCAACTGATCCTTTTTCTGCCTCTCTCGCAAGCTCGACATCAATTTGTCCACGTTTGCGACTCCAAAGATCTGCATCGTATTGAGCTTTTGCCTCTTCCGCACGTTCTTTTGCGCGTCGAGCTCGTAGTTCTTGAATACGATAGGACTTAGCTTCAACAAGAAACGTAAACGCTTCTTCTTGGTTAGGGGAATTAGCCACTATTTGCCTCGCAAGCGAATCAATGCTTTGAGAAATATGCCCCTTATCAGGCACTCTCGCCACCGATTTCACTTGAGGCTTGGACTCTGTTGCCCTTGTTGCTTCAGAGTTGTTTTTAGACGTAGTAACGGCACTTCCAGCATTACTATCG
Organism: Pseudoalteromonas sp. CST2; assembly: GCF_028599385.1. Classification (NCBI taxonomy): domain Bacteria; kingdom Pseudomonadati; phylum Pseudomonadota; class Gammaproteobacteria; order Alteromonadales; family Pseudoalteromonadaceae; genus Pseudoalteromonas; species Pseudoalteromonas sp. CST2. Next base: position 24,554 of record NZ_JAQREO010000016.1, read on the forward strand.
TAAACCCGATAACCTATTGCAGTTGACAGAATGACCGCCGCACCTATCGCCAATACTTTGGTACGCTTGTTCATAGTTTCTCTCCAAATACTGATATTTTTAAGCCGCCAGTAAAGCGCTCATTGTCGATGATGTATTGACCGGCATTAGGGTCTGCACTATCACCACCGATACTTACAGGCAGGTTTTTTGTTATTGCGCCCAAGGTCATTAAGTCTTCTTTGTATATGCCCCTGAACTGAAACATGAGTTCCCGTATCGTCCACTTTGTATCTGTGCCTTTAGGCACATCACGAATAAAAGTAAGTTCTGCCCCAGGAATATATTCATTCACCGCATCGCGAAGAAAATGATGCACCTCTTCAACGTTGTACATTTTCACTTGGCTTTCATCTGTAGTCGTGACGTTAGCGCCAAGACCTAGCAAAACAATTTCATTGGGATCAATCATAACGTGAAGCCCATTTTGTCCTGCAAAAGCTTTAAGCGTTTCAACATCGCCATTTTCAGTAGACATCATGCGGTAACTCACTTGGCCTTTCGTATGCGTAACCTTAGTGACTGTCCAGCCAGGTAACGTCATTAAACCAACATGAGTGTTATAATCCTGTGCCATACGATTCAGCACTTGAATTACATCAGAGGACATTGCTTGATAAAACGAAGCATAAGGGTCTACAACCACTGTTTTTTCAACGGTATCGCTTGTTAGCGAAGCAAGTTGATTCACTCCCATAAGGACGATACCAACAATACCTAAGTAAAGAAGCCACGGCCTGCGACTCTTAATCTTAGACATCGCATCACGCTCAGCTAAAAAAGAAAATTCTTCAGTAGGCTCAAGCTTGTCAGTCAAAGCAGCTGACAAGTTTTCAATACGGCCACTAAAGACATTCTTCGCTTTTTCTAACACCCCATTTTCGAGAAACTGGTAGTTGATTAGCTTTACATTTTCAAGGTTGGCTGACCCCATAATAGATTCGAGATCAGCTTTGATATCTTCTGCTTTACCAACTTTGTCTCGTTTGATGTTTCCGTCACGAACAATCACGATAACGTTATGTTCGTCGCTAGAACGCTCAACATAAACAACATCGTTCATGCCTGCCTTCAGGCAATATGAGTGAAACCGTGCGGCAAAATCATACCCATCACGCTCAGACGTATAAGCAGCGTGAAGAGCATCACCGGTTGAATAGACAGACAGATACCGAAAATCTAATTCCTTCGCCTTTTGACGAATTTTTTCTTCTCTTCCAGCACCTTTAAAAGTTGCCCTGAAGGGCTGAAATATCCAGCGATGTTCTTCTTTGGGGCTCGTATAAATTCGCATTCGACCCCCTACTGGAACACAATTCTTGGCGTGATAAGAATCAGCGTTTCCTTTCGGCTCTTAGTGCCACCAAGCTCACCGCCTAACGCCACAAATCCACCTGTAGAATTTTCTGTATATTGGTTTTTATTATCACTGCTACCAGAGATAAGCAGTGTTTGACCATCTTTTACAGCAAACTTCATAAACATATCTGAAAAGCTTGTTTCAGGGGCTTCAATGGCTTTATCGCCGCTTTCAATACGTCTAAACTTTCCGTTAGTGAGATCTGATAAGAACGTAGATAACTGGATAACAACTTTGTCACCTACATAGTTAGGCAGCATATAAATTGTGTCACCGGTTTTTAAAATACCTGGCATGAGATTGTCTTGTGAACCGACATTCGCAGTAGCTGTACCGCCACTTTGCGCTAAGTACGCAAACTCACCACCTTGGGATAATTTTGTTACCTGATTGTTCAAGCTAACGACTCGACGGCTTTTAACCGTTGTCACCGCGCCGTATTGGTCCAGCACATTAAGTAGCACCTGAGAACCCGCATACTTTCCCGTTTCCTGACTATAACCAAGAATTGTCGGAGCTAAATCGTTATCTACTAACGTGTTGAAGGCTGTTTGAAGTCCAAACACTCCCCCAGTAGCTAAGTCCTGCTTAATAACATTCCAGTTGATACCGCGCTGATCACCTTCATTTGAAGTGAATTCGATAATCTGAAAGTCAACCGCAACCATCTGAGTGATTTTATCGTTTCCACGCTTTAGGTAATCGGCTATAGCCGAGACATTATCAGGGTAGTCTTTAACCACCACAGTAGACGTAGCTTGGTTAATGACATATCTCCCCTCTTCGCTTTTTAAAAGCTCAAGAGTGGACTTCATATCTTCCCAAATTGAAAGACCTTCAGTAGAGAAATTGATATATTCGTCCGAACTGGAAAAACCCGTATCCGTGACAACGGTGTTCATCCCACCCCCGCCGTTTGCATTAGCTGAGCCGGTTGAATTCTCTTTAGCGCCAAACAGGTATTCTGTTTGCCCAGCGATAAAAGACACATCGAATTCTGCTGTTTTAAACTTGCTCCACGTAAGCAAATCACCGTCAATTTCGTATGAATACTTAGTAGCGAATGAAATTTTATCCAGCAAACCGCCAATAGTGCCTTTATGCACTAACGAAAATCTGCGACCTTTATCCAAACTATCTAGGTAACGAATGTTTACACCTTCACGCGCAAGCACATCTCGCATAACTTCTTCAAGCGTATAGTCAAGGTATGACCCTTCTGCTTTTTGAAAGAACCACTGAGGCTTGTCCTGGTCACGCTCTTTCAATTCAGGTACATAAAATTCATCTGAATACCGAACGTGGGGTAATTCCTGTTCATTGACAGCGTATTCATACGCTTTAGCTACAACAGCCTCACCTTCCTGTTTTACTTCTTTGAATGATGAGACAGAGGAAGCACAACCAGCCAAAAATATAGCCGTGGCCGTGGCTGTAATGATACTGAGTTTAAATTTTTTCATTATTGACCCCTACTACAGCTTTTTAACGATAACGCTGCCATTACCCTTGAAGTCAGCTACTAACTTATAAGGCGCAAGCACAGCATTAATGACGTGATCTAATGAAGCACCGGACAATGTGTGACTGTTAGGCCACATGAAATTGTCAGAGGCTTGCCACTGAATATCATCTGTAGAATCGATGAGACGGTGATGCATAAGCAATTCGACAAGTTGAGGCTTCAACAACCCTTTGCGAAGATTAAAATCAACAGCACCGGTTTCCGGATAAAAGCGATAAGGACCGTCTGTAACCACAGCTGGCGGCGATGGTTTATCGCTATCTTCTACAACGGTACGAAGACTTGGTTGAGTAATGTCATTATTTGACATTGAATAGACCTCAACACTTTCGCTGGCTTCAACAGGCGCAACCGTAGGAATTTGTGCTACAGCAACAACCGGCTTTTGGTAAGCAGCAGCCACTTTAGACGTAACAGTGACTGCATCCTGATCCAAGAAATCCGAGGAACGGACAACACTATTTTGTGCCGCAACCGGCAATGCAAAACCTAACGCCATGACAAGGCTGGCAACTTGCGAACTTTTCATAATATTTTCCCAATTAAATCTTTTTTCCAAACCTTGACCAGTCGCTCACCGGCCACTACTTCATAGTCACAACCTGGCATTAACTCACCTATCACGTCATCGAGAAGCAATGAAACTTCAATACGAGACGCAACTTTCTCAAGCGTGACTATCTGGATATCGTTAAGATGTACGTCAGAAGGCTCCGGTTCTTCGCCAATAAGCTGCAAAGACCACCCAAGCGCTTCAAGCAAACTTGCTGTTTGCTGCAAACCGTTAGAACCTACAGGTTGCAAATGACGCATAGTTGGAACGGCCATAAACAAACGCTCATCAGATGAACGGTAGATTCCATTAGAGCCATCTACCCACGAATAATCGCCGTCATGCATATAAGCCTTTTCAAAAGCACCCCAGTTTTCCGCATGATAGATACCAACACGGTCGCGCTGTTCAAAACGCTCCAATGGCTTTACAAGCACCCTATAATCAGCATCAACGTCTACAGCATTTACAATGGAATAAAGACGCGACACAGCCAGAGTAAAGTCTTCTTGCTTATTACCAGAGGCTACAACAACGACCACAGGGCGTTTTTCGTATCCGGCCAACACACTATTTAATCGCTCTGTGAGCGCGTATCGATTGTTAAATACAGATTGACCCGCATCGAACTGTACAAATATGTCTGCGACTGGATGCACACGTTCTTGGTGTACAGAGGAACACCCTGACACCAGTAAAAACGCTGCACAAACGCAGAGACTGAGCTTTTTAAGTTGTTTCATGACTCCACCCGACTTTTTTTGATGATGCCATTTTATTTGTGTCAACAAAGGTTTGCTGGGAAAAGCTAGGGGAACTTTTAGGGGGTTTTTCTGAAGGCAAAAAAAAGCGGCCAATTTGACCGCCCTTTGCCCAAAACAATTTCAAAAATTAGGCATGCCTAATTTTGTTCTCGATAAATACCACGCGCTTTATCAAGAGCCTTAGCCACCATTTTCGCAGCGTCCGTCTCAGAAATACCATGCTCATCCATGTATTTACGGCGCTCTGCCTTTTGGTGTGATTCACTCATTGCCAACGCCAATGTAAGGCTAGGCGGCACTGCCCTGAATATTTCAGCTAATCTACTACTAAGCACTACACCTTCGGTATAGCAGCGCTCTTGCTTCTTGGCACTGGCAAGCAAGTGTTTCTGTTCGTCGGTCAGTTTTTTAAATCTGGCAACCTCCTCAACCTCTTGAGGCTCCAAAGCCAAACAAAGCCACCATTCAAACAATGACAACATAACTTCCGCTTCATTTGGGAAGTCAGCCATATTTTGCGTTGCTAACCAAAGCCACGCACCTAATTTACGCCACATCTTAACGATTTTGACAACACCTGGCGCAAGCAATGGGTTTTTGGTTATCAAGTGAGCCTCATCCGTAAGGAAGATAATAGGCCTACCGGTTTCCTGATCACGCTCAGCAATATCATTCACGTTGTTCAGAATTGACATATAACTAACGGCCAATTCAGCTTCACTGTTATCTTTAACGAATTCAGCTAAGTCGATATGAGTAAAGTCACACTCCGGCCACAAGTCACCTTCACGGTTGAATATTTGCCCAGCTAAACCTTGCGTGAACTTACGCATTGCAGCGGCATATTCATAAAAGCGTGTTCGGATATCCTCTGGAACCGTATCATCTTGCGATACATTGTAGATATGCTCAGCAACGTCTTCGGTGATAACTTGATTACGGCCTTCATCCCGACACGCTTTCGCAGCTTTGAGAATCGCTTCACGAATTAACTGCTGATCACCTAACCGGATACCCTTGGCAACATCTTTGTTGCCACCTGAAACCATAATGCGTGTGATGATTTCCATTTCGCCCAGGTAATCCTTTTCATACTCCTGACCATCATCATCATCATCTTCATAATCAGGGCTTAACTTTCCTGTCTCGAAGTCTTGCATGACTTCCTCAACAACATCTATATCCGGTGTAACCGTCGTTCTACCAAATAATTCCTGCTCTTTCTCTTCACGCTCAAGCGCTTTAAGAGCATTAGCAAAAGGAGGGATAATAGTGTTTTCACCAGAGCGCATCCTAACCTTGTGAGTCGATACCCCTGACTCTTTTAGATACTCACGTAACATACCAAATGAGTTACCGGCTTCTACAAGAAACACCCTTGCATTATAAATAGACATCAAGAAAAGGAGCATACCGGTAATCTGTGCCGACTTACCCGCACCCGTAGGACCAAACAGGCATAAGTGAGCATTCTTAGCTCTATCCATAGGGTTTAAAGGATCAAAACTCATTGGCTCACCGCCACGATTAAACCACAATAAACCAGGATTACCAGTACCTTTACCACGCCCCATGATAGGTGCAAGGTTAGCAATATGTTCTGTGAATACTAAACGCGAACGGCGGCGCTGCTGCTCTTTTGATGGATCGTAATTCATTGGCAGATTCTTAATGTAAGAATCAAGAATAATGGGATCATCAGCATCATCGAGCGCATTTAAACCCTCAAGTTGAAGAAGCGATATCACGTCAATTTGGTTTTGTCGTAATTGCTCTTCATCTTCACCACGGATATAAAAACACATTTCAACCGGATACATAGGGCTATCATTTGCCAACCTATGTTTAGCTTGCTCTACTTCAGCTTTAATCCGGTTAATTTTGGCGCTATCCCCTTTAGCCTTATCTTCAATTTTATCGATACGTTTTTCTATGACATCTGAAGGCGTAATAACGACTTTCATCGACATAACTGTGCCTTCAGGCATACGGTCGAAGAGTGCGGAAATATCCTTACCGTTTTCCTTTGGCGCTGACATAGCCCCAATTTTTGGTCTACGGCGAAGATTTTGAACTGTGATCACCTTATGAGGCAGGCCATCGAAATACCAGGTTCCCGATTCATTGTCGCTTTCCGGTGGTCGGTGTAAAAGACTTTCAGCAAAGTCATGACCATATGGCAGATCTTCATTGTCGGTATACGGCAACTGCTCTAACAATTTATCTGTATCGCCGCCAGTGACTTCAGGGCGAGGATTAAACCAACGGAATAGCCACTCATAGAAGTTTTTACCATCAACGCGAAAGCACTTAACACCCGATTGCGTCAATGAACTTTCGACTTTTTGGCGTACTTCATTAAGCTCTTGAATGGGCGTTCTACCTCTAGGTGGACTTCCGTTACTACCGTAACGACGATAAAACACCATTCGGTAGGTACGTACTGAGCCGCGCCAGTTAACCCCAGTTACAGTATCGTCGTGAAATAGGCCACCTTCTTTACATACATCTTTTAGATGTTGCTCCATAACAGGAAGATACTCTTTAAAAAGGGGACTTTCCGTTACTTGAGGGTTATCTTTGCGAATATTGGCGGCATACTCACGCACGGTTTTGGCAAAAAACGAGAGTGAAAGCACGTCACTTTGGTAAAATTCAACAACCCAAGGATTTTTTTCATGTTGGGGGAAAACTTCATTCAAAAACGATTTAAAGTTATCCCTGATACGTGCTAACTCGCTTAACATCACGCCTTCGGCATTTGTCGGAAATATATCGTAAACGGCTGCTACACTGCGCTCATCACTAAGTAAGAAACACTCATCTTCTGTGAGATACTCAATCCAAGGTAAACGGTCGGTAAAACTACGGCGAACAGAATACATTTTTTCCATATCGCCTTCAGTTACCATTTCTTCCGGTTCCCGATCATACAATTTGAAACTATCTGCAATCATGCTGGCAGACCGCTTCAGGTTACTACTGATTTTCTTAGCGAACATTAGCTACATCCCCCACTAAACCGTACTGTACTTTTTCATACATTGGAAAACGCACTGTGTAACCAGGAACAATAACACCAAGGCGAGTAGACCGATGCGGATAAATAAACATTTCCAATTCAGGATTTTGTAACCGGCGATAAGCGTATTCGCCTACTGCTTTGTAGTTGATATCATTTTCAAGTGGGCGGCTAATGCCTACAGCTCCCGCCCCTTGAGAAACATCAGCACCTTCCCCGACCATATGATTTTCATAATTTTGCTTCATTGTCGGTCCCTCTTTTGCCATTTCAAAAGGGGTTTTGCTCGCGCACCCAACGGTGTTAATCAAGAGCAGTAATAGGACTGTAATTTTCTTCATAACTGACCTTTCTGTTTGTCGGTATGTAATCAATAGGTACGTCTTCAACGAACAATAAAGAAACCTTTTCACCTGGCGGGACGTAGATGGCTTCGTAGTAATTTTCATATCGCTCAGATAGCATTTCACCGGTCTTGTTTAGACCTCCTGAAGCAAAGCTTCCAGCTGCTAATTTACCCGCATTGCCAGTAAGCCCTATGCTTGTGCTATTACCTGAAGAAGTAAGCGTTTGTTGTTGCTTTGCAATTGTTTCCGCATAATTTGAAAGGCCAGCGACTACACCTTGGGCTGTGATGTACTTACCCACATCATCAACTTGAACACCTTTAATGCATGGATTTCCCCAACGGTCGCCAAGCTCTGCAATTGGCTTTTCATACGTGCCTTTCTGGTTATAAATCCGGCCATCTTCAAAATTAAATGTCACGCTAGTAACACGGCCCCTAACACAACTGAAAGCCATATCACCAGTACCTACCCCGCTTACGATTGCGTTTGCAACACCTGGCATCGTATGACCGTTTGCCATCAACGTATCGCCTGACAGCATCACTTGAAAACGGAATGGATCATGCGTTTGACCTTTACGCTCAATCCGACCTATTAATGCGGTGAGAGCCGTTGCATTATGAATAGAGCTATCAGAATGGATTGTGGCGTATGGAATCGGCTTCAATTCCTCTTCCAGCTTTGCTTTAGCTTCAGCTGCGCTATCTTTAACGTTATCCGCAAAGTCACCCGCCTTACGACTGAAAGCACTACCGTTACCTAGAAGGCCATCAATAACACCATTACCTTCATCTGGTGTAAATCCAACCGGATAGGCCCACTGGATTTCTTCTGAGTTCTTGTTTTTACCCTGTGAAGTAGAACCGGTATTCACTTCAAAAGCATCAGCGAACGGCATTTCATTATCAACATTACCGACACTATTAGGATTAACAGTATTTTCAGCGATGAATTTTTCTTTAATGGCCTTTGTTCTGTCATCGATAAGCTTTGAGACTTTATCCAACAACGCTTCTTCATCAACGGTGTCGCCGGTATTGTTCTTAGATGAGTCAATTATTTGTTGAAGATCATCTTTTGTAACTGCGTTATCAAGCGACTCTTTGATACGCTTTTGCTCCCCCTCAACAGTAGAAAGATATGCAGACATCGCGGCAATCGCCTCATTTTCAGTCTGCACCGGTTTACCAGTACCTTTCTCTGACTCTTTCGGTGATGTTTGTACATCTGATTCTTCTTTAGAATCGGTAGCCAAAAAATAAATAGGGATGATAACCATTAAGGCAGCTAAACCTTTAACGATAGGGTTTTGCTTTATACGCATAACAACTCCCTACTTTGAACAGCAACATCAAAGGGCTTTTCACTTAATAGATATACCACTGTAAAATCTTTTCTATGACCAGCTGGCATAGCTGACTTGAACTGAGCGGTAGCAGAGTAAAAATCACCTCTAATACGACAGGGTTCAAAGATTACAGCCTGTGTAGAAACATTGATAAGTTTCAACGCTGTTACGTACAAGCCCCCACCGGTCCAACTTGCTAAAACTTCAGACTTGAACGCACCACCGCGATAGAGATTGGCCATTGCACGTTGTTTAACTACAACTCTACGGACCCCAGGGGTAGGCTCAATAAGCTCAGCAGATGGCGCATACAAGCTTTGGGAAGCGAACTGCACCAGATCCATAGGTGTTAATTGAGGCGCTTGAATTGGTAAACGGCTACCACCTACTACACCTTGCTCTGGTTCATTTTTTGATTCATTGATATGCACAATCAAATCATCACCAGCCTTAGCAGCCCCTTCAGACACTGAGGCCTGAAGGACATAAAAACGACCGCTATCTAAACCTTGCAGAGTAAGCTTTTCTGTAAACTCCGTAACCGGTGTTATATACAGCATGTTATCAATCAAGGAATGCTTGAACTGCTCAGCGTAACGCGCTTTTACTGCAAATCGCACTTTTTCAGGGAACGTAACCTTTCGCTCTACATTTTCTTTGAGCTCAACGCCGATTTCTTGCCCTTGTTCCCACTTCACTCGTTCGGTGGCATACCCACCAAACGAGCAAAGCATAATGATGAAAGTTAACAGGAAACGAATCATGATTAATTTAACCTCTTCGGCTGACCCTTCATGCCATCGATAGCCAATCGCCAAGGATTTTTCTCTCTATCAACATCGTACTGAGTCACAATCAACGGGTAACGCATTACAGCATCACGGACAACCTTGCCACCAATAAGCTCACGCTCAACGACATCAAGATAAACAATCCAGGTATTGTTTCCTAAAGGGACTACTTTACTGTCTGAGTAAGCGCCATACTCAGAGATACCACGCACTTTACGGCGGTTATCTGACTCTTTAACTTTCGCTAAATTCATCAGCTGTGGACGATATGAATCAGTAACGAAGTAGCCGTATTTACGGATATTATCTTGAAACTCAACGGCGCAATCTTGCTCACAGCGATTCAATTGCTGATAAACGTTGTAAGCGAACGCATAAACTTCATGACGTTGGAATTCATTGACCTTAACCATTCCACCTCGCGATAGATCTGGTGGAAAATGACACTCAAATTCTTTAGGAAGTGTCGCTAACAGCCAGTGAGCATGCAGAACCAGCCCCAACAGGATTACTGCAAAGATCGTCAGGCCACGAATAACCTTATCTTTGCGGTCACTTTCTTTAATTGCTTTACTTTTCATATTCACTGTTTTGAAGCCCCTCTACTGCTTCGCCCCAAACTCCATTTGGTGCTTTCACAAATAAAATTAGGCTTAGCTAATTTCTTAGCCACAAGCCAAGCGTGAAGGTTATGTTCAACATAGCCAGAAGGCTTGCCGCGCCTTGCTTTCTCCATCCACCCAGCAAGGAAATAAACCACTATCATCGGGATAACAAAGACGAAAACGATCATGAGCATCGGAAAGCCACTTAACATTCCAAGTAAGACCCCAATAGGCGAACCTATAAAAAGGGATATTAAGAATACGCTCTTGATCTCTCCATCCGTCAGGCCCTTGAATACAACCGGCTCTTCATTAATGAAGTCGCCGGTAAAGCTATCTGTAAAATCGCTTTCGTCCTGTTTCATTAATCAACCCACGTATCAGCCAGGTTGAACAGAATGATACCCAATGTTAACAGCGCCAAGCCGCCAACTACGTGACCAGCAAGGTCCATCCAGCTACCACGCTCATCAGAAATATCGTTATATTTCTTCATAGCGCCTTTGATGATGAGGATAGCGAACCACGCTGTCATACCGATAATGACCACCTGGACAAACTTTTCCATTAACCACATCAGCATTTCAGCGCCGTCTTTATCATCTGAACCATCTGCAAAATCGTCTGTAGTTGGCATATCTGCGCGAACTTGCCATGCAAACGCCATCAATGTCCAAAAGGCTAATTTAGATTTCTCCGCCATCGCCTTGAATACCTTAATAACTTTCATTGTTTACCTCTGTATTTGAAGTTAATTGATTACCGTAAAAACCCCAGTGGCGACCGCTACAGCGATGACCACATCAACCAAAACGTCAAGCGCTTGCATATCACCTTCTATCAAGCGCGTGTAAGATCCTTTCAGAACCACTACGCAAAACAGACTGACTACAAACGTCAACATCCACTCAATGAATGCTTTCAACGTGTCAGCATCCATCCCAAAAGTTTCACTGAATATTTCCATATTCTGCCTCTAGGGGCTTGAGCGCCTTTGGTTGACGAGAAGGCCCATTAATGTGTCTTTCAACTGCCTTTTGAACAGCGTCAAGATCACTTACAAGAGCCTCATAATTGAAAGCTTCTGTATCGTCGGCACGACGAAGCTCACTTATCTGAAGCACATCATGCTTCAAATATTTCAGCTCACTCGCAATTCTTGCCAACTCAGCCTTCTCCTTTTCAGTAGAGGCATTAGCCGAACCAGCAAAAACAGCGAGTAAAACCGCTGAAACCATCAATATTTTTTTCATATTGCACCCCGCAAATATCACTTGAGGGCATTGTAAAGGGGTTTATTTCCGGATGTACTCGAAAAGCTAGGGGAACTTTCAGGGGGTTTTTTCTATACCGCTGCAGCATAGTCATTTTCGACTATGTTTTGTGGCCATCATAGACACATTTAACTATGCTCGATACAAAAAAGCCCCCGTATTGGAGGCTTTTAAAATTAGGCATGCCTAATTTTGATTCGTTAGAAGTATTTCTTGTAGTTAGATGCCGTTAAATGTAATGCATAGCCGAACATTGCAGCAAACGGCACAACTATTAGCGCCGGATTAATACTGTTAGGCCATGACAGATAGATAACAAAACACAACACTACTGAAGGACTGATAAGCTTAGTTGAAAGCTCAAATTTGTCTGTACTTTCTCTACCAGCTCCCCATTTTCTCAAGTCACGTTGCACCAACCCCGTCACAAGCCCAACAACTGCAAATAGTATGTAGGCCGGTATCGAAAGGAAAAGAACGCAAAGCCGCAACAATACAACTTTGATTATCGTGTAAGCAGATACAAAGTAATTCCACGCCCACCCTTTTTCTTGATTTGACTTCCGAATGTAATCATCAATACCTATGGGGCGGAATATATAATCGTCCGTCCATGTAATGAGCTCACCCGCAACTTTCACAGGAGCAGATCCCATCAGACTATCTTTGAAATGCTGATTAACATACCCTGCTTCGGCTCTAAGCATGTTTCTTGAATGATCAACACCCATACCAGGTTGAAAATCAGCAAATGAACACACAGTCGTTCCTGGGCCGTCATCACAATGCCAAATTAAACCCCATTCAACCAGAATAGAAATAATCATTGTCACCATCACGGTAATTGGAAGCGCCATGACAAAAAGAACAATCTTGGTAAACACACCATGACGTTTTGTTTTGTCTGCCTGCCGTTGCTGTTCTGACTTAGCTTTAGCCATTATGCTGCTTCCTCCCACCAAAGTTCACCAGTGCGATAGCGCTCATTCATATCCGCGCATATATCGACAAGATTTTGTGGAAGCTCAATATCCCCCTTATCATCAAATAAAGGCAACCGTACTTTGAATAGCTGATTACCATTCTTCAGTACAAATGCGTGACCTTTAGGCAAGCTCGTAACATGGTAAGGCTCTACCATTGGCACTTTATCTTCAGATATACGATCTTGGTTTTGGTCATCGAAGCGCCCTACACCAGTGCCATCTTTCTTGCTTGCCCCCGAAACCAATGTGGCTTCTTTGACAGGTACTTTCGGCAATCGACTCGTAAGTAATGAAGCTGTTTCCTCGTTCTGCACCCTCATCATAATAGTGGTATTAAAGTTACCTATGATCTGCATTGATTTAGGGTTGCCGGTAGTGCTACCAAACTTCGCATCGATATCCTGTAATGTTTGGGTATACGCACATATCCGGACACCCGCCCCGCCAGATTGGTTAACCATCGGAACAAATTCATCACCAACCAGGGAGTTGAATTCATCAGCGTGAAGGTAAATCTCAGGGAATTTGAGTTTCTTACTCCCATCGAGTGAAGGAAGGCCAACGTCTTTACCATGTTTGTACATAAGGCCTGCGTTTGAAACAAGGTCATTAAACATCGCATTACCTACGGCAGTTGCTACTTCCCTATCAGTCAAACCATCAAGGCCAATATATACAATACCTCTTCGCTGTATCACTTCACGCCAGCTCAGAATTGGGCGCGGATCTTCTTCATTGAAGTATTCAGGACTAAGCAGCTTACCAATTTTATCCGTATTCATTTTGTCCAAGAACGGAAGCAAACTGGCAACCAGTTTTTCGTAGAATGACCTTTCATAGTTACTGGCAAGCAGCAGCTGGCGTCCCAGGTTATCTTTAGGCAAAAGTTCTTTCATCAGGTCGATGATTGCAACCGTAGTTTTGGTTTTACCTTTGCGCTCTACCATAGGATGCTTATCACGTACCATTGCGGCACGTTCTTCGATTAGTGATTCAGGATCATCATCAACAGCAAGTAGGGCCTTTTTCGCGTACAGGTAAAGCAAATCCTCTAAGTCCTGAACGTAATGGTTGATGTTATCAATTGTGGGCCTTACACCAACATCAACTAAGGCGCGAGCTACTACATTAACGAAACGCCAGCTGAAAGCTTTGAATGCAGAAGAGTTACCTTCATCACCAAGTTGAGCAGTAGTTTTACCAGCAACTTCAGTAATGCGTTGGAACTCACCTACAGGGTTATATCTGCATGACGCTTCAGGATAACCAAGATGGAAAAAGTAAAAATCATCTTCTCTACCAGCTCGTTTCGCTTCCACGTACATCCTACGGAATAGCTCACCATCGCCTTTAGGGTCTATAACAATTACACAATTATTTCCACGTCGAATATCACCGGCCACCAAAACTTCTTCCAGCCGAGTTTTACCCACACGGGTCGTACCCAGCACAATCGCGTGACCATTTCGCTCGCCCAGGTCCCAGTACGTTTCATTTTCCTCATCAGCACCAACACCATGTATTGCAGCTGTACCGCCGATATCTGGATAAGGAGTCAGGTCAAGTAACTTTAAAGGATTGTAGGGAGATTGGTTTCTGAGTGCCTTCGCAATCATAGAAAGTCCAAATGTATTTTCCCAATTGACCTCTTTACGCCTTGCCCACTCATAACGTGCAGGCGGTTTAGTGTAATCCTCATTTTCCGGTTTGGTCGTGTCATAGAGGCGTTGAGTATGAATGGATTGCCATCGATACCCTTGTCCCAAAAAAGACTTCGACTTTGAAACAGGGAGATCAGCAGGTTTTATAGAGTAAGGTTTTAGTGTTTTGATATTCCTTTGGTATTTACTAAGGCGCAACGCATCATCTAAATACTTATAACCTATATAACTAAAGGCACTAGCACACGCATAGGATACCGGCTCTGTCATCATCCAATAATAAGGGGCAGCAACACTTAATCCAGCAGCTACACCCGATACCGTTGCCGCATTATATTCAGCAATTGGTCTTAATAAACGCTCGATAGGATAGTCATTACTCATTGCCAAACCCCCGTTGAAGTAACCAAAAATGGATAAGCGCCTACCTTCAGCTCTTTACCGATCCCATCACCAGAAGAAGGTACAAATTTCAAACCTGAAAACTCAGAAGAGAACGCCTGTAATTGTTGGAACGATTCAGCTTCAACAACATATATAGGAGCATTGAGCTCTGCTAACTTATCAAAACGAAAACGCAGCCATTTGATAGATAAAGGGTCGGTCCCAACAACAGCAAAGGGTTGAACTGTCTTAGCTTCTTGAAATTTGAAGCCCTTCATTACACCTGGCTGCATATTGCTTGGGACAAGAGGAAAGAACATTTCACGCGATATACTGTTTCTTGCTTCCCTCAGAAGTTTTGACGCTTTTTCGGCATCAACCTTAGAATCTCTGAAGCTCAAATTAGTGTAATATTCTTCAGCAGGCTTCGTTTTACCTACCGTTGCCAATTCGGTCAACTGTGAGGCATTAACCGACGATACGGCGCTTAATAACGCTAGAACGAAGACAGTACCGCTGAAGCGTATTTCTTTGCTCTTACCTGATTTGAAGGCGAATGATAAGCGCCTATTGCGTATTCCCATGACTTACCTTTTTTTAAATCTTTTAGATGGTTAGCGGCATACTGAATGTTTGCCCTTGGGTCCATTAATGCGCCGACAGACGCGAATTCTTTTCCATGCCAATACCAATTAATCTGACACATGCCTACGTCGAGCTTTACGGGCTCAGTCCCATCCATCAGTTCAAGTTCTGCATAAGCCACTGCGCTATGCTTAGTTTTAAACCACAATCCTTTTCCACCAATATTTAGTGTCCAAGGCCAAGGCTGACGCTTGCCGTTGTGATAACTTTGGCTTTCGTGCGTACATACCGCTTTAATAATTTCGGTAGGTACACCTGTTTCATTAGACACCGATTCCAAAAGGTCATTAAAGCTTGCCATCGCTGGCAGTGACAGACTGATCATTAAGCAACAAACAACCTTCCGGAACATGCTAATCAAACTCCACAAACGGCACTTTGCTCACTTCTTTTTTTGCAGTATTCAATGTCACAACACGACTTTGATTAACATCAGCAGCGTTAAGACCACTATCTACTACACGAGCTTTAGCCCATTCAATAATCTGCTCCTTTGTTGGTTCGGCAACAAAGTGGATATCAAGGCCGGAATATTTGCCCGATTTGAGCAATTCATACTGGCGCTGGTACGCTTCAACACATCCATCGCAATTGCCAATAGCAAGGTATAATTGCGCTCTAGGCTTACCCTGTAAAAGTTCATCTAATGATGGCTGATTGTTTGCGGCACTGAATATGTCAGACATATTGGATTTAGCGACCGGCGCATTCATATTCGACACCGCATAATGAGACGTTTCAGGATTTTTATACGCAAACCTTGGCACACCAGGGAACGCACGTTCCCACGCTTCATTTACTTCAAGTTGCCAACTGATCACCTTGATATTGTTTTCAAACTGAATTTGAACCCACTTATCTGCATAGCGCTGTTTATCTATTTCAGACTCACTTTCAAGCGCCAATGCGAGTAAAGGGTTTTTATCCAGATCAGGCGTAAAATAAGCGCGGGGGGATTTTAAGATCTGCTTATAACGCTCATATTCTTTTTCAGTTAGCTTCCACTGTTTTGCATGAACAATATCCGCTTTAGTTAATGAACTTTCCGTTACCGCAGTATCAGTTTTTTTGGTCGGGGAAGGCGACTCATTAGACTGATTAGCAAATACACCCACACTGACCACTAAAGCAATAGCAGAAACACTTAATCTGAACGCTGACATAAAGCCCCCTCTTGAAGATAAACCCGCTCAGAACGCTCAACGCTAAGATTTGCAACGCGACGATATTCTTTCGATGCATCACATTCCGGATATGGATTTGAAACTGAGGCCTGTAAAACATCAATACGATCATCTACAGCTAAAGTAGACTGTTGAGTATCGTAACTCGACGCACACCCGCCCAAGGTCGCTACTGACAGCAAAATTAAACAAATACGCTTCATAGCATCACCTCTTTTCTATTGCCCTCAAAATGCTCGAATAGAGCCTTATGCTCAGAAATTTCAACTAAGCGCCAACGGCCAACAATGCCACCGACACGAAGGAAACTTGTTTGATCAGGTGCAACCTTTTGAGCAACCGTTAAGAAAACGTCATCACCCCATACGTTTTTGCTATAAACAACGATAGGAAATTCCTGAGACGCTTCTTTAACATCAACACCAATTTCTTTTAGCTGATTAGAAATACCACCTAACCACCGCTGATTTTCCTTAACGTTATTCGTTAACGTTTCGTCATTGGCCTCGCGCCTCGCTACTTCCATTTCAAACTGCTTTAGCAAAGCATTTTGATTTTGCATCACCTTAATTAACGAATCCTGCTGCTTATTCAACTGACCAGCAATAGCGCCAACCTCTTCAGCAAGCATAACCAGTGAGTCATTAATACCCTTTAACTGTTCGGGAGGGATATCAGCTTGAATGTCCTGCGTTTGTGTATCAGTGTTATTCGCGTCATTACCAGCCATCATTGAACTACCGGCTAATGCTGGATCGTTAATTAAAAAATCACTTCCAGAAGGACTATCCATAACGTCATTTGAAACAACCGGCACAGGCGGCTCTTCTACAACCTGTGGTTCTTTTTCAAAAATACCTAAGTGGTTAATGGCGTATTGAATCCCAAAACCAGCGACACCCAGCAAGGCCACTAAACCAACCACAAAGCCAATAGGAGGCTTTTTCTTGCCAGCCTTCGGTTTATCTTTGCTCGCACCTTCGAGCTCCGGTAAACCGTCTGCAACGGCTTCTTCTTGTTCAATATTTCTATCAGTCATGGTTCACCAAACCTTTGTATTCATCTTTTAAATCAAATGTGTAAATGCGACGAAGTGGATCTTCAACAGGCACGTAATACTGCCCTACCAATACTTGCAGAACAGTTCGCAGAGGCATTAGGGATAGCTTGCGGTGTACCTGTGGCAATGGACGGTCAAGCGTAATGCCAAGCGCCTCATCGTTTGACTTATCAAGTGCCAGTACCCAACCAGAATTCATAAGCACAAAATTCACTGCATCACGCACTGTTTTCACACTTGGCGGGAATGACAATTGGATATTGACCGATAGCGGGTCAATTTCTTTAGCTTCCGGTGTAGGTGTAATTAATGTATACCGGTCAGTGACTACTTGTTCCGCATGCACTGAAGCGCTCAGAATTGCTATTCCAAACGCTATTGAAGTTAGAACCTCATTTTTCATTATTTGATCTCCGAAAATACCTGGTGCAATTCACTGACCGCACCACGAACAAACTTGGCTTGAAATTCAACGAATTTATCAGTTGTTATTTGACCTTCTTTGATAGCTTGAAAGCCACGTTCCCACAGCGCTGAATTTGCAGGCTCTTTCATTTGTTTAGGCACATGGACCATATATTTTTCAAACCAGCGGGAGGGCTTCAATTGGCGCTTTTCTTCCATTAGAAGGCCTGATTTAATAAGGTCTTTGATTATCGCGGGACGTGTAGCCACAGTACCAATACCATCCTTATCACTAAGCAACTTTTTCAGCTCAGCGTCTTCGACTTCAGATGAAATATTTACCATTGCCTTCGCTAAGGATGATTGCGTATAACGTGACGGTTTTCTTGTGGTTTTCTCAACAATGCGAACTTCTTTAACACCGACTTTCAAACCACGATTTAATGCTGGCAACTCAGGTAAGCCAGCCTCATCTTCACCTTCTTCAATAGAACGCCAGCCCAAGGATTTAGGAACATTACAAGTAGCTTTACAGGTGAGATTGCCGAATTTGATACCTACATTCGTACTTTCGTATACGTAATCCGGCAAGAACTGAACAAGATAACGCTTCGCTACCATCAAGTAGACGGCTTTTTGCTTATCTGTCAGACGTGAAAAGTTAAGCGCTGTTACCGTTGGGATAATCCCATAATGCACTTTAACTTTATTATCATTCCACGCCTTTGTACGGCGCTTCAGATCAAGCTTATCAGATAGAGAACTGAAGGCATCCAACTTGACCAAGTGCGTGACAGTTTCACTGATATCGTCAGCTAGACCACTGGTTAAGTAAGGTGTATCTGTTCGCGGGTAAGTAGTTGCGGAATTTGGCTTATCGTAAAGTGACTGTGCAATTTCTAACGCTTCATCCGGACTGATATTATACTTCTCACAGGCCGATTGAAGGGATGTCAATTCAAAAGGCAAAGGAGGTTGCTTACTCTTATCCTCTTTCGTAAGGGAGTCAATCACTCCTACCTTTTGCGCCTTAATGTACTCTACCGCTTTTTCAGCATAGCCTCGCTCAAGCAACCGGCCATCAACTAATCCGCGCTCAGGAATTTCCCAGGACACCGTAAACTGATCACCACCCTGCGTATAAACATCTACTTCAACCTCGTAATATTTCACAGGCTTAAAGTTTTTAATTGCTTGCTCACGCAAATACACCAGCATTGCAGCTGGGGTTTTAACACGACCAACAGGGAATGCCTTTTTAAAGCCACCGGATGATTCAAGCTTTTGAACAACCAATGTCATAGCCATTGTAAGGTTCATGCCCACAACCCAATCTGCCATTGCTCTCGCTTGGGCAGAATGATACATCCACTCAGTTTCCCAACTAGGTAATGGATTAGCGAACGCTTTAGTTAAGGTTTTTTTATCTGTAGAACCGTAAAGCACTCTAAATACATCACCTTTATATGAGGCAAATTTGAGAATATTTCGAGCAATACACTCACCTTCTGGATCAGGGTCCGTAGCGATATAGACTTCTTTCGCCTTTTTCAATAGGCCCTTAATAACACGCCACTGTGCTTTAGCTTTTACATCTAAAGCATATTTGTACTCTTCAGGCACTACCGGTAATTTATCGAAGGCCCACTTCTTCTTTAGCTCAGGCGTATAATGCTCTGGCGGCTGCAACTTAAATAGATGCCCTCTCGCCCAGGTAACAGCAACGTCACCATTCTGGTAATATCCCTGCTTCTTATGAACAGGTGACATCCCCAAAAACTTGGCAACGTCCTCACCCTGGCTAGGTTTTTCACAGAGATATAATTTCATTTCTGCACCACATAAAAAAAAACTGACACTACAATAGCGTCAGTTTCGATTTGATTCAGCGAAAAGCTAGGGGAACTTTCGGGGGGTTTTTCTTGAGCCTAATTAGGCATGCCTAATTTTGCTACATTTGGTTCCCTATTAACCGCATCCAAGATGCGTTGGTCGAACTCACCACTATCTTCCGCACGTTGATAAAGCGACCACAACACATCGAATCCATACCCAAATTTACGATGTGCCATAAGAAAACGCTCTAATTCAGACATTTTTTGGTTAGCTGTCCATAAACAAATAAAGTCTGCGTAATCGCTTGGGGGAGCCGTTTTAGGCCGACCTTTAAGGGGCGTAACACCCAAACGGAAACGACGAGCTTTCACAGAGTCTTCATTTTCCTCAGAAAAAAGAAAAGACATCATTGCGTAAGTCGCTTTCTTCGACACCAAGATATCCTTAATCCCCTCTCTACGCTCATAGCGCATATGGGAATAGGTGCGTTCACGTATCTTATCTTTATTGAAAGCGAATTTGACACAACGGCGCTCAACCATCTGATTAGCTAACCATTCGAGTTTTCGCGCATCGGCGCGGGAAAGCATACGACGAACTTCAGGGTCAAATTTAATGATCCCATCCATATTCGCGCATGTAAAAGTATCGGCCAAAGAGTCGGCCATAAACATGACAAGCTCACGAACAACCTGACGATGACCATAAATACAGTCCATTTCAGTTGCTTCGCGGCAAATTGGGACCTGTTCAGACCCAATGTTTTTAAGAAGCGTTTTGAGCAACCGCTCATTCACTTCAAAAGTGACAGCGTTCGCCTTCACGTAGTTATTAGCAAGCTTCAATAAAGACGATGAAGTTCCTTGCCTAACAAAGTCGAACGTTTTTTCGTCATACCCAAAAACACCAACAAGAGGATGCTGACTATTATCCGCTTCGGATAGAAGAGCCAGCAGTATTTCCCTCACTAATAGAGGCGCACGTACTAGGTATGGAGTACGCGCAAATGCATGTGCGTCCATACTGCTTTCCCACATTAAATTGTAAAAACCCACTAACAATTATATACGCGGGTGATCAAATTGAACAGGAATTATCCACATTTTTAGTCAAAAAAATACGACAGTATTTGTCCTAATAACCTGTTTTAAGGACGTTTTTCAATACTTTAGTATTATTTCTCATACCTATATTAAGCAATTTCATCCCTTTTTACCACCCAAGCATACGTATTTGCATCCAGGGACTGAAAGGAAGAAGGTACTTGTACATTTAGCAACAATACATTCACAACTTCATCTTGTATCGATATCTCCCAAATGTCTCCACCCTCTTCATTTTCAACCCATGATTGTGACATTTCGAGATCTGTTAATACTTCCTCTGCCACCGTTTTGTATGCTGCCTCATTATCAAGATCGTAGTCACTGCGAACAAATTCCATCACGCCTTTATCTCGCTCAACAACAATTACCTTTTTATTGTCTCGCATTAAGACGTGAACACCATTTTGCGATGGAAACTCACTCACTTGTGCCAAGCACCATTTCAACAAATCAGTCGTGATAGATGACTCCGAACTGAACAGCAATGTCGATTCATCCTCATTTATCCCTGTATTGTCAACATTACTCGATGAATCACTAGGCTCAACGTCTGAAATTGGTACTTTACTCGTACCTTGTGTTTCATTCGGGTCCAATTTATCTTCTCCGGTTTCAGCAACATGATCAGGACCTGGCGACGATGTTGTTGCTGCAAGAAAAGCTGTAAATTCATCCAAAGCATCAGCTGACGAATTTACCGGCGCTTCCTCTTGGGTTGATGATTTACTTTCAGCTGACGATACGACTTTTGGCGAGTTATCACTTATTGGTGCGACTTGATTATCAGTTGCGTCCTGCAACTCTAATGGCGCTTGATCAGTATTTTCCCCATCAGGTTCATTATCAAAAATAGACAAATCTAAGCCATCATTACTTGATACTTCTTCAGAAGCTACAGGTTTGTTTTCCTCTGTTTGTTTAGACTGATTACTACTTTCAAGTAGTTCATCTAGTGAAACACTATCGTCGCCACCACCGAGGCCACTAATCAGATCGTCTAACGAATCACTTTTCTCAGGGTCTTCATTTTCCACAGGCACAGATTCTGAAATCTCAACTTGAGGAATATTTTCAACAGACCGACCTATTGGCGCTGCTCGCATGTCGGCCAATATTCCTGAAAAAAGCCCTTTCTCACCATTACTATAAATCGAGTCGATCAAACCTTTCAAAACATCAGGCTTACTGTGTAACCACTTCCATCCAGTATCGTTCATCATCGCATTGAATATGGATATCGCGTAGACATAAGCGGGATAAAGGCGACTAACCTTAGACAATTTAATTTCACATTCTACTGGCACATTCATCCAGGGATAGAAGTGCGAACGCTCACCTTTTGTCTTTTTGCCCTTAGAAATGGCAGTAAACTCAAAGGAATGGCAAAGCCTTGCCACATATAAAGATGAAAACGCAATCGACAAGCTGAACGTATGAAGATGCACTAAAAGCGGGTCATCCTGCACAGTCCCCTTACTTCTCCGGACCAAACGAACAAACTGATCAACATAATCAGAATACAGTTTACCTTTTTGTTTTTCATATACGCCTAAAGAGCGAGCAACAGAATCTATAATTGGGGAATATAAAGCCTCCCAATATTCATCTGATACCGCTATTATTTTTTTTAATGGAACTACATCTAATGCAGGCTCACGCTGCTTTCTGCTCCAAGGCCATCCCAGTTGCATAACTGCACCACCCATAATTGAAATTCATAAATTTTTTCGCTGTTATTCAAACAATCACTGGCTACTACATTTCCAGCATGCGCCCTGAAATCCTCAAAAGACTCCATCAGTGGTTCCCACACCTTACCAGTAGATTTACAAACAATGTTTTTATTCAAAACAGGTAGTCTGCATAACCAATTAAAGAATAACTCTTCAGTAATTAGAGCTGTTCGCGTCTGCTCTTTCATAAGTTGACAATGAACCTGCATTACAGGATCAAGAGATTCATCCACGTCAGCCACCCCCCGAAACCTCTGCTCTATTACAGACCACGCAGAAAGAAAAGGCCTCAACTCATCTGTTTGAGCAAGAATTTCTTCAATTTCAGAGATCAACTGGGCTCTAAGCCGTGTACTACTGGACATTTAAAACCCCACTTTGATAGTTAGTGGAGCAATTGAATCATACTTAGAGAAAAGGAGGGCGAAGAAAACACCCCCGATGTTCGAGGGGTTTTATTTGATAGGAGTAAAATTAGGCATGCCTAATTATTCTGCCAAGGGCGCTTTCGACTTCATTGGGGTTTAGGTTGCTCAGACCAGTTACTGACAAGACATCATTTACTTCGTCGTCTGAAACATCTACCAATAGGTAAACCAGTAATGCATCAAGCTCTTCATCACTATCGGGGACGTACCCTTTCGACAAGACATAACGAACCATTGTTTTTACTGCCCATTGGGGGACAGACTCACCGCCCATCCAATTCCGCAAAGTACGCCCTGGCACAGCTCTATCGCGTTCTGAATAACCAAAACTCTTTGCTTTTTCAACTAAGCAAATACCCGCAGCCGAATCAGTAGGACCATGATATTTCAAGAACTCCGAGGCAAAGAAGCCCCGAAGTCCCATTGCGTTTTGCCAAGCGTTAGGATTGACCCTCATAACCTAACCCACAAAAATAAGAGCAAGCTCAGACACATCAACGCGAACGGCTGGCTCTTCGCTATTGTCATACTGAATCCAAGCAAACCCCTCTTCCTTGTCTGCACGATCTAATAACAACTTGGCGACCTTTGAGTTATGCATAACATTGATTTCAGTCACGCGCTTTTTCTGAAATGGAGTTTCTTCAGATTCTTCATCTTCCGATTCACCATCGTTAGATTCCGGTGCCTGAGACTTTTTATCAACTTTTTCCGACTGAACTTTATCAGCCGGTTCAACTCCATCCTGTTCGGTTTCTAACTGAAACTCTTCTTCAAGTTCGTTCTCACCACCGGTCATTCCATCTGGTGTAGGGGTTTTTGAGTTAGGACGCTTTTCGTGTTCTTTACGCTCTTCAAGCGCAGCAATTTGGTCATCGATAGGCGTTTCTAAATCTTTAACACTCAGCGATTTCGCCCATTTTCTAGTAAGGCTATCATTCTGAATTGCCCATTCAATTAACTGCTTAGTCTTATCAGCATCTTTGCGAGCTAAACGAATCAATACAGCCAAGGTACTATAGTCCCTGCAAACACCCTTTTCGTATAACTCATCAATGAAGTTAAGATTTTTATCCACCCCCAGCTTGTTCAATTGCATAATTTCAGAAATGTCAGCAACAGACTTATTAGGATCGCAATCCGCAATTTGTTTCTGAGTTAAACCCGCAGCTTTCAGAACCTCATAAGATTTAGCCAAATCTTTAGGTGCAAGCTTTACCGCACTTTGATTAGAAATCACCTGGACAGCATGCTTAGTATCAAAGCTTTTTAATCGAACACTGACTTTGATAGTATCGTGGCCTGCATATTTGGCAGCTCGCCATCTACGCTCACCGTCTATAATCATGTAACGCCCATCTTCTTGCTCTTCAACAAGAGGCGGATAAATAATTCCTCCGGTTATGGGAAAAGTGTTTACAATCCCCATAATACCAGCATCATCAAGGCCTTCTGTACGTGGTTGTGTTGGATCTGGATAAACATCATCAATAGGTAGTTCAACACCATATTCAACGTCACCACCTTGAACACCACTAATGAGATCCATGAAACCACCAGTGTCTAAATTACTTTTACTCATGACCAATCCCCTTACTTAATTCTGTCGTTAATAGCGTCAATAGCGTTTCGGAATGCGCGGCCTACTGTGGCAGCGTTACCATTTGGAGGGCTAACCCAACACGCTCTACCGGCCATGCGCGCCTCTTTGATACTAAGGGAATCCGGCAAATAATTTGGGATCAACAACTGCTTATAATCTCGTTCAATCTGAGCCAATATATCAGCGTAAGGATTCTCACCTTTACGAGTAGTTGGCTTTTTAAAGAAGTTAATGTAAACACCGCCAATCTGTACACCGGCACGTAAACCAGTCTTAACAGCCTTGACAGTCTTTAATAATGAAATCAGACCTTCGTTTGAAAAATCATCAATTGTGACCGGCACGAAAATGTAATCAACGGTATTGATTGCGGCCAACTGAGTGACACCGAGCGATGGCGGCGTATCAATAAGAATGTAATCAACATCAATTTTATCAAGATGTTTCTTTGGGTTCCCGATGAGACTTTTTGCCTCTCGCCCAGCTGCAAGCACATTTGCAATGCGTTCTTTATGCGCTGGTATAACATGAAGGTTTTGATGAATTGGAGACTGATACATAACAATATCGTCTTGCTTCAAATCCGAGTTGAAGAGCTCAGCTGATGTAAAGCCGTTTTTCTCTACCCATTCAACCTCTTTGATTGAACCCAGTAAAAGCTTACTCATATTGCGCTGACCGTCGAAATCGACAACTAATACTCGATATCCTTGCTCAGCCAGTCTGTATGCCTGGTTGAATTCAACTGTTGTTTTGCCGACTCCACCCTTTTCATTTGAGTGAACGCATGATTTAGCCACCTTCTTCAAGACAAAGGACGGCTTAACCGGTGTGATAGTTTCCATAATTAACTCCTAGAGCGTGGGCTTTAAACCCGTTTTATAAACCATACAGTATGTATTGGTTAAACATACATTAACTGACTTTTAACTGGGATACAATACCCCGAACAAAAAAAACGAACGAACACCGTTCGTTTATTGTTTGTTGTTCGTTTGTTTATATTGTAGACTCGATTTATCGATAGAGTGAGGGCGAAAATGATGAATGCAGATCTACAAGAGCGAGTTAATCAGATATGTAATGACTTGTACGGCAAAGGGGAAAAAATCAGCGTAAGAGCTGTTTTGTCTCTTCTTCCAGATGTAAGCAGTACCAGCACCATGCATAAGTACGTCAAAGCGTGGCGGGATGAACTGCAAGCAAACCAGCAATCGCTAATGGAGCGACTTGGTTTTTCTGAAAAGTTTACTCAGTCTTTTTTAGAAGAATTCAGCCGGTTTAATACGGAAGCAGAAAAGCGGTGGCGAGAAACTGCGGAACAAGCCAGGGAACAGGCCAGAGAAGCAATTGAAGATCTGGAACGTATTGAAGAGAAATATCATAGACAGCAAGCATTACTAGAGCAAAACCAAATAGCAATCAAACAGCTCGAAGAACAATGCCGCGAAAAGGCCAATACTCATCAACGAATTGAAACAGAACTCAGGAATCGCATTGATCAACTCGATAAAGATAAATCGAATTTAGCTGAAACTAACGAAGCGCTACGCACTGAAATAGCTAAATCACAGCTTAAACTTGAAAATAATGAAAAATACGTCACAGAAGTAAAAGAAAATCAGCGCAGAGTAACGCAAGAACTTCAGGTTGCTAATCAGAAAATCACTGAGCAAGCGGCCACAATTGCTAAACTAGAAACTAATACCGAACGTGATGTAAAACAAATCGAAGATTTACGCAACAGTACGGTTGATTATCGCCGGTTAATGGAAGAAAGTGAAAAACGAGCTGGCAAACTTGAAGATAAGATAAGAGAACTAGAAACTCAGTTAACAGCTGTTAGAAAGGGCTCTGAAGATAAACTTTCAGCGTTGAAAGTAGATAATGAAAAACTAGCTAAAGATAATGCAGACAAAGAGCGCCGGTTAATACAGCAAGATAAAGTAATAGATAAGTTAACCAACCAGACTGAATAATAATTTCAACTCCCTATCGATACCTACTATGCCAGCTGCAGCTGGCATAGTTATTTATGACTATGTTTCTGAAAGAGCCTGAATCATCGCGGCCATAACTGCTTGGCGCTCACCTATAGGCAACTTCTTTATTTTAGCTGCCCACCTATCCGCTTTCCTTTGAATTCTTTGCCTATCTGTAAAGTTTTTTCCCGCATACGTATGATAATGAACTTCCCCAGGAATAAAATTGCACCAAAGCTTTTCAGTTCGCACCCCTCCCCTGGACATTGCCTGAAAGGTATCGGACCACCACCCTGCACCGTCAACGAGAACAGAATCATATAAATCGCTAGGGTATCCAGAAAGAATGATATTAGCCGGTAATGACTGGATTAACTCAAGCAATGTAATGTGTTGGTCCTCAGTAAGCTCATGCTCATATCGAGCGTTGCTGGTTCGCGTACTAGGTAAATAAGGAGGGTCTAAATAAAGACAAACGCGACCATTATTTTGAAAATCAAAATCACGTAAGAACTGAAAGGCACACATATGAACCAGTTCAGCGCTGGGATGATCTAAAGAAGAAAGGCAACGAGGGTTTAAATCAACTCCAATATCACGTTGAGCAGGCGCTTTGTGACGTAATACAGCACCCGTACCAAGGAAAGGCTCTATAAAAGTATCATGTGGCGGGATGAGTTGCACAATACGCTGATAAACACCGCTACCATTTTTAGCACCCAAGTAATTTTGCATAAGTAGAAACCCATATTACAATATAGCAACGAACATAGTCAGAACTGTCTATGCTGTCAATTCAAATTAGGCATGCCTAATTTCTAAAGATATAAAGCTATGACCTATGGACTTGTGAATTTACGCTACGCGCAACAGCCTTACCGTATGGACAAGCATATGGATAACTCATGGACGGACAAGCCGACCACAAGTTACCCACACGCATTGACCACACTCACGGCTTAATTCACGAATTCCACAGGCCCAAAGAAATAATAATTTTCTTCTTATTATTTTTTTTATGTACAAACTTTATTATTCCAAGTCCATGTTGTGTACAAACTTTTTTGTCAGTGTACAAACTTTATTAAACCAATAATCCATTTTTACTCACCTACCGGACATATCTGTGGGGGGGAATATATAGAAGCGGACCTAATTACCGGATGATTCATTACCTCTGCCCAATAACGTCTAACCGTTCTTTCACTCCGGCCACAAATCGCAGCTACAGTTACTTGAGTTGGGGTGACATTTTGAGTTAGAAGCTCCCTGGCCGCACGTAGGATGCGACTTAGAGTTGATTCGGCTTTCTTCTTGGCCGTAGACACCGCAGCAGCTTGTCTAGCAGCCTTCACTTCTTCGGGGGTAAGCTTGGTTTTGTCTTGGTACAGAAATGAAACATCCATACCTAATTGGCGTTGCAGATAGTCTGCTATTGAATCCTTTTTGTATTTGTATAACGTTGTTTTTGCTGTCTTCAGGTATTTGCCTAGTTCTTCGTCCGTTAGGCCAATATGACGCTCGTTAAGCTGTCTTACTCGCTGGTAAGCAGCCTCTTCATCTTGAATATGCCTTAGCGCCACAAACAATATAAACGCCGTACTATCGCGCATCCCCTCTTTTACAGGGTTACTATTAATGTGCTGAAGGATATGGGTGTATATCTTGAACCACCATTGACCTATCGTATGTTTCCCACCGTTAGGGTTTTTATATACGTTTGGATCTTTTGGGGGTGATTTACGAGGTCTTGCGGGGGCAGAAATAGGCTGAACTAACGTGAGGTGCTTAGGTTTTGCAATTTGAACATTTAAAGACTTTGCAAGTTCTTCAAAGCTAAATACATCGCCGCAAGAATAAAATTCTACAGTTCGTTTTGTTGATCCGTGTCTTGAACCTGGCATTCTTAGCACTCGCGCAGGGTCTTTACTCGCGCCAAGATCTACATGCCAAAGGTTGCCACCTTTTAACTTACCCACTAAAGAAGAGGCGATATCTCGCCATGCAGCAACACGCCATTTATATGCATCAACACCGGCATACATCCAGTAAAGATGCACACCACCGGAGCCCGATAGCACATAGCCAGTTGGCAGAGGTACGCCCTGTGATTCCAACTGATTAAATACTTCACTTACTACTTGAGCCTCCTGCTCTTTAGAAAGCGATTTTTTGGTTTCCCTGGTAGTTCCAGCTGGCGTATTGATATCAATCTCTAACCAATTGGCATGCAGTGAAGCCAATTGCTTTGAATTGCGCCAATCAAAAAACTGATTAGGTGACACAAAACAGTCCATCGAGCAATCACGCCCGATAGATGCATCAAGATAGAATTGAGATAGCTTGCACGTCTTTTTTCCAGATTGACGTGTACCGATAGCTCGCCAAGGCGAATTATCGTCTGCTATACGATATGACCACACATAACGGCAGTGCGCTTCCTTACCAATGCCCATCATCTGATTGAAATCAGTCGAAGGACGCTTCTGGTAATCCTGAAGCTGCCTAGTGCTTTTTAATAGACTATTCTCTGACATCACCACCCGATCCCTGCCACATTGACGGAATCGAGTAGTAACGTGGGTTTGCGCTTCCCATAATTTCCCTTTTTTTACTTATACTTACTTCTAGTTGCTTTTATTAGGCAAAAAGGTACTTGACCGGTTGGGGGGAAACGACTAATATTTGAGGTGCGAATTCAATATCTAGTGCTTCCAACCGTTACCGGTTTGTTGCTACTCGAACAAATAGCCTCGTTTCTACGAGGCTTTGTTTTTTCTAAATCATGCCGCTACTCCGGCAAACTTTTCATTATCAATCACGAAATTTTTAATCCCCAATTTTCTTGTTAGCTTCCATGCGCTTTCGATTGTTGAAAACGTTCTTGGTTCTGGCTTATTAACCATCGCCAAAAATGCGTCTATTTCACCGTTCTGGCTGCGTACACGCATTACTTGTTTCTTACCTTCAGGATCTGGCAGCAATGCAGCTTCCACAGCCAAATGCATGCGCGTTAGCTCCTGAATGCGTTCTTGACTAATTAATGGTTGCATCTGCATACCTGGCTCCTATGGAAATATCTCGACCCTAAGTGTTGCAAGTTTTTTACATTCGATCAAGTTTTTTTGGGCAAAAAAACATTTTTGGATCTAAAAAAGTTTTCCTAGTGCTTTTTTTACCCTCTCCTGGTTAGTTAAACCATCGGTATCAGCATTCGCTATCAATCGGTCCACTTCATCTAACAGGGTTTCAACCGCGCTATCGCTTACAGTCTCCACAATATCGCTATCTATTCCGACCCAATGACTTACAACGACAACACACTGAAAAACATCATGGTTGGTCGCTGGCCTATAGTTACTGTTGGCTGTTCCGGACATCAGGCCTCTCAATCTTGAGCCCGTTAAATCAGGATGTATCTGTTTAGCCATTCTTATATAGTCACTACTTTTAAGACCTGTCAGGCTCCACAACCCTTTAATCAGTCGATTATTCTTATTTTCTTTTTCCATTTGATACAAAAAAAGCCGCTATAAAATGCGGCCCTTTTTCTTATATATGCCCGTAGTTAATGTAGAGTGTGTAACATATCGTTGAACTGATCAACCAACTGCTGCACATCAACATCGCCATCAAAGGGACTATCTTTTAGCAATTGCTCGACAATTTGATTGTCGAACTGCTTGCCAGCCTGCTTCAATGTATTACACATTGATTCAAGCTGGCTTGCGGGGCCTGCTTCAAGATCAAACCACTGAAACGCTTGCCAGGTATTATGCATGAGCTTTCCCCCCATCGATGAGGGAAAACCGTAGTTTACGCTCTCGCACCAAAACTTGATGTTCGGGAAGTTCATTCACTACCTGAAATAAAGGCATACCAGTGTGTTCTTGCTGCAACTTCTTCACTTTCGCACCCAATCGGGCAGAAGCTTCCGCACAACGTTGTAGACTAAGCTTTTCAGCCTCTGAAGAAGCCTTATTTGCTCTGTCTGTAAAGTGCTTAGCGCCCAGTGAAATAGTATCCGCTAAAGACATTCTCTTGTTCATAGTGATTCCTCATTACGTATAACAGGCAGCTCGAAAGCGCCTTCTAATTAAATTGCTTGTTGTTGCTTAACGAATTGTACTAAACGGTCGTGTTTCTCAGTATCGGACTTTGGGAACTGAGTTAGTGAGCCATTAAGTGATGTGTGAAGTAGATAGACGTTATTATTTTGGTAGGCGACTCGATACCCTTG
Organism: Pseudoalteromonas sp. CST2; assembly: GCF_028599385.1. NCBI lineage: Bacteria > Pseudomonadati > Pseudomonadota > Gammaproteobacteria > Alteromonadales > Pseudoalteromonadaceae > Pseudoalteromonas > Pseudoalteromonas sp. CST2. Next base: position 55,438 of record NZ_JAQREO010000016.1, read on the forward strand.
AGTATTCAGCCCCATCGCACAAACGCCCATACAAATTCCATCGTTAGCAACATCGCAAATACGGTTGCATGATTTCATTGCGTTCCTCGTTACGTGTTGAAGGCAGCTCGAAAGCGCCTGTTTTATTTGTGGCCGTGAAGCCAATTAGACACCTTAAATATATCACAGAAAGATTAAAATGCACTAATGGCCATCATAGTCATTTTTAACTATGCTCGATAAAAAAATGCACCCCGAAGGATGCATTTATTTTTAGGCAGCTTTTAACATATCGTTGTCGCTTGAAGCTTCAGAAACCCACTTGCCAAGAGCGTAACCAACAGCCGTAAAGACTGGGTAACACACGCCTTGCCCCAGGATCTCGTGAGATACGGTTGCCGATACACCATGTATCAGCTTCACCGGCACACCTTTTAAGGCTGCATGCTCAGTAGGAGTAAATAGCCTGCTACGCACACCATCCGGATGCACAACATAAGCATCGGTTGACCCCGCTTTGTGATACAAGCGTCTAATCGTAGGTACTGAAGACTCAGTTCCATCAATTAATACACGCTTGAACCCTTTACCAGCGGCTTTATCGCGCTTTTCCTTATCAATTAAATACTGATAAGTACGCCAACACTCAGCATCCAGAGGTACATCTTCAAGAACTTCAGATACAGTCTGCGGTTTTGTTGCAATTGGCTTAACTAAATCCATTTTAAATTCAGTTAGGCCTTTTGACGTTGCAACTACGCACATCCGATCTCGATTCTCAAGACAGCCATATTCATTACCGTTCAGTGCAGACATATCAAGGGTATACCCCCATGTTTCTAACACTGATTTTATGACGGCCATACTCAATTCTTGAGCATAGTCAATCACGTTTTCTACGACAATGATTGAAGGCTGACACTGCGCCACGAAGGACAAAAAATGAACAAAACAGGCCCCCGAGGAATCGTGCAGCTCAGCGGCTCTGATGCCATTCTTGGCCTTTCCAGCACGGCTTGTACCCGTGCAGGGTACACCCGCAACAAGGATATCAACCTTTGGCGGATTCTTCAGTTCAACAAATTCAATTCCACTTTCGATAAGAATTGAATCATCACGGAAAAGTTCTGGTTGATTCGCTACCATCGTATCGAGGTACTGACGTTCCTGTTCTACGATGAATTTTGTATAGCAGTTAATACCGGCCTTTGTTAAACCTTCATGTAGTGCAGCATCGATGATACCGCCCCCTGAAAATAACGAACCGATAGTAAGCGCTTCACCGTTTTTAACCTTACGATTAAAGCGGTCAACGCGCTCTGCTGTTTTACGATCAATACCATGAACCTCAATAGTAGCCACACCGTTCTTGACCACCACACGAAGAAGAACACCTACATCACCAAACATTTCCCCAAGTTCATCATCTTTGATTTCAATTAACGGAAACGTCCGGCCATTCCGGTTGCGCTGAGAGACGGAAAAACGCCCTTCATCTGCAACTTTCAGTACGACAACTTTCTTTTCATGATCAAGCACGACATCGAGCTTTTGGCCTACTTGGAAGTTGCTGCTTAACTTACTTCCTTCCAACCACACTCTAGGTACACCGCGATTTTCGCCAAGACGAGTATTAATTACTGTCAACATACATTCACCTCTTTACGTATTACGGGCAGCTGGGAAGCGCCCTTTTTAGTTATTTAATAATCAACACCAGGTTAGCAAAATTCCCCCCAATGTCTAGTATCTCGACGCACATACACCTATAATCAAAGTGATTTACGCCATTTTTGGCAACACAAAAACAGGCGCTCTATGAGCTGCCTTCAACACGTAAAGAGGAAACACTATGAATATACATAGCGCTATTGAGTTGATCGCATCTGCTGGCAATGGCATTGCTGCTGATTTCACTGAACTGAAACGTCTGTACAAACGTGCAGCCTTAGCTTGTCATCCAGACCGAGTTAACAGCAATGAATCATCAGTATCAATGAAAACATTGAATGAAGCGTGGGATTTTGTATCCGGCAAGGTGGAGTTAGTAAACTACACACTTAACGGCACATCAAATAACGTTCGTACTGCAAAGGTCAACGACCCTATTGAGTCACACGAACTAACCCACTCTAACTTACCGGCCTTTGCGAGCCGTGAAACTCTACTCCGTGAAGCATTCATGATCATCGATGATGAAAAATGGAATAATTGGACGGATGTTCGCTTTAAAACGGTTTACTTTAGCAAGTACCAGGTGCGCGTACACACCTACAGTAGTTCAATCCACATAACAACTCTTGCCAACGCGCTTGAGGCCAGAAAAACTTGTGAGAAATACACAATTCACTGGAACGTAGGATCAGACGCTGAAGGTTACAGCCGCTTTCTTGAATGGGTTCGCAATATAAGCCAAACCGAGTGCATTACAGGTGTTATTGCTCATCTGTATATTGCAAACTATCAAGAACGCCGCGATGGTGTATTTGAAGCTGAATTAATGCCAGGGCTCACAGTAACGCGAAGAGAAGTAAAGTCAGGTCAGGTGTTCTCACCTTTCAAACTTCACAAACTCAAGCCTCTAACTGAGATACCTGAAAAGGTTCGTGCTTTACACTTAATCAAAATGCTCGCTAACGGCCAGTACCGTCAACTGCATAGAAAGAGTTACCTTACTGATGATTATGCTTATGATGCCGCGAACAATCACGGTGCAAAAGTATATGAAAACCCCTTCCCTCTTCTGGCTGATCTCATCGAGAACCGAAGCGGAGGTTTCCACTTTTTCCATAGTGGTCATGGGGTGTACAGTTTTGGTGATCATATGAACGATAGTAAGTCTATCGTGCCGGTGATTGACAACCGTTTTCCAGCCGTAGATTTGATATCTACCAAGCAAAACGAACAAGCCTATCTCCAATAACAAGCAGGCCCTTTTAAGGGCCTGTTTTTTTATCTATTCATAACATATTTTTTTGCTGTTTCTCTGGACATCCCTTGTGCAGCCATAAGAAACCTCACACTTTGTTCTTTAAGCATAATTTGTTCTGTCTCTAAGTATTTATATGTTACCGGCCTTCTTTTCCTTGCCAATATTTTGCGTATTTTACCCTCATTATCGTTTGAGCCCATTTTTAGCATTTCAATCATTTCTATTTGATATGGTTGAGCCTTTGAAAAATATTCCACGGCCACAGCAGAGGCATCATGAGCAATGGCGCAATCACAAATAACATTTTGCGCCGCCGATACCCCAACGCTATCACCGGCATTCCTGTTTACCTCCAACGCAGCTTGCGCGTACATAATGCAGCGTTCAACATCACCAGTTTGAAGATACATTCTTGCTATGTAGCCATATAGGAAATTTAAAGCTTGCAACACACAAACTTCTTTTTCAAAAATAAGAAGATCATCCAATAAATCTTTATTTTCTTTTAAATCAAACGCTGGGTCATCGAATCCGCGAAATGCCAAACAAATGCTTTCAAACCGATCACCCAACTCACCGCCTTTATCCAAATGCTCATGTATAATTGCATTCTTTATGGCTGATATATGATCTTCCATCATATTAAACGCACTTTCCACAATAACGCCTTTTTATATCTTTTCGTAAAATCAAGAGTAGTAACTTATCCATATCCAATCAACTAAGTCAGTTGAATATGTCTTTGTCATATCCTGTTAGGCATGCCTAATTATGTAAGTTGCCAGCGCTCACTAAATTGGCTAGTATTTATACGTCTCCTGCCACCAATGGCAAAAAGTAAAATAGGCGCTTTCGAGCTGCCTTCAACACGTAATGAGGTAATACTATGACACCGAGTAATCAACCGGTTAATCAAGCTGTCTCAATCGATACTCTGTTAGCTCTACGCTTAAACTTGAAAGGCAAAGTACCCGCCCCGACCGTTAAGCCAAAGCCAACTAAAAAACCTATCGATATATCACTTGAGAAGTACCAGGAAGCCGTAGATTTTTATACAGATCACCCCAACCAAGAAATGTATAAAAGTTACCTGGCTAGTTTATCCATTTGCAAAACTTTGAAAGAGGCCTTTGAGCTTTCTGACGCAATTGCAAAGGAAACAACGAATGTCAGAAAAAAACGACTGAAGGGTATGGAGCGAGAAGAGTCCGTGAGCTCATTGCTAATGCAGCGAGTAACGGCACTTGAATCCATCCAACACGCCAAATCAAAACTGGCTGAACTCAAGCAAGAACGAGTAGAACTGAAGAAAAATAAAAAGCCCCATTAATGTGAATTAGTCTCGACTTAATCTGACACTTCTTCTTGAAAAGTTGAGAGTTACCCGTTTTGATAAAGGTGTCGAATCTTTAATCAAAACAAAATAGGTAACTCTCATGTTGCATACTAGCAATCCAATCATCAAACACAAAGCAGGACTGTTAAATCTGGCTGAAGAGCTGGGCAATGTTTCGAAGGCCTGTAAAGTAATGGGCGTATCTCGAGATACGTTTTATCGCTATCAGGAATTGGTGGAGGAAGGCGGTGTCGATTCACTGATTAACCGTTCAAGACGCACACCGAATCTCAAGAACAGAGTCGATGAAGAGACTGAGCAGGCTGTCAGAGCACATGCTATTGCGTTTCCTGCTCACGGTCAGGCGAGAACCAGCAATGAGCTACGTAAAGCAGGCGTATTCGTTTCAGGCAGCGGTGTTCGCTCGATATGGCTCAGGCATAACCTGGAAAACTTCAAAAAGCGACTTGCCGCACTGGAAGCCAAAGTTGAAAGCGAAGGCATCATTCTGACAGATGAGCAGGTTGCTGCGCTTGAGAAGAAAAAGCAGGATGACGAGGCCTGCGGTGAGATTGAAACACATCACCCCGGCTATCTTGGCTCACAAGATACTTTCTACGTAGGTAACCTCAAAGGTGTTGGCCGCATCTACCAGCAAACCTTCGTCGATACCTACAGTAAAATCGCGTTCGCCAAGCTCTACACGACCAAAACGCCCATCACCTCGGCCGATATACTCAATGACAGAGTGTTACCGTTCTTCGAGGCTCAGGAGCTGCCCATGCTGCGGATTCTGACAGACAGGGGCACAGAATACTGTGGCAAAGTGGAACAGCATGATTATCAGCTCTACTTAGCCATCAACGATATCGACCACACAAAAACCAAGGCGCGACATCCGCAAACCAATGGGATCTGTGAGCGATTCCACAAAACCATCCTGAATGAATTCTATCAGGTCACCTTCCGCAAAAAGCTCTATGACTCGCTGGAAGTATTACAGAAAGATCTGGACGAGTGGCTGGAATACTACAACAATGAAAGGACTCATCAGGGCAAAATGTGCTGCGGCAGAACGCCAATGGAAACATTAACCGATGGGAAGCAGATTTGGGCTGAGAAGAATTTAGCTCAAATCTAATCTGACGCAGGCACCGGAAAAACGGGTAACTGTCAGATCAGGTCTGAGCTAGTACACATTAATGGGGCTTTTTTTTGGCTATCAATCTTTATCTGAACGCATAAGCAAAATCGCTTTAATGATCAGAATGAACAGCGCTACCACTATGCAGACTATTCCGATACCCAGTATAAACACAGCCTTTACAATATTAGTGTCAGTTGTAGGTCCGAAAAGTAACGCACCTAAACCCAAAAATATCGCACCAACCGCGATGTCAATTAGTAAGCCGTGGGCAAACACTATCAACATCTTTTTGACGAGCCGAGGCCCATCACGTTGCTTCGCTTTCAAAGCGACCTCCTTACGTTTAACGGGCAGCTCGTAAGCGCCCTTTTTTTTCAAAATTACGTTGGTCCACAACTATCACCAAATGCACCAGCTGGTAACTCCCAGTTGTCTACAATGATGTCATGAGCGAACGTACCTCTATTCATAGCTATTTCTAGCCACTTTTTATCTACCTGATAAGGTGTACCCTTAGCTGCAACTTCAGCTAACGGAATTTGAACAACCTCTTTATCACTGTTGCGTGAAAAGTGAATTGTCTTGCCGTATTTAGCTTCGACCGCTTCAATATTCTCAAACCGATTCGGCATGAACGATTGAATGGTTGCTAACTGGTTTGCACTGGCAAAAATGCAAATAAGGCATGAGCATCGACCGAACCCCAAAATATATGCAGGATGAGGCAAAATGCGGTATTTCTTCATAAGATCCCACACTCGCTCTTCTTCCCAATCTTGTATGATTCGATAGTGATCCACGAAACGCTTTTTGTTGCGTTTAATATCGAAAATCACTTTACCATCGCGTCCTATTCGTTTTTGGCCCTGTGCGTCCTTCTGAGCAACTTTCGTCGATGAGCTGGCATGTGGTTCAAAACTAGCGTAACGAGCCCTGCTAGGCGATTCTTCAGCGCGTTCACCCGTTAAAACTAAGGTGCGCTTTCCTTCAAATCGCTTTTGATGGCTAATTACCTTTTTCCCCACGTCTACCTTGAGATATGCTGAACACCAACGCACTCTAAGGTCTGCACTCAGGGCTGGGAACTGTTTACGGGTTCCTAACTTATCGGAATCACCGCCGACCTTTTTGGTTTCACCTTCCGGAGTTTCAAAAAGAACAGCCGCCGTAGGCGCATTGTCCCTTTCCATTTCCCGAAGAAAACCACCTTCCTTCCATGAAAAATACAGCTTAACGCCCAATGCTTTGCACAGCGCTTTGCAATATTCTTCAGTACAAGGCCAGTCCATAAACTCAGGACCTTCACCATCGATTAAATGGTGATGACATTCAATTTTATCCCTGGGTATGCCTTGCTCTATGAGCTCAAGCAAACACGCGACCGAATCTTTGCCACCACTTAGAAAAACGACATAAATATCATAGGCCTGTAGGTCTACACCGTCAGTTTTTTCAATCAAATAATCAAGATCAAGACTATACGCATTTCCAGATACGAACCTTATAGGCTCTTCACAATGAAGTGCTTCCATATTTTTCCTCTTTACGTGTTGAAGGCAGCTCGAAAGCGCCTGTTTTGTTTGTAAGCTAATAAGCTAGTTACATTTAAGATACTACCGTATTTCACGCAAAAAAAAAGCGCCCCGAAGGACGCCTTTATTTTTACGCTGCTAAACCGTGTCGGCTTACCGCTTCTTTCATGCTCTCGGATAACTCAAGCTCAGCTACTTGTCGCAAGTAAGCTGCTGTCACCTTGACGCTATCAACCGTCTTAACCATTCGCCCAGCTACAACACAACGGTTATTCCAGTGTGATGCATCTTTGGCTGTCGGAACACTCGCAATTTTGTCAATTGCCGCTTTAACAGTGTCTTCGTCACTTTCGCACATACCCGATAAGGCAAGCGCTACTGACTCCAAAAATACTGCGTGACCGGCCACATTATAATTTCTCAATTCTTCAGAACTGATCTCATTATTAATGACCTTTTGCCACAGTCGGATTTTTCCAGTCAATTCAGTTAGCACCAAGTCGAAAAACTGATTCATTGAATCCAATTTTTCATCATCAATGTTAGTGAAAGACTTTTCTTTGACATTAAGAAGCTTTTCAACAAACTTCTTCCAATGCACCAATGACCAAACCTTTTCAGATTTACCACCAATTGTTGTTTGCTCCTTATCAACTAAATCGTTTATTTCTGGATGACGCTCTAAAGCGTCCAGAACGAATTTATTGAAAGGATTACGCAAATCATACAAAGAGCTAATGGCTGCATTTGGCTTAGATAGATTCGCATTCAAATCCGCGAATATTTGCTTCGACCGCTCAAGCCCTTCATCGTAGAAAAATGTCACAGGAACTGTTTCATCACCTAACGACTTATCTTGACTTAGGAAGTAACGAGCTGCGGTAGCTCTGTGCTGCCCGTCGCTTATAAGAAGCTTCGCAGTCAAAGGAATTCGCAGTACACCTAACCTATCAGCAAGCCCATCAACGTTTAACGGGTCAAAACACATCGCTTCGTTAACACTTACCGTCAGACTTGGAAGCACGTATTCATCACGATTATCTATAACGTACTGGCCGATTTCATTGGCATGCTTAACGTTGACCTTTCGTTGAGCTCGAAGCTCTGCCGGAAGGCTTTCATCAGCAAACGTGAAGAACTTAACCAGGTACTTAAATGGCACCTGGGCAATGTAAAACTCCTTGCTCGCCTGGATGCCTTTCACAGCTGGAAACGAGTAGGTAATTTCACTTGCAGCGCTTTCAAAGCTAGAAACAACACTAGCTTGTTTCGCTTTCTCTTCCGCTTGTTGCTGCAACCGTCTTTCATTTTCTTCAATGAGTTTTTGCGCGGGTTCAGAGAACTTATCGCACCACTCATCAAATTCCATATCGCGATTGTACTCATCAAGTGGGACCAGGTACTTACACGCCTCTTCAGCGCTTTCACCTGTTTTCATTTTTTCAATGATGTCTGCACACTTTCGTACTTCGCGTTGGCGGTTACATTTGACATAAGCATTCCATACTAACTCTACTGGCTTATCACCTACTTCTAACTTTTCATCAGTAGTAAGCTCAAAAGCCATTTGGGAAGGACTTAATGCGCCCTTACTGGCTTTTTTTGCTTCACGATCAGCAGTAAAAGCGTCTTTATGACGGCCTTTTACTACACCAAAGTCATGACCACACTTTGCCAGGTCAGCATTGAAATCAGTAACACATACACGATAGAACATAGTAACGCTCATAATATTTCCTCTTTACGTATTGAAGGCAGCTCGTAAGCGCCTGTTTTGATTGTGGCCGATGGCCGATTAACCATTTCACTATATCAAATTTTGGACATAAAAAAAGCTTCCTAATGGAAGCTTATTTTCTATGCCAAATCTACACTTCAGACGAACCAACCCAGCAATCGTCCTTTTTATCCCCCAAATATGCATCCCAGCCAAATTGCAGGGTTTCATAATCGGTCGTTAAGGATTCACTGATGTGTTCCAGTGCGTCATAGGTCCACCCTTCATAGGGAGAATTCTGTCTAACCACTAAGTTTCCGTCCAAATCATAAAGGTACAAATCTTTATATCTGTTTCCTTCCAGTAGACAAGGTTCACGCTCATTAATAGGTCGTGCAACAATCATAGTTTCCTCTTTACGTGTTAAAGGCAGCTCAAAAGCGCCTAGTTTGTTCCTGGCCGATGGCCGATTCAGAATCTTTAATATACCAGCGCTTTTCGCATAAAAAAAGCGCCCTCAAGAGGCGCTTTCTGTTATATACACATCACTACCTTGCAATAGCGCCTGAGTACAACCATCAGTAAACGGTGAATCATCCTCACGACGAAAGAATGAACCCATTTTGTACGGATTATATGTAATCGCACATTCAGTTCCATCTAACGTCTGCACCATTTCCGATGCATCTACGATGATGCCTTGGCAAAAAGCGTGTACGTTCTTGCGCTTTTCCCTCAAGACACGTTGCCTAGACTTCTCAGAGACTACTAACTGGCAATTTTCGAGTAATACCGAGCGAGCATAACCAATCACTTTACCTTTATCTTCACCTTCCATAGCCAGAATTGAATAGAACTCCGGTTTGTTCAGGTTTCGATAAACCCTAACTCTCATTAGGCGGCGGCAAATACGATCTGCTTTACCCACTTTTGATTCAAACTGACCGTCTTTAAACAGTGAATTGCGTAAACATTTTGGCTCGATGCTCGATGCTGCAAAATCACCTAACGGCAAATCCATAGTTGCTTGAAACATGATGCGCTCCTATACCACATTAGGCAGCAGCGCTGCGGTCTTCCCATTTAACACCATGCCCCTGTGCTACCAAGTTGTTCAACCAGCTGTGCAAAAACGAGTTTTGCGACTTTTTGGCTTTCACATTAACTTTGCCAGGAAGGGGATATACTACCTCGTACATTGGAGGAAGACTCATTTCAAATGAATAGGCCTCAACCATGTTTGTATCAGGGTAATAAAGGATTTCCATAATTGGGTCTGAGCATAAATCACCACATTGAACAAAGTAGTGTGCAATTGAAAAGCCAATACACTTTTGGTCGTTAAAACCATCAGTAAGCTCATTGCGCTCAACCACTAAGTCCATCACACCAGAAGAGATACTTTTGCGGTAAGAAGGGACCGAATTATCTTCCAGAATAATTCCAAGCTTTACCATTAGATCGTAGTTTTTCTCAAATACAGTTTTCATAACTTTCCTCTTTACGTATTGAAGGCAGCTCGAAAGCGCCTGTTTTGTTTGTGGCCTAAAGCCAATAATCACATTCAGTATATAGACCATCGACTAATAAATCATCTTTGAACCATAAAAAAGGCCGCTTAGCGGCCCTTATTTATTTGAGAAGGTTGAAACCAAAGTCAGCAAGGCGTTCAGCGAACTCGACATAAATGTCACTCTCACCGTCCCAGTCTTGCTTAACCTTGATGTAGTCAGTGAACTTACCTTTAGCTTCTTCTTGAGTCGAAGCCATTACAAACTTCAATTCATCTTCGTAGTCACAAACCCTACCAACGACAACAAACACATGCTGTTGCAACTCATCATCACTTGCATCAACAAGCAATGGCGCTATAACCCTTTCCCATACAGGATAGACTTGTTCGCTTGTGATTCGCTCGTTATCACCTTGAGCGAAACAAATTGTGTCATAGCCCCCATCGTAATTATCCTGTAACCAATCGCCAAGAGCGGTTAATAGCTTACGATTAGATGCTGGCATTACCTTTTCCATTTGCGCCCAGGTAACTATAAATCCAGATTCGCTAGGGAATATTTGGTTTTCAATGCCTTTAGCTGTTAAACATGATGACAGTTCATTAGCTTCATTTAGTGTTGTTTTGGTTTCAGTTTTTATTACTGCTTTCATGGTATTTCCTCTTTACGTGTTAAAGGCAGCTCGAAAGCGCCTGTTTTGTTTGTGGCCGATGGCCGGTTTAGAAAATTCAATATACCATCAAAAATACATAAAAAAACCCCGACGATGCGGGGTTTTAGTTACAGTATGAAGTCCAGTTCAGTTTGTGACGTATTGGCTGTCAATTCAACCACTCTATCTTTGATCTTCTTCGGCACAGAAAGTCGAAGAATTGCTTCGTCCACAGGAATGCCGGTTGTTGTTCTGAGCGAAAACAAGGCTTGAGCTCGTTTTGCATCACGGTTCAACCGGTCAATACTTCCTTTGGCTATCCGGACAACACCACTTTCAAGTAAGTGCTTCAGCATAACAGTAGGGCATTTGTTCTCTAAATAACCCCCTTCAACCAAATCGGGATAAAAAGAGTCTACAAACATCATCGCCTTACTATTTTCTGTTACAACCTCGAAAGCGCTGCTTTCATCGTATTTAACAACTTGGTGTTTTATACCATCACGGTAATAAACTCTCGCTAAATGCTTGTACTCACCGTACAAACCTTCATCGTCAAGCCCAATACTGTTGTCCTGATCCATATAATCTTCAAGCGGAAAATACATATAAACAGGGCTGAAGGCAGCCTCTATCTTTTCCGTGTGAGGAATCGGGTAACGCATACCATCCTCAACAATTTCATGCCATATTTTCAACGCCATACCAGGTTCAGGCTCCCCACCTTCTCTTGACCAGTGGTACTGAATAGCCAGTAATTCACGATAGTCAATTAAGTCAATGGGGTGATAACCATGCTGGTCAAAAGCGTCTTGCTGAATTGTCAGCACATATCGCAAGAGATCCATCCGATATTCCATAGAATACTGGTTGATTCCAACTTTAATAAAACCGTCCTTCATTTCCCTGCCCAGTAATGACCGCTTGTTATAGTCAAACAAGGTGTTGATCATATAGGTGCGAAGATCATTAAGGGGCTTCATGAAACCATATGTTTTAGGCGATACAGCTAGTTGCGCCTCTAAACTACGGTCAGTTGGATTCATTGCACACAGTACACAACCGAAACGAGCGCCACACTCCTTATTGTTTTGAATGCCAGCAAACAGATCACAGGTCCCGCCGTTACCGGCGCTGTAATGCCGCCTCATAGCGTCAAAACGGTCGGAATAGCTATCAATTTCACATTCATCAACAACCTTGAAAAGCTGCCAAACATCGTTTAGTGACCAATCCTTGATGATGGCTTGCGTCCATCCAAGGCCTGTAGCCACAACCTTTGTAGCTGATTCATTTCTTTTCTTCAGGTTCATCGCCCTTACTGTTGATTCGCTATCTCTAGCGCCTGAAATAGAAACAATCTTAGTGGTTTGATGTTTTTGTTGAAGTGATTTTAGAAAGCGTTCCATTGGCTTGATTTTCCAAGAACTTGCACAATCTCTGCCTGAAGCCGATGTTTGCGGCGTTCTAAGCAACTTGCCTCGCCCCACATACTCAACCATAGGGTTATTAGCCAGAGACGGTTTCAGTTCCTTGGTAATAATTGGCAAGCCGGTATCAGATGCGAATGTATTCAGGTCTTCGTGTAGATCCATCATGTATTCATGAAGAACCATATTATCCAACGTTGTATTGGTCGTGACGACATACAAAGGACCAACATTTGGGTTTATTGCGTGAGCTCTTTTTAAGCCCTCAACAACACAAATACTAGCTGCGCCGGAATCTTTACCACTCAGACCCAGAGATACTATCCAACCATCCAAGAAGAGCTTGGTAGCTCGCTCAACGGTTTCTTCATACATACTATGATTAATAGACATAGTGTTTCCTCTTTACGTGTTGAAGGCAGCTCGAAAGCGCCTGTTTTGTTTGTGGCCGATGGCCGGTTTAGAAACTCCAATATACCATGTACCAGGTATAAAAAAAGCTTCCCGAAGGAAGCTTGTTTATTTACACAATATCGCGCTTTGCCAATTCAGAACAAACATGCGTTCTTACCTTGGGGCTCAATATTTTGTGGCAACGTTCAACAATGTATAACTGCACCATTTGAAAGGCATAACCGCCATTACTTTCATCAAGACAATCCCATAAGGATTCGTTATCTTGGCAAGCCAAGACAACTTTGACATCGATGTTCATGTAACGAGCTAAGGCTTTAACTTCAGTTTCTTTTAGCGTACCTATATACCCTAAAAGATCCCCCAGGACTTCCGTTTCATCCCATACTGAAACATCGTCAATCCGAGAATGTGAACAACCATGTATTGCATGGCTAACCACATCATCCAGAATCTGACTTTGCATTTCAGTTAATAGTCGGCCTTTACCTATATGTTTTCGCAGTTGCGTAGCATCACAAGTAAATTCCGTTTTGGGCGACCGGTGTTTTGCCTCATGAACCAATGCTGTTTCAGAACATCCAAGAAAATGAACATTCGCAGGCTTCACCGTCGAAATGAAATCAAACACTTCAGAACGGCTTAGCGCTTCAGCGTTGGAAGGAAGGCCAACAACAAAATCCATATTCAGCATTGCTTTACACCGCGCATAATGTTCAGCGATAGACAAACGACCTTTTTGCATTGGAACCATCACCTTCACATTACGGCGAGTAATAAGCTCTATTTCGCGCTTATAGTCAGCCAATAAACGAAAGCTTTCATCTTGATCACCAACCACATCAGGAGCAACAACAATCAAGCCGGAAGGGTTAGCGCATTTTTCGATAATGTCATGGTATCTCTCAAACACTTCGTCAAAATCAATTGGCTTTGTATCTGGCTTTCGCAGACCGGCCATGAATGTCCGGAATGCCCCGCTATCAACAAATACTTCCCCCCCTTGAGAAACATATTCAGCAACTAGAGAACGAACCGGTGCAGACGCATCCATCACGCATATACCAATTGCCGAGCCAGCTTGAATGTATCCCAAAATATCAGATTTAGAACTTGCACCAGACCTATACGTAGTGATTTTTGCACCTGGCATAAAGTCATGAACAAGATCGTGTTGTTGCTTTGTGTATTGTTTATCACGCAGAACCTTTTCCCAGGGATAGACCTTAAATTCAGGAATAGCCCTAACAGGAGTTGGAACAGCACTATCAAACATTTCTATTTGCATATGTTTCCTCTTTACGTGTTGAAGGCAGCTCGAAAGCGCCTGTTTTCTTTGTGGCCGATGGCCTACTAGAACAGTATCAGCGTAGCAAAATTATCCCGCTGCAGCATAGTCGTTTTTGACTATATAGGTTGTGGCCATCATAGATATTCTTATCTATGCTCGATAAAAAAAGGTCCCGAAGGACCTTTATCTTATTGAACGGTTATCCCCTTTTGTTTTAGCAACGTCCGGAAATAAAACCGCTGATTGTCTTTACACTCTGCAAGCACCGCGACCGTATTTTGAACAGACCAGGGAACGTTAATATCGTCCAGCTGGTTAGCCCAAAACGCGAAATCACTTTTAACTTTGTCGTGGTAGACACAAACGCAATGCGTATAAAAACCAAGTAGATTATCAAACTGATGACTGGTAATAAGCATTACTGATCCCCCACATCTGTCAACTGCGCTATCACATTGTTTCGCAACGTATCCAAAGCACCATCTTTATTATTAAGAAGATCGCTGTAATACTTTTCTTGCGACTTAAACCAGTGACGAAGTGCGGCCTCAATCAATTCTGGCGACAATGTTTCACCTTTAGCCAATGCTGCATCAATACGTGCTAATGTCCCCAACATTGCACACTCTACCGCGCTTGTATCCAAGCCATTTTCTTCAGCAAACTTTTCAGCCAAAGCCTTCACAGGATTGGTAGGTTGCTGTTGATTAAATACTTGCACAGCTAAGAGTTTCATAAGTACATCGTCGTGGCGCACCTTTTCAAATGCATCACGCGGGACGTTTACAACGCAATGCATGGAGTTTCCATTTAGACAGGGCGTAAGGTTAACACTTCCGTCTGCACAGTTAAGCCAGCCTATTGAACGAATTTGATCTACAGTCATTATCTTTACCTCTTTACGTGTTGAAGGCAGCTCGAAAGCGCCTGTTTTGTTTGTGGCCGGAGGCCGATATAGAAACTTCAATATACCATGTACTAGAATCGAGTAGGAGGAGGCCTCTAGGCCTCCGTCCTCTCACACCACCGGGCGTACGGTTCCGTACCACGGCGGTTCATAGGTTATATTTGAACTGATGGTAACTGTCCATCAGCGATATCAGGCCCAGTTTATCAAACAACTTCTTCGGTACGGCCTGATTCATGTGCGAAGCACCCGAGTTCCACCATGGGCCGCGCCCATTGGTGGTGCTCAGTACTGCTCGTTTCTCAGTAATACCGAAGCGCATCAACATCCGTGCACGGGTTAGACCTCGCTTCCATTGTCGCCACAGTATCTTTCGCAGATGGCGGCGAAGCCAACCATCCAGTTCGTTAAAGATACCTTTAGCGGTCGCGTGACAAAAGTAATTTATCCAGCCACGCAGTTTGGGCGTGAGTTTGTTTATCGTTTTACGGATATTCCAACCTCTGGCCATTCGAAGTAGCGCCTTGATGTTGCCTTTAAAGCGTTTCACGCTTTTGTCAGCCACTTTCAGCCGGATGTTGTATTTCCGGCTGCATACCGTATAGCCAAGGAAGCTGCGCTTCCATGGCCTGTCGGCAGCACTCTTTTCTCGATTGACTTGAAGCTTCAGGCGCTGTTCAAGGAACTTCGTTGTTGAGGCCAGCACTCTGTGCGCTGCGCGCTCACTGCTCACATAGATGTTGCAGTCATCCGCGTAGCGGCAGAAGCTATGACCTCGCCGGGTCAGCTCCATGTCCAGCTCATGGAGCAGGATATTCGATAGCAACGGCGAGAGCGGCCCACCCTGCGGTGTACCTTCCGTTCGTGCTATCACGACTCCGTTGTCCATGATGCCCGCTTGCAGGTACTGGCGTATCAGTTTGAGCACGGCTTTGTCCTTGATAATCCGGGCGATGCGCGACATTAAAATATCGTGGTTCACCCGGTCAAAGAACTTCGCCATATCAATGTCGACCACCCAGCGTTTACCCGACTCCATATAATCCCGGGCTTGATGCACCGCTTGCACGGCGCTTTTGCCCGGCCTGAAGCCGTAGCTATGCGGTGAGAACATCGGCTCGAACTTCTCGCTCAACACCTGGTGCATTGCCTGCTGGATAAGCCGGTCTATCACACAGGGAATGCCCAGCATCCTTGTGCCGCCGCCGGGCTTAGGTATCTCTACCTTGCGCACCGGTTGAGGTTGATAGCTTCCATCCAGCAGTTGTTGTTTAATAGGCTGCCAGTGTTGTTGCAGATAACCTTTCAGCTCGTCTGTGGTCACACCATCTACCCCGGGCGCGCCTTTATTCCGGCGCACTCGATGGTAGGCTTGCAGCATATTTGACCGTTCAAGTATCGCTGACATTAAGTCCATGTCAGCCCCGTTCAGAGTGTTTCCCGCTGATGCCCTGACGTACGGCACAACCTGAGCGTCCCGCGCAAGCTACTGGCTCCACGTTTTGGCTCAGGTGAACATTTGCTCTTGCTGTGGTAAGTAACATCATCGAATCAGCAGGATCCAAACCATAACCTATGTTCAGCCCTTCGGTTGGCGGTGACCAACCTACTACGGCATCGGCTGACTTCTGTGCCTCCATCCTGATACTTCACAGCATCAGTAGCCTTAGGCAGAGTCACAGACCTCCCGGGGTAATACGCGTGACCTTCACACTTATGCCTGCCGCATCTACGTCCATAGTTTC
This sequence comes from Pseudoalteromonas sp. CST2, assembly GCF_028599385.1. Lineage (NCBI taxonomy): Bacteria > Pseudomonadati > Pseudomonadota > Gammaproteobacteria > Alteromonadales > Pseudoalteromonadaceae > Pseudoalteromonas > Pseudoalteromonas sp. CST2. The sequence goes on from NZ_JAQREO010000016.1 coordinate 72,034, forward strand.
CGTGTAAGTATTGGGCTTTAGCAGTAATGGCTACCTCACCCACTATGGCCGCCTCGTATGCAGTTTCTGTTCGTCAGGCCAGTGTTTTGCTTTCCGCTTCCTTCAGATTCCACCTCGCGATGGACACCCTTGCGGTTCAGCTAGTGATTCCCCTTACCGGGCTCACAGAGGACTCACACCTCCAAGTCATTCTGCCAGCACCACCTGTACAGAAACAGCTCCCATCAGGGCGCTACGCGCCATGCCCGGCGCACCATAAAAAAAGCTTCCCGAAGGAAGCTTGTTTATTACTATGCGGTTTCTCCTAACAAATCAAATTGCTCTACCGGCATGGCCGTAGGCTTTTCATTTTCGTCCGGAGCCAGCAAATCAGCACATTCTTTTATCGCGTAATGCAATTTAAGTTTTTGCTCCCACGCACCCATGTAATACGCAGGCGTTCTGAACACCTTAGTAATATTCATCGTGAGGGTGTTACCGATACATATTTCAGCTGGAATATGCAAAAGCGTAAACTGAACATAAGCCATCATTGCAGCTACAGGATCAAGGTCAATCGCCTGCACCCAAAGGCGCTGTTGATAGTTAATACCTCGTTCGCGTAACGCTTGCGCGTATGCTATCACCATACCACCTGAACCCACGGCAGGTTCATGAAGCGTTATAACTGGCTTGTCTTCTATATCCGACACATTTAGCTGTGCCATTAATAGGGACAATTCATAAGGGGTAAAATTAATGTCGCTTACGAAAAATGGAAAATCGTTACCACCGTACATTTAAAGACTTTTTGAGTGGTAACAGTTTTATCGAAATATTTTCTGAAAAGGCAATCGAATAAGTAGGAGGTATAAAATATTGTTACCTATTTGGAGAGGTTGAATTTTTAAATATTATTTTATATCTAGAATTTGCTTTTGAGTATATTGATGAAATGGACAATCAAGAAGAAGCTTAAAACTGTTTTTCGACATATAAATCTGGTGTGCCATTGGCCCCACCAGATTTTATAACCGATCATTTAGTACGACAGTTCCCAGGCACTTAAGAGAGTTTTAAATATTATCGGCATTTCTGTTTCGAATTGCTCTTTTGTAATCTCATCACCTACACGCTTTGCAAGCTTCGTTTTTTTCTTGCCATTCATTTCTGATACTTGCTGTTCCGAGCGCTTCCAGTCTTCATAAGCTGGATAGCACTCCTCAAGAGAGCCATACTCTAAAACCTGTATTTGACCTCTATCGTTAAAGGCTTTGAAACTTTTTATAAAATCGTCAAATCCTGCCTTTGCTTTGTCTGTTGGGGCATCACATAGTATTACCATTTTCTCTTCAAAGATCGATTTCTCTAAAGGTTTGAAAGCTTTCTTAATCGCATTAATTGAGCGTTTTGCTTGGTGAGTATCACCTTCAGCGGAAATAATTTGAATAGTTGGCTTATCCGAGTAGAAGCGACGAATAACTCTAGTTAAAAATTCGACTTCACTGGGACCTTCAACAATGACGAAGTTACGAGGCAACAGTAAATCTGCTGGGCTACCCCCTAGTAATTCAAAAACTACGTATGGTTTGTCAAAAGTGTCTACTGATTTAAAGTTAGTAATACTGTCTTCTTTTTCTACTTTGAATATTTTTTGGGATGGATGTTCGTCTGCTACAAATACTGAGGAGTGAGTATTTATAAAAACTTGGTCTAGGTCCTCACAAAGCTCCAGTAATACATTTTTCAACTTTCTCTGCGCTGTTGGATGAAGGTGTAATTCAGCTTCATCTATAAAGAAAAGAAATGACTTTCCTGCATCATCGCGATTTTTTCTATACTCTGCATAAGCCTGAATTATTGCTAGCATCAAAGCTCGTTGCATACCGTCGCCTTTTTCTGAGGCGTAAGTTTCAACACCATCATCGACCCTAGTTTGAAAGTTTTTCAGTAAATCGTCAAATTCAGGGCTAGTTACCTCAAAACTAACTTTAGTACATTCTGCGAATTGTTTTTCAAGGTGCGTTTTGACACTATTTCCGAGCTTGTCAAACTCTACTTTCACGGCTGAATCCTCATTATCGAATAGCTCGTCAAACTTGCTTCTAAAGGCTCGATACTGGGGGTCATCTTGAAGAATTTCTTCAAGAACAGATGAAAGCATTATCCCTACAGGAGTTTTAGATGAATACTTTGCTACTTCATCAAAATATTGTTTAGTGTGAATATATTCAAACTTAGGTAAGAAATCGTTAAGAGCTTTATCAAAACCTGCGGGGTTTTTGGCTAGCTCCACGCCCCTGATAGTCAGCGTTCTTTTACTAGGCTCACCGCTCGTTCGTTTTACAGAAAGCGTATTACTACCATCTAAAACGTTTAAAATTTTCGTTTTGTTGGTCTCATTTCGCATATTCTCAGCACCATGCTGAGCCCCTTCAAACTCAATTTCAACTGAAATTTCTTTAGAGGTATTTCTGTTGGGATATAAATCGATTAGAGACTTACCCTTTGGTAAACCTTTGAAGAACCACTCTACAGCCTCAAAAAGATTTGTCTTACCGGCATTGTTTTGGCCTACAAAGACATTGAAATCGTTAAAGTCGAAAACTGCACTTTCGATTGACCTAAAATTATTTATAGTTACTTTTGTTATCTTCATCTTCCCTGATCCTAATTTTAAATTTAAAAAAGTATTAGCTTACTTTCAAAAAAAGCCTCAAGAAGTACATACGCACCGCTAAAGCTAATAAAATCCTAGTAGATAATACTGTAAAGTAAAATATGCTTTTTACTGAATATCTTTGTTTGGCTTTTAATATTATTCAATTTTAGCCTAGGTGCTTAAGCCTTTCTGCAAAATTATTTCGCTCAGCTAACACTTCATTGTACATGTTATAAATTTGCTGAATATGTTCCCACAACGACTCATTCTTAACTTTGTACTCATCAGCTAATGCTTTGTGTTGACTGTTTAAAATTTTCAATGACTTAATTTCTTTCTTAAGCTTTTCATTTTCTGTGCCTAACGTAATCGACTCAGCTTTATGTTTCTGACGCTTTTGCGCAGTCTTAATATCTGGGATTTTCTCAGGGTTAAACTTGTAGATTGCAGAGTTTGAAACACCTAATCTTTTCGCTACTTGGCTAACATTAATTTTTTCGTTATTGGCTGTCATTTCTGACAAGGCCTTATCAATTTTGTCAGCCATTGAGATCTCAACTGATTTACTCATATTAGGCTTCCTTCACTTTTATCTTTAACTGGTCAATGATGATATTGGCAGCTTCAAGGTTGTCATTTAATGCTGTACTAAAAGCGTTAAACCTTTGCTTTATTTCTGCCGGAAACTTCTCAAATGTAGCTAGTTGCGATTCACATCGTTTTTTAACAACCAGCCAATGCGGCAAGTGTCTAGGTGTTGCTATGTAGCTATCACAATTTACACAGTGACTCGGATCTGCGGCATTGCGAACCTTGCACTCCCCACCCTTAGTGCAATACCCATGTGATACACCCCTGAAATTATTGGTATGCTTGGCAGCGAATGTGATCAACTCTTCCATATTTTTAAAGTGTGGCGCGTTCCCAGTGGTTAGGTCATCTGCAAGAATTTCTGACAACTTGGCTATAAAATTTTGGCCTCCTTTTCCTGCTAATCTGCCATCATTGGCTGCGATAACCATATCTTCCATCGCTTGTGAAATCATAAATTCTGAGAAACTATCAGTTAGTCCAATCAATTCCTCCATAGACTCATAACCTCGCTGGCTGTAAACCAACGTCATCATATTTTCGAGGTGTTTATATTGATATTTAATGTCATCTAGATCTCCGAGGCGATTAGCAACGATAAACCAAGCGAATGTATGTCTAAATTGGTGAGCGGTGAAATTAAACAAGTCACCCACTGCATAAGGCTTTTTGAAATTTCTATGGTTTGAGCCAACTGATTGATAATTACAGTCCATACGATCCAGCTCTGAAACATCTTGTTGACTAAGGCGTATACTAAAAAGCTTATTAAAATTATTGAATGAGCTTTTCCCAGATTTAGTATTTAAAGAAAATTCACACGCTTTTTTGTGTGGTATTGTTCCAAATAGAGTTTTAGACTTGAGTCCAAACTCTAGGTTAATAGCTCTTTTCGTTGGTAACACATCGCTATGATGCCTAAGAAGTAATTCTGCTCTTTGGCGATAGATAGAGCAAACCTTTGAGAGTAGATTTACAGCGCGGTAGGTAACTTCATTGGTTATCCACTCTAAACATTGTATTTCATCAGTAGTTTTAGATAAAAAGGACTTTAAGAAATATTTGCCATTACGCTCAATAGCTGCATCATCGTTAAGTGCCAAAGCTTCGTTATAACGCATTCCTGTATAACTAATTACTAGAACAAACGTATATTTACGAAGATTTTTTATTGCTTCGTGATTTTCGTTTAGCCACGATGATTCATAATTACTCAGACCATCTATATGAGTAGATTTTTTAAAATCTGTTTTTGGTAACGTAGAAATAGAGTTATTGAGTTGGGTCTGAAGCAAGTACCAATCATCTATAATTTGCTCAGCGGCATTAAGATGCACTTCACATAGTTTTAGCGCTTGCTTCATGACTTGTATTGGGATGATAGAATGCTTGTTTCTGCGCTGTTTTTTAAGCAACGTATATGGCATAAGATATTCATTGGTTAAGTCAAAAAACAGCTCATTTTTAACCACAGAATATCGTTTCAACCAGTAAAGAGCTGTTAGCAATGATTGAGCAAACGAAGGGTGCTTCTGCAAGTTAGAGACTCGTACGAGCTCAATAATTATGTTGCGTAAACGAAGCTCTGGTAGGGAGCCCAATACAGAAAAACTCTTAATACCATATCCCTCAAGCCATTTAGCAAGTCGTTTCAAATTACTGATATTTCTTCGAATAGTCTCCCAGCTAAGGGGGTCCATTCCTTGCCCTGATCCTTGAGTATACATACCAAGTGTTAAAGCTTTCAGTTGATATTGAAATTCTGCCCCGACGCCATTAAAAGTAACCGACAATTTATTACCTTCAGAAAGCCAAGAGTCGTCACCAAAAAGTGTTTTTTGTTCCTTATTTAGGCGTATAAAACTCCATAGCAATATTGAAGAAAGTAATTCTACCCGCTTCTCATCATAAGGGAGTAAGTGGATGAGACCGTCAACTTTCAAACAATGATTTATAGCAGTGAAAGTGTCAGACATTTATCCCCCTCAAGCTGTTAGCTGATGTAATTGCAAACTCCCAAAACGGGTGCATGCCTTTATTCATCAGTAGCTCCTCACCTTTATTTAGTGCACTCTGACTTCTTTTAGCTACTTGAACTAGAATGTCGTCAACTCTTTGTTGTAATGCGTTTATTGCTTCTTGCTGAAATTCGTTGTTATCAATATCGGAAATACTGGCGGACATCTCCGAAAGCACATATTTTTTATAACTTAATAGCTGCCATACATGCTCAGGATCAGCAACTGTTCTAAAGTGTTTGCACCAAATGCAAGCTAGAAAGTCGCTACACCATGCGTTGCTTTTTGACTGCTGAAGATGTCGGTGCGTTTTATTATATTGCTTTGCTTCTTCATCATTACCACGCGATGAGCACTGTCCAGAAGGTGTTTTTTGTGTGCTACCATCATCTACCATTAGCACTCGGATCTCAGAATCTATTTCTCTGCCAGTAAAGTAACGTTGCATCACATCAACTGCTGTGTGTAACGTTTCTTGAGACTTTTGCTCACTAATTCGCTGATAATGTTTGATGAAAGTATCGAACGTATGCAAATTCACTGCCTCATAAGCTCGCATTTGCTTAGCCACATCGCGATAAATATGGTTAGCACCACTTTTTCGAATCCGCATAGAGTTATATGCAACACGGCAGCCTAACCTTTTCAATAACGCTTTGATGTATGAAACAATGGTTCCACTTTTGATTCGGCTTACATTTGTTTTTTCTTTGGCAATGAATAAGAACGGTTGCACAGCAGGAGCTGCGAGGTTTCGGTAATCTTTAGTAATAGTATCTCTAACAAATAAAATATCACGCATTACGCTGTTTACAGCTCGTCCATCCAAAGAGTAAGTATCAATGTCATACCCTTTTCTTGGCTTTTGCAGCAGTAAAGTTATACTTTTTTGTGCAGTCGGTAGGGTTACATCGGTAATATCACTCAATTCAATATCAACCATTGGCGATGTGTTCCAACAGCTTTTAATTTGAATTCGAGCGAAGTATAAGGCCAGTAACTGCTTGGAGTTCTGAACCTCATTAATCCCTTTCTCAATAAAGAATATGAGTTCTTTCAACTCACTGTCGCTGTATAAGTCTTCAATTCTTAACCTCCTAGCGTGACGCTGATGCCTTTTGTAAGATATTTTAAAAGCTTCTATCGTCTCTTGGCCTGTAATAGTCATAAGCCATCGCATTGTTTCCGTATATGATGCACCACTACGAATACTTATAGATTTACTTTTAACTGCACCTTGTAGTTGCTCAAATATAGCTTTTTGGATAGAACTCTGGTTCATGCCTAAACATAGAAACCCATGCTCTAAAACTTCTTTTTTATAATTTGGAATCAGATAATTAACTATTAGGCGCTTGAGTTTAGAAAATCTAGAATGAAGAGTTTCGATGTTATAATTTTTTTCAGGCAATAACGCTATTTCTGATCGGTGCAACTGCTCAATTTCGAGCATCAAGCTAGGACAAGTTAAAGCAACCTCACTATAGTCGATGCATCGGAAACTTTCGTATCGTTTAAAATAAAACGGCAATAAATGAGCGATATAGTCATGACGGTGTATTTTCTCGCCTAAATGTTGCTCTACCACCAGTAAAAGCTCTGAAAACTGGTCTTTCCTTAAGGCAGCTTTAGCTTCTTTCAATAGCGAAAAATTATTTGCCTTAAAGTTATCGAGTCCATGCTCTTTGAATGCATCAGGTTTTTCCTCAGAAAACCGGCGGATACTAGTAACAATAGCTAAAAACCGCCTGGTCATAGCCTCAATGCTATGCTCTAAGTCTCCCTTAAACTTTTCAGAATCTGCAACGGCCTGAAGTTGTTTGATTAAAACCGGTTCTGACTGTGCCAAATCAGTTACGTCAATAGACTTTCTATTGATTGCAATTTTGACTGTTGAAAAGCGCTTTGGGTAATTTACTCTAAGCACTGAAAGTAAAGCTGATTGAAGAACTTTGTTCCGATCTTCTATTTGGTGTTCATGAAAGACATTTTTAAAGTGCTGACTCGATCTAAACCAACTTAAACCATGCTTTGATATTAAATCAGCTAGTTTCGGTGCTTTATCAAACAAGAGATGTAAGCACATCAGCGCTTTCTGTGCATAGAACCTAGTTGTACTACCAGCTAAACCAGACTCCAAGTTCCAGTTAGTTAAAGCCTCATGTAAGTCACTTCCTAACTCGAAATTTTTTCGATACCAATTTAATAGATCAATGTTAGTATCAAAAACAAATACGCTACTGGGTCTGGATTTTACTTCACTTATCGTACTGGCAAAATGAAATAAGCAACGTCTGAATAGGACGTCATCTTTAGGCTCAAGATAAGCTGATTTTACCTCTAACTTGAGCCAATAATCCCTATCGATTAACGAGTTAATGTCCTTAACCAGCCTATGACAATGACCGTGTAAAACTTCATATCGCATCAGTATCCGTTTAAAAAATTGGATATGTAATTTTACGCGCTTACTGCTTTCAGCAGTCACATTTTCACTCAACTGAGTTTCTAAGCGAGAAAAGGTTAGAACACCATTAAGCATTTACTTCTCCTGAAAAACCAGGATTAAATGCCGCCTCTTGTAAAGGCTCAACAAGTTCTCCAAATAACTTATCTACCCAACTCGCCATTTGCTTATCGAATGTCAGTGATCGAGCGAAATTGATGTACTTCTGAGTCGTTGAAAAATCCGCATGGCCCATCAACTGCATTAACTTGTATTGCACAAAGCCAATGGGCAGATTCTTATGAATTAGGAAACCAGCAAGGTTTGTTGCAAAAGTTGAACGTAAATCATGAAAATCACGTTTTAGTGTTTTCCCGAATGGCGTTAATTCCTTACGCACTTTTGAGATCACATTGCCGATAGATTTACGAGACATGAAATTACCAGAGCGATTAAGAAACAGAGGAGCATCATCACAGTTACCATGTTCAAGCTGCCACTTAGCTAATCTATCTTGATGCTCTTTGCCATTACGATAACGCCAAAGTGATGTCATCAAGCCTTTTGACACCATTATCGTGCGCTCCTTATCGTACTTGCCGATTATGGTTAAGTAATAAATTGCTTTATTACCCAAGGCAGGATCAACAACATGACTAGCGCTAAAAGTCGCTATTTCTTCTGCACGTAAGCCACATTGCACTGCTAAATCCACTCGCAATTTAGCACCTTGCTTTGCGAGCTCTCTGCTAGCATAGAGCAGCTTAAGTTCCTCTTGGCTATAAGGCGATAAACCCGCATCACCTGGTTTCTTTTGCTTGTACTTTTTAGGGATCAGTAAGTCAGTGGTGGTAATGGTAAACCCTTTTTCATCGCTACCGTAATCGGTAAATAGCAAGTCTAAACCGCCGTCCTTACGCTTTTTCTTAATAATCTTGGTTTTGTATTTGAATGGCACTTTATCAATTCTATTTTGCTTTCTTGCCCACTCGTAAAACTGCCTCACATGGTTGATGTACAGGTTTGCAGTATCTCGCTCAATACCCTTTGAAATCACTTGTTCTATAAGATGCTTGCGATACCGATAAACAGGCAACCAGTATTTTGCTTTATCGCTGTCACTCACAGCATAAACCTCTTGCCAGTCCACATTATTCTTCTCAACCCATTGCAAGAATAAACTCATAGAATTCGCTAACGACTGCACGGTTGCAAGTGACACACCACCAAGTGGATTCTTGTTTCCGCCTCGCTTAGGGGGCATGAATAAACCTTTATACCTGTGCTCAAGGAACAAATTTATTTCAAGAGCATCCTGTAGCCTATTAAGTGATAACACTCTTGGAAAACGCTCAATAAAACGGTCCTCGTGAAACATAACTTCGCGATAACCTTGCTCATTAACATCAGAAATGTAAGGCAGACTACCTAGATTAACGGTTCGATTAACAATATTAGGGTAGATTACACTCAAATAAACTGCTCCATTTAAATACTGCAAAAAAATATAGCGGCAAATTTTGCATTAGTCAAATGCAAAATTGCAGTATGCCGTTACTGCAAAAATAAATTGACGTATGCTTTAAGATAATCCACCATTGCAAGACGAATGAAGCTTCCATCAGAGACAAAAAGTTGCGCAACTTAGAGCAATCAAGCCGCGCGTTTTTGAAAGCTTTTAGAAGATGAAAAAGTGTTGGTAAAGGTAAAACTGAGACCTTATGAAAGCGCAAACAAAGCACGTTGCACAGAGCTTACTACTCCATGAACTCGCTGATATTCGCTTGGGGCATCCATTCAGAGGCTCAATCAAGCAATACACGGATGGGACAGTCAATGTCATCCAGGTTAGGGATACTGAAATAACGGGCGAAATTAACCACGATAGTATTGTTAAAACTCACTTAAAAACTAAAAAGCAACCCGACTGGTTACAAAACGGAGATGTGCTATTTGTAGCAAAAGGTGCAAAACACCACTGTGTTCTAGTTGAAAATATAAAAGAGCAAACGGTCTGCTCGCCTCACTTTTTTCTAGTGCGATTGAAGCCTGAATATCGTGCTTTAATTTCACCTAACTTTCTGTGTTGGCAATTAAATCAACAAGCTGCACAGCGCTATTTTAAAACAACCGCTGAAGGTTCTATGTATTTGAGTATTCGAAGACAGGTTTTAGAAAGCGTACCAATTAAGCTACTAGAGATTGAAAAGCAAAACCGGCTCACTGCACTACATCAATGTGGCGTAAAAGAGCAAAAGACACTGAAAAAGTTAATACAAAATCGGCAACAACAATTAGAAGCCATTGCATTGCAAGAGCTAGGCATTTGATTACTGAATAGCCGAAGAAAAATTAAATAAAATTTGGGAATAGATACACATGAAAAACAATGTTCAAATCAATCAGGACGATATCAACAAAGCTGTATGGGCCGCTTGTGACACCTTCCGTGGTGTGATCAGTGCCGATACTTACAAAGACTTCATCCTCACCATGCTGTTTTTAAAGTACATCTCTGATGTTTATAAAGACGAATACAACAAATTAGTTGCGCAATATGGTGATAATCCAGAGCTTATTCATGCCATGATGTCGAAGCAGCGTTTTGTATTGCCAGAAGGCGCAAGTTTTTGGGATTTATACGAAAAGCGTTATGAAGCAGGTAACGGTGAGCGCATCGATAAAGCCTTACACGCTATTGAAGAAGCTAACGGCAGCAAGCTTAAAAACGTCTTCCAAGACATCAGCTTTAATACTGACCGATTAGGCCAAGAAAAGCAAAAGAACGACTTACTTCGTCACTTACTAGAAGACTTTGGTAAAGATATTTTAAACCTAAGCACAGAGCGTGTGGGTAGCTTAGATATCATCGGTAATGCCTACGAATACCTTATCAAGCATTTTGCTGCTGGCAGTGGCGCTACCGCTGGCGAATACTATACCCCGCCAGAGGTCTCAACCCTTCTAGCAACGGTTTTAGAGCCAATCGAAGGCGACCAAATATGCGACCCATGTACAGGCAGTGGTTCGCTGCTATTAAAATGTGGCGCGATGGTGCGTAAAAACTCTGGCTCCAAAAAATACGCATTGTTTGGACAAGAAGCGATTGGCTCAACTTGGGCGCTCGCCAAAATGAACATGTTCCTACACGGTGAAGATAACCACCGCATTGAATGGGGCGACACCATTCGTAACCCACTACTAAAAGAGAAAGACGGAAACGGCTTACTGCACTTTGATGTAGTAACGGCAAATCCGCCATTTTCATTAGATAAGTGGGGCCATGATGATGCCAGCAACGACCCATATGGGCGTTTTAGACGTGGCATTCCACCGAAAACCAAAGGTGACTATGCATTCATCAGCCACATGATTGAAACGCTAAAACCGGAAAGCGGAAGAATGGGTGTGGTAGTGCCGCATGGTGTGTTATTTAGAGCATCAAGCGAAGGCAAAATCCGCCAACAACTGATTGAAGAAAACTTGCTAGATACCGTGATTGGCCTGCCAGAAAAGTTGTTCTTTGGTACAGGTATTCCAGCAGCTATTTTGATATTCAAAAAACACAAAACAGACAACAATGTGTTGTTTATTGATGCCAGTCGTGACTTCAAGTCAGGCAAAAATCAAAACCAGCTAACTGACGATAATATTCAAAAGATCATCGACACCTACAAGGCTCGTGAAAACGTAGAGAAATACGCATACCTTGCCAGCTTTGATGAAATTAAAGAAAACGACTTTAATCTAAACATCCCTCGTTACGTTGATACCTTCGAAGAAGAAGCTGAGATTGATTTAGTGGCAGTACGCACTGAGCGTGTCCAGCTTAAAAACGAACTGCAAACTCTAGAGACAGAAATGGAAGGCTACTTAAAGGAGTTGGGTTATGGTGCCTAATGGATGGGAACATAAAGCGTTTGGTGAGGTTGTTAAATTATCAAAAAGTAAATACGACCCAAAGAAATCGACAGATTGCTTTCCTTGTATTGAATTAGAGCACATAGTTCAGGAAACAGGGCAATTAACTGGCAATGTACCAGCTTCCAACCTAGGAAGTACCAAAAACAAATTTAAAGCTGGAGATGTAATTTTCGGTAAGTTGAGGCCATACTTGAGAAAGTTTGCTCAACCAAATTTTGATGGAGTTTGCTCATCAGAGATATGGGTTTTTTCACCAACAAAGAAGATTATTAACCCATATTTATTTCAGCTTGTTCAAACGAATCAATTTATCTCAGAAGCAAATAAGTCCGCTGGTTCAAAAATGCCAAGGGCTGACTGGGGCGTTGTATCTGAAATGATATTTCCTTTACCACCACTCCCAGAACAACGCAAAATCGCCAAAATCCTATCCACTTGGGATAACGCAATCAGCACCACCGAGCGCTTAATCGACAACAGTAAGCAGCAAAAAAAAGCCCTGATGCAACAACTGCTCACTGGCAAAAAACGCCTACTTGATGAGTCAGGTAAACAATTTCAGGGTGAGTGGAAGCAAGTTCATATGGAGGAAGCTTGTTTTGTAAATCCGAAGAAGTCAGCTAAGCCTGCTGATGGGCTAGTTTCATTTGTCCCAATGGATGCAGTTTCTGAAGATACCAAACTTATAAGGCACGAACTAAAACGATATGATGAAGTATCAAAAGGCTTTACGTCTTTTGAGAATCAAGATTGCCTTGTCGCGAAAATAACACCCTGTTTTGAAAACGGCAAAGGTGCTTATGTTGATAACCTTCACAATGGTATAGGTTTTGGCTCAACAGAGTTTCACGTTCTGCGAGCTAGAGAAGGTAACTGCACAAAGTTCATTTACTACATATCTCAAACAAGAGAGTTTCGAGTACGAGGAGAAATGAACATGCAAGGTTCCGCAGGACAAAAGCGTGTTACCACTGACTATTTGAAACTGTTCAAAGTAAACATTCCACCTACTTTAGTTGAACAACAAAAAGTAGCATCGGTTCTTAGTAATGCTGATCAGGAAATCGAGCTGTTAGAGCTACAACTTGCTGACTTAAAACAAGAGAAAAAAGCGTTAATGCAACAGTTGTTAACAGGTAAGCGTAGGGTAAAAATCAACAATAAGGAGTGTGTTGCCTAATGGAAATTAGTAGTCCTTTAGTACAGTTAGCGCTATTAGAGTCTTTAAAAGCAAATGAAATTTCAGATGAAATAGATTTATTTTTGCCATTTATTGCGGTCACTTTGTCTGATCTAGGTAAATTAGAGATTATTCCTGAAATTCTTCAAGATGAGCTGGCAAAATCCTTTGGCTTTAAACCTCCAATCTCAGCGATAAAAGTTTTTATAACGCGAGCTAAAAAAAGAGGACTACTTCATCGAGAAAATCATGTCTTCATTCCAAATATTGAGAAGGTTAACCAGTGGAAGAATGGTTATCACGAAAAGAAAGAAGATATAGCGGTATCGTTAGAATTACTGCGAAAAGATTTCATTGAATTCGCAAAAAACAAATTTGATAAAGAGTTATCGCCAAACGAGTGCGATATTTTAATTGAACAGTTCATTTATAAAAACATAGCTAGCGTTTCAGATGCGAAAGCTTTCGAAAAAAATGAACTTAAAGAAAAGCTAAAGAACACGGACCATGTTACCGCATCTTTCATAAGTCATATTCATAAAAACAAAACGTCTTCATTAGATCATTTTTCACGAATCGTGAAAGGCATGTTACTGGCAAACTACTTATGTTTTGCAGACAAGATAGGGACTAAAAGTAATTATCAAAGTTTAACAGTATACCTTGATACTCCAATTGTCGTGGGTCTTTTAGGCTTTAGCGGATTGCAAAAGCAAAACTCTTTAAAAGAATTTGTTACTCTGCTTAAAAATGTTGGTATTAACCTTTGTGTATTTGATAAAACTTTAGATGAAACGGAGCAGTTGCTTTCAGCTTGGAAAGATGATCTTGCTCGAAAAAACTACAAGCGATTCAATACCAAAACATTAGAGCTTCTGCGCCACTTGGGATATGACTCAGCTAGATTAGACACAGAAATAAAGCTACTCAAATCTTCGTTAGAAAATATGGAGATAGCTGTAAAGTACGGTTTTAAAGCTAAGCGACAATTCCAGTGTGATGAGATAGCACTTGAAAAAGCTATATCGACAAATTTCAAAGAATCGAAAAATTTAGAGCATGATACCGTATGTATTTCACGCATTTACAATATGCGTGAGGGGAAACTGATTTCTGATCTGGATCAGTCATTCTCAGTTTTTGTAACTCCAAATACAGGACTAGTTACAACAGCTAATAAATTTTTTGAAGAAGAAATACCCAAAAAGACCATTCCTTTAATTGTTTCTGAACAATGGATGACAGCAATGTTCTGGCTGAAGAAGCCAGAGCTATTTGGCAATCTTCCAATGGAACAAATCATCTCATCTGCTTACGGTTTGCTTTATACCAATGATAAATTCTGGAAAAGTTTTATAGCCAAACTTGAGCAACTAGAGAAAAGTAAAAAAATTACCGAGGAAGACCTAATTCAAGTGAGATGGGATTCAGATCTACTTGGTATGGTTCACGATGTCTCTGTCGATGTGGGCGAGAATTTTTCAGATGAAGATGTTTTTGACATTGTTGAGGCTATAAAGAAGAAACACATTGAAGAAAAAGAGCTAGAAATATCTAAGCTTCAAAGCGACATTGACGGGAAAGATTCTAAACTTGAAGCAACGAAGTTGAGACATGGAAAAATAGCAAATGTAGTTTCATTTATACCTTCAATACTATTATCCCTCTCTCTTGCAGGGGTGGTACTTTGGGTAGCGTTATTAGCTTTGCCAAAGGAGTTATTACCCCAATACATTTCTCCTGAGTATCAAAAATTAAGCATAACTACATCAGCGATACTGATCGTATTTGTGCTCAATATGTTGGGTAGTTTCTTTGGGATTAATTTACTGACAATTTACCGTTCTTGTAAAAGCTTTATACATCAAAAAACTTTTAAATTGTTACAGGGAGAGTAATGTGAATAACCACTTAAACTTCCAAGAAGAATTCAGCGCTAAATTGCCAGCTCTTACGCTGTTAACGAATCTAGGTTACACCTTTATTCCACCAGGTGAATGCGAAGCGCTGCGTGGCAATACCTTAGCAAGAGAAAAGAAAAGCACTCATCAAGTGATTTTACTCCCTGTAATGCGTGCCTTCTTAGCGAAACAGACGTTTTCGTTTGCAGGTAAGCAACATTCATTATCAGAAGCGGCTATTGATAAGGTGATGCATGAGCTAAACCCTGCTATGAACTTAGGGTTAAAAGCGGCTAATGAGAAAATTTATAATGCATTAATGTATGGCGTTAGCGTTACCGAATTTATAGACGGAAAAAAAGCCTCCCCCACCATTAAGCTTATTGATTGGCACAATCTTGATAATAACCAATTCCATTTTACTGAAGAGTTAGTGGTGCAAAATGCCGAAGGCACTGGTAATCGCATTCCAGATATTGTGTGCTTTGTGAATGGCTTGCCATTAGTAGTGATTGAAGCGAAACGCCCAGATTCAAACAAAGAAGGTAAATCGACTAACGCTGAAGCGATTTCGCAGCACATTCGCAATCAAGGTCAGACTGAAATACCTCACTTGTATGCTTATAGCCAATTGCTACTAGCAGTTAATGGGCATGAAGGTCTGTACGCTACCTGCGGCACTCCTGAAAAGTTCTGGGCGAAGTGGAAAGAGGAGCAAATACCTGAAGCGGAATTTGTCAGGTTAAAAAATCATAAACTGAGCGATGAACAAATAGATGGACTATTTAATCATCGTCCTGCTAAAGCGAAAGATGACTACCTATCTTTGGTTGCAGCAGGTGACCTAACCGTTACCGATCAAGATAGGCTTATTATCAGCTTACTCCGCCCAGAGCGCTTGCTTGATATGACTCGCCTGTTTACCTTATTTGATAAAAAAGCAGGCAAGATTGTCGCTCGATACCAACAGGTATTTGGCATAAAAGCACTTATTGAACGCATTAATACGTTTGATGATTCAGGTGCTCGTGAAGGTGGTGTTATTTGGCACACCACGGGTAGCGGTAAGTCATTTACTATGGTGTTTTTATCCAAAGCACTTATTTGGCTTGAAGAGCTTGCACAATGCCGAGTGATCATAGTGACAGACCGTGTGGACTTAGAAGATCAACTAAGCAGAACCTTCGCATCTGGTGGTGTATTAACTGACCGAGATAAAAAAGATGCAATGGCAACGACTGGCAAGCGTTTAGCGGAACAAATTGGTAAAGGAAATGAGCGAGTTATCTTCTCGATCATTAATAAGTTTGGCTCAGCGATTAAATACAAAGAATGCTACAACGATAGCCCAAACATTATTGTACTTGTGGATGAAGGCCACCGAAGTCAAAACGGTGAAAATAATATCCGTATGCAGCAGACGCTGCCTAAAGCTGCCTATATTGCTTTTACGGGTACGCCACTGTTAAAGGACGATAAAACCGAAAATAAATTCGGTAAGATCATCCACAGCTACACCATGCAGCAAGCGGTTGAGGATAAAACCGTGACCCCTCTTTTGTATGAAGAGCGTATTCCAGAGCTGAACGTTAATGACAAAGCCATTGACGCTTGGTTTGAGCGCAGCACTAGCAAACTAAGTGATAAGCAAAAGACAGACCTAAAGAAGAAGTTTTCTCAAAAAGGTCAGATATACCAAACCGAAGGTCGTATTGAATTAATCGCATACGACATTGCCGACCACTTCCAGAACTTTAAACAGCAAGGTTTAAAAGGTCAGCTAGCTTGTGATTCTAAAGCCTCTGCAATTCGTTATAAGCAGGCATTGGATAAAATAGGCACGGTAACATCGGTTGTGGCGATGTCGGCTCCAGATACTCGTGAGGGGCACGAAGCGGTTGATCAAGAAAGTAAGGACATAGTGCAAAATTGGTGGAAGGCTAACGTTAATAAAATGGACGAAAAAGCCTACACCAAAGCCATTATTGAAGACTTTGGTAGAGGTGATGGCCCAGACATCATGATCGTAGTTGATAAGCTGCTAACGGGCTTTGACGAACCAAAGAACACAGTGCTTTACATCGATAAGCCCCTTAAAGAGCACAACCTTATTCAAGCGATTGCCCGTGTAAACCGATTGCATAGTAAAAAACAGTTTGGATACTTAATTGATTACCGAGGCATTTTAAAAGAGCTTGATACCACTATTGAGAAGTACCAAGACCTTGCTGAGCGCACCCAAGGCGGCTTTGATATTGATGACCTAAAAGGATTGTATAACCGAATGGATACGGAATACAAAAAGCTTCCGGGGCTGCACAGCGATTTATGGGCGATATTTGATGGGGTTAAAAACAAGCAAGATGGCCCAGCACTTCGCCAAGCGTTAGCGCCTAAAGTGCAAGATGTCGATGGCAAGCTTGTCGATACCAACCTAAAAAAGCGTGATGACTTTTACTCAGCTCTAACTGCATTTTCAAACTGTATGAAAGTAGCATTGCAATCAGCAACCTACTTTGAAGATAAATCATTCGATAACAAACGTGACTTGCACAAACGTGATCTAAAAGCCTTTGTCGATTTGCGCAAACAAGTGCGTGAAGATGCTGACGAAACCATTAATTATGACGAATACGCTGAAGATATTCGCAGTCTTCTAGACAAGCACATTGCTGGTATTGAAGTTAAAGAGCCTGACGGTGCGTATTTGGTCGGAAATTTAGGAAAAGACGTTAAGCCACAGGATATGAGCGATGACGAAGCTCGTAACCAGACCGATAAAATCACAGGTCGAATAACTAAGATGATTGAGCAAGACTTAGCTGATGATCCTTATGCTCAAGAGTATTTTTCTAAAATGCTTAAAAAGGCGATTGAAGATGCCAAAGCGATGTTCGATGCGCCCGTTAAGCAATACATCCTCTTCGCGGATTTTGAACAGGAAGTAAAAGAGCGACAGATTGTAGATATGCCTGATGAGTTTGTGGATGACTCAGGCAAGTTGAATAAACATGCCCAAGCTTACTTTGGCTTATTCAAGCACCTATTTGATGCTAACTTCTTAAATGAAAAATCATTGGACAATGATAAGTTGGTTGCCTTGGCATTTAGTATTGATGATGTAGTCAATACGGCTGTTGCTGAGTATTCCATTAATCATGCGGAAATTGAAAATGCAATCCACATGAAGTTATTACCTATGTTATTTGCTGAACTTGGCCTTGATAACGCGCAAAAGCTAATTGAAGAAGTACTCAAGATCACTCGACTCGGCTTATCAAGAGGCTAATGAAAGTGAATAAGCAAGCTGTTTCTGCCGCAATTTGCGGAAAAGAAAGCCGACCAACAACCAATAAACGTGGTGTTTTTACCTATGGTAACGACACCATTCACTATGATGTTATTCGTAACACCAAGCCTGCTGATGATGCTAAAAAAACAGCACGCAAGGTAACTATTAAGGTTCACCCTGACCAACGTGTTGTAGTTACTGTGCCTCATGATGCCTGTGATGAGGCTATTCAGGAAGCCGTTTATAAGCGTGCCAGATGGGTTTGGCAAAGCATTGATGAATTTGCTAAACAAAAAGATACCGTTTTACCTAAGCGTTATGTGAGTGGCGAAACTCAGTTTTACCTCGGTAAGCGCTATGTCTTAAAAATTATTAATGATGCTGGGCAAGTACCTAACGTAAAACTAAGCCGTGGCAAGTTGAACGTAACAATCAAGCATGAAGCTAGTAAAGATATTGATGATCGTTTGGTTAAAATTAAACCGCTAATCGACAAATGGTATCAACACAAAGCAAAAGCAATTTTTCATGAGCGACTAGCTGAGTTACTTCCAAAAGCCATTTGGGTAACAGGCATTCCTTCATTTCGTGTAATGGCAATGAAAAAGCAATGGGGAAGCTGTTCAACTAAAGGCAACTTGATGCTCAATCCGCACCTTGTTAAAGCGCCTAAAAAATGTATTGATTACGTGATATTACATGAGCTTTGCCATATAGCTGAGCACAACCACAGCGAAAGATTCTGGCGTTTGTTAACCCAAGTAATGCCGAATTGGAAAGAAGTAAAAGCCAAATTAGATGATATGGCGGAAATGTATTTGAATGAGTGATGCGCGGGCAACGCTAAACTAGATTAGACTTTCGAGTCAATTTCTTCACTCATTATTGCAAGGATCTTATCTCTTTTTTCTTTTGGTAATTGATGCAACATAACCACAAAATTGGCCATTTCCTCCGTTTCGCAAAAGAAATAATTAAGCGGCACATCCAGCTCTTCAGCTATTCGTTTTAAAGTTTGTAAATCCGGAGTATGCCTACCTTTTTCATAATGGTTCATACGCCCACTCGCCGAACTGGGATCAAGACCAATCTTAATTCCCAGCGACTTCTGAGAAAGTTTTGATCGTAGCCGAGCTTCTTTAAGCCTGTATGGCAATGGGTTAATGAATTCCAATGAATATTCATAAGTAAATTTATAATACTTAGATTCTCTAAGTTTTATCCTATCATGTATACTTAGGAATACTAAGTTTAATGATGAGTAACACTCTGTGAATAAGCCATATGCGCAAGATACAAAAGATCTGGCGATTAAAAAAATAATGAAAAGTGAAAAACGAGTTCCTGAAGTAGCTAGTGAGCTGGGTATTTCCTCAAGTACCCTGTATCGGTGGATAAAGTTAAAAAGGGAAGAGAAAAACAACTCAAAGAGTAAGTTCTTAATGAAAAAGCTGGAATCTAGGTTGGAAGAAATATCTGAGGAGCGAGAAGTATTGTTAAAGGCAGCCTCAATTTTAGCAAGGGAGATCCGCTAATTCTTGAACGTACTCGAAAAGTGATTTACTGAGATGATATTAAAGGTAGTTCTTAGCCAAATATAGGTAACAGTTTAGGCGGCAGTTTTTAGGTGGCATTTGCTCGATAAAAACGTAGATGACATTATGAAAAACTGGCCGATCTGCGAACTGCCAAGCTCCAACTCCATAAACAATGAGCCAAGAAAGTCACAGGGCTTTTCTTCCAGCCCCATGATGACATAGCCCATCAGTTGCGCCATACGCTTCATATCTTCTTTATCGTACCGCTTAGCAATGCGTAAATAGTCTTCTTCAACCTCTTGGCTGAAAGCAACGGCATTGTGTAGCGCATACGCCTGACAGGTGATCACATCCCTAAATACTTCGTAGCGATGGTGATAACGTGCGGTTTCTTTGAATAGCTTGATAAAGGCCTGTTTATTTGCAGACATATTTTTCCTCTTTACGTAGAAAGGGCAGCTCGAAAGCGCCCATTAAAATTAGGCATGCCTAATTTGGCATACCTAGCAAACGGGTTATACAGGTTGATATTCGTCTTTTAGTGGACTCTGAGGCTCTTCGTAATCCTCACTCATAGTATGCAAGTACGTACCATTGAGATTGACGCAGCAGACTTTAATACCGTTTTCAAGTTGGTACACTGGTCTACTCCAAAAGTCCACATAAAGAAATGTCGCTGTTTGCCCGTTCTTTAACGTTAAATTATCCATGATAGTTCCTCTTTACGTGTTGAAGGCAGCTCGTAAGCGCCTGTTTTGTTTGTGGCCGATGGCCGATATAGAAACTTCAATATACCATGTACCAGGTATAAAAAAAGCCTCTAACGAGGCTTTGGCGGGAACATACTACTCAAACATAGTAATTAATAAGGTATTCGCTGACGTATCCCACAGCCACCCCCGCAGCTGCAAAATAAAGCACTTTAACTCTGAGTTTAACTTTAGGTCGCTCATCGACATAAACACCAACACACCCAAACATCATTCCAACGGACAAAGCCCCTGCACCAACAATGAAACAAATGATACGGTAATCTTCAATTAAGGAGAATTTAGTAGCGACCGGCGCAAAAAGGAAAAGTGAAACTAAACAGGAACCGATAACAATGAAAATCAGTGACAGACTGAAATAGCCATTATCAAAAATTTCCGTCAACTTTCTCATCGATATATACATAGCTCCCCCTAATACATATTCCAGAACAGATCACCGGAACGCATTTTATCTGAAGCCTTCGGAGTGAATTCATCAGCAAGCACAGATACCATATCTTCATCCACATATGACGCTTTCAGATCATTGTGAACCATCACTTCAGCGAATGTTTTAAAGTCTGGATGCAAATCGGCACGCTCCCCCCAGGAAACAACCGAGCGACTGAAATACATCCATAAAACACTTCTATAGGCCTGCCCTTTCTCAAGGGCTGTATTAGCCTCAAATAAGCGTGTATACGCCTCCTGCTTAGCTTTTTTTCTAGCTTTATAGGAAGTCAGTATTGGACCGTGTTTTTCCTTCGCGAGAATGAGCCCACGGCATATTTCGCTATGCTCACTTAAAGGACCATAAAGCTCACTGCCACATTCATTACACAACTCACCGGTCATTGTGTTTTACCGAAGCTATTTAACATAGCCTGACGATATCAAACTTAGCTCTATTGCCAGGGGAGAAAACTACCCTAAATGAACAGGGGTTTTCAGTGGAACAAAAAAGCTTCCCGAAGGAAGCTTTTATTTAATCGTGATATACCCGTTCAGAACGTTCAGCCATACCCGATTCACCGCATCGAGAACACTTTCCAGATGCATTATTACAATTGTTTGTAAAACCAATCAAAGGCACAAAATCATGAATGCCTCGATTACACTGCATTTCACCGATACGCTTTTTAAGCCAATTCTTAAACTTAAAAACGATCAATACAGCAGCCCAAACCACTATCAACCCAATTGCAACCAAAAGAAGTTCAGGATGAACCATTTCTAAATACTCAAAAGTAACATCTAACATACATTTTCCTCTTTACGTTTAGGGGGCAGCTATAAGCGCCCAGTTTGATTAATGGCCGAATACTCAACCAACTGCCCTTACTATATTATCACAAAACTTTTCACTCGATCTGGCATAGACGTATTTATCTATGCTTATTGTTTTAGAACAACAATGTCACAGTTAACTATATTTTGTGATCTCCCCCTCTTACCCTTATTTTTACTGGCTTCCATGCATTTTCATCAATGCCAGAACGTATTTTTACCAACTCACAATGTCACAATATACTTGTTTACCCACTTTTACGGACAGATAATGGTTTTATTGCCCATTTTGCCAGGTTTATAAACAATGCACTCAAAACACCTTGTTAGCGCGTCCCCTAGCCTTCAAATTGCCGCTGACGGCCCCATTGTGGACATCAATTGGCATTACCTGATGAAAACCCGCGCTGAAGTGATCCAAGCGAACGATTCAATGCCAGCTTATTTGCTGATGCCCGAAATCACCGGCTTGATTGATAGTGAACTTAACGCAAACCGGCGCATGGCCTTTGAAATGATGTGGATGTTAGGGTGTCGGGTCAGTGAGCTCTTATTACTCACCCCCAGGCATTTTGTGTTTAACGGGCAGAGTAGCTATGTGAATATGCCAACGCTCAAACGCAGAACACCGGACCAAACCAAAAGGCGACGAAAGCGCCTGAACGATTCGGATACGCTGGGTAATTTGCCACTACGCCAGATCCCAATCACTGACGTTCAATTTGTGGCACGGCTTCAGTCCTACATGGTGACAGAACGTTTACCGGATAACCGGCGATTTTTTGGGATCACTAGACGGACAATCAATCGCTGGGTCGATGAAGCGGTATCGAACTACGAAGCGCAATATGGACCTTTTCAGGTTCACCTAAGCCCTCACGTCTTCAGGCACAGTTACGCTGTGAATGCCGTACTGCACTTCACACCGCTCAAAATATTGCAGGGATGGTTAGGCCATGCTTCGCAGGCCAACACAGAAATTTACACGAAGGTTTTGTTTTCAGATTCGTTCGAGTTTGCCAAACGCATTGCATGGAGGCCGGTAATACAAACGATAGAAAAAACTACAACCCTAGTACCGGCAAAAATGTAATTAAAAAAAGGGTATTTAGATACCCTTTTCCCAAGCGTTTAACAACTTCTCTATTGGCGCATCAAACCAGTCATCGTTTTTCAATCCCGCTACACATTCCATAACGAAATATACAAACAGATTCGGCTGATATAGCCATTCTCTTAGTACGGGAGAGAACGTACCACCCTCAACTATACTTTCTTCCAGCTTATTGTGTAGATAGCCACAGGCCTCGTAGGACTTAGCAACCGAGTCAGCTTCAGCAAATTTCTTCTTATGCTTATTAAAAAAGCTATAGCCCCTACAAACACTGTAGTTTTGAACAATCAGCATGCATAAATCTGTATACCTTTCTACCAACTCAATTTCACTTTCACTTGCGTACTCGTAACTTGAAGTAATCCGTTTAAGTTCCCCATTTATCTCTACTAAATAATTAAACAGACTTGCCAACATCGCATACGTTACAAGCAACCGAAATAGATAAGGTTTCTCTTTGGCTCTGTGACGCAAGATCTGTAAAGCCACCATATTGACCGCTTCCCTCTGACTATTTGTATAATTAAACTTCCAATGCCATTTATCTTGTTCAAGATCCACAATAGAACCAAAAGCAGTGTCCATATTATCCAACCAATCAGCGCGGCCTTCATTATAGAAAGGCCTCCCTCTCCCCCTGGCTTGCCTGTAAGTTGTTCTCATCACCAAAAGCGCCAACTGGCTATTACTTAACTTATGTAACGGATTATTAGCCCATGAATCGGTCCCAACTTTCATAGCGATGACATTTTCAACAAGTTTGGTCCCTTCTTCATTCTGAAGTGCTAACGCCTTCATGCAAGCATCGCACGAACAATTGAGCCAATTTTCTTTTAGGTCTAAACCTTTAAAGCGTTCATTGTGATTACATGATGAGCATCTGATATTGTCTATTGTAATTCGCTCTGATATTGGTGATTTAGGCTTTACCATTTTTACCAAGTAACCAACATCGGAAATCATTTTTGAACCGCAGTTAACACAAAGCCGCCCTGGAACAACAACATCGGGGTATAAACTTTTTATATGCTTATTGGGTAGCTCCACTTTAAATTCTTCGCTTAAAGCTCTTTTTGATTTAGCGCCTTGCCAAGACTTCACCAAAAAATCGGTTAACTCTGAATTACTCAAAGCGCTAATGCTTTCATCAACATTTATAAATTCAAATTCCATAATCACTTACCCTTTCATCAAATAACCGGTGATGGTCTAAACCCAATTTTTTCACCTAACCTTAAACACGCATATATACATTCAAGTTCGTATTCAGAACCCTTCCCTTCGATAACGTTCTTTATGAACGCCTCCCAAAGTTCATCCACTCTTTGTTGAAGCATATAAACGAGCTCCATTAATTCATTAATATCCATTTCTTTGTGGATCATAACTTTCCTCATTAATTGCTAGTAACTGCTAGTAACTGCTAGTAAGTAGAAGTAGCTAGTAGTAACTTTTCTCTGCTCTTAAACGAGAAAAAGACACTCAACGGTGTCTTTTTCTGCACTATCAATTCCTGATATCAGGCAAATCTTTTCCATTTTTCTCGATGCATCCCATTAATAAATATTTGGGATAAGTCCCCAGTAAACCCTTCAAATTCTATCGAGTCCAATGGGAACTTAGGTGGCTCTTCCTCTTCCCCATAATTACCATTTAGGTAATCTCGAAGGTTTTTCTCATCAGCATGCGAAAAATCTCCACCCATGTTGAACCCTGCTGCCCCTTCAATCTTACCTGGCAAATACTCGCATACAGAGGGGTCTACAGTCTCATCAACAGCAAGTATGAGCTCATCAATATTTGTATAAAAGAACACCCCTACAAATTGACTTTTCGCCTCGCCTTCCATCGTTCTTACCAATGCAGTTTTTATACTCATTTCAACCTCTTTTTTGTTTATCACTTAACACACCATAACTTAATGTTGAATACAGGCACTGGGGAAAACTAGGGGAACTTTTAGGGGGTTTTCTGTACCACTAAGGGATGTTCCTTTTCGATTACATTTTGTGGCCATCATAGATATTTATAACTATGCTCGATACAAAAAAGCTCACATCATAGAGGTCCTAAAATTAGGCATGCCTAATCCTGAGAATTTCATAATCACTCACCAGCCCATCATGTTTCAAAATAGAAACGATCTATATCTGGATATAACTGAAAGCAAAATGCTTCATCTTGTCCCAGTGTGAGAATATAGAATTTATTCCCATCCACAGTTTTTTCTTCGCATTTACCACCTCGACCCTCTACGTATTCCCTTGCTGCCGATAAACCTTCATTAAAGGTCATGCGTTCCCTTTGAACGTTAGTAAGATACTGATCTAAAGACATTGGTATTCTCTAAAAGCAATGGTCGCTCAACAACGGGGATTTTTCCCTTACGGGAAATCAGGGGATAAAAGGTGCATTCCCTGATGGACAAACAGCGTTCCGCCGTATTGACCACAGGCACTACACGCTTTTTCCCGCCTTAATCGCACGTTGTCACTCCCTAAGCTAATAACAAATTATTTATAAATAGGTTTTGTGATATGAACTTTAACCACGTCCGGAGAAGTCAGGAACGCTTGTGGTAAATCACTGGCCTCCTGTGTAACAACCAGAACCTTCATTTCATGTGTCTTAATAACGTTTATGAAGTTGTTCCAGTCTGATTCTGGACAAAGTAATTGAGCTTCATCAATTACAAGCTCCCCTTTGGTTGCGATAGGAATTGCATTTGAAGAAATTGGCTTATCGTGAAGCATCGCTTTTCGGATAGCGGTTTCTTCCAATAAAGAGTCGGGACAGATTTTATTTGCCAAAAATGATTTACCTACTCCACTATCACCGGTTAACACTACAACCTTGCCATCCTTAACAGCACGGTCGATAGCATGCTGTATCAGATGAAGGTCATAAGCCTCAATGCTTGACCAGTTAGCCGGTAAAGGGGTGTTTTTATTGCTGCTAGAGCCTTGATAACTTCGCATATGGATATCCTCTTTCGATTAGGCATGCCTAATTTGTAAATTCAGGAGCAACCATATCAAAGTGATTTTCTTTAGGAGGGAAAAAACAAGGGTAGGTTTTAGGGGGTTTTATTTCGCTCTTTGGTAATCCTCGCCTTGATCACCTTAACTATCCTCTTAGCCTCTTCAAGTTCCTCTTGGTAGATAGATACATCGGCATCATCAACGCCTTTAGATAGTTTATCTTCATACCATTTAACTGATTCCTGCTCACTCTTCAATGCATGTTTAAGCGCGGCCAGTTTGGTTGTGTATATGCCGTAAGGCAATCGCTCACCCACTTTGAAATTTTGACGATGTTGCTGAGAAATTGAGGACAGCCAACCATAATCACCGTTTTTCTTAGAACGTTTCCCCCAGGTTATATCCTTTACTTTCTCGGTGATATTTACATATACATCATCGTTGCGGAAAGCTTGAGATAGTGCGCGACCATACCTTGTTTGGCTACCGCGTTTTTTTTGTATAGAGCGAACAACCCATTCATTGATATCCAGTATTATTCGACCTTCCCACTCATACCCCATTGCGCCGTACAACACTGCCCCGACCTTAATTTTTGAAGTGGGATAAATTTGCCTTTCCATATAATTACTGCCCTACCTGTAGATAACGAGCTTCAGCTTTTGAAGAAATCCAAAGGGCGCATTCAAAGCATAAAATAGAAATTAAACCACTAATCCAAATATTAACTGATTCAAATTGAAGCCAGAATATCAGGACCCATGCACCAGAATTCACGGCCAGTATGAACACCCTTGTTACTTTTGAATAACCTTGTTTAATCGCAGCAATCCGTAAGCACGTAAAAGACACACAAAGTACAAACAGCAACCCTATCGCATAAACTAACATTATCCTCTCCTACTCTATATAGGCCAATTTAGGCGATTCTTGACCCGCAACACCGGCATGAATAGATACCCCAGCCCCGTCACGCTTACCATTCAAATAAGCATCAATCGCTCGTTTATCGTCCTTAGCTTGCCGCGCTTGATAGGTCGTTATATTAAGGTTTTTTTCTTTCCAGCTCTTGATCAGGCCTTTTTGTTC
The DNA here is from genome assembly GCF_028599385.1 of Pseudoalteromonas sp. CST2. Lineage (NCBI taxonomy): Bacteria > Pseudomonadati > Pseudomonadota > Gammaproteobacteria > Alteromonadales > Pseudoalteromonadaceae > Pseudoalteromonas > Pseudoalteromonas sp. CST2. The sequence goes on from NZ_JAQREO010000016.1 coordinate 98,788, forward strand.
AGTTGCCACAACAAGCGGCTGCACCTTTGAACTAACTTCTGAGATCCATCCTAAACAATACCAATCAGCTCGATTAGTCTTCGTGGCCTTCTTGCAGTTTTTATGAAGGCCAGCAATGAACACCTTTCTATCTGTCATTAACTGACGGTATAGAACGTTGAAACAATACGAAGCAATCTCATCGTTTGGCATAATGCCAATGAACATTACAGCCCCTCTTCGCTTCCATGAAACATCATCATACTCTTCGGTCAGAACATGAGTCACACCGAATGCATCATCTACTGCTTTTAGCAATTTCAGAACCCAGCTAGGAGGATTAATTTTATCTACCAATGTCGTTGTTGAACCAACTTCACTCAACATGACATCACCAATTTCAAAGCCATGCTTACGCATCATCGCTTGAGCTCTTGATAAAGCTACAGCTGCCTCATTAGGATTAGGCGACTTAGCTAGGTTCAGAAGCTTCTTAATTTTTTCGAGGTATTTTTTTTGCTCTTCAGTCATCACTAAGCCACCTGGAAACTACACGTTAGCCATTTGTCTGAAGTAACGTACTTGACCGCGCATCGACGTTTCTAATGAATTGCTGGCACGAAACCCCAGCCACACAGCAAGCGCACCGGCTATCCCCAAGGACCACAACCCAGTCCCAAACATTGGGGCGATAGACCAACCAAACTGACCATTTAATAAAGTAGGTCCCATAAACAAGACCAGCATAGCAATAGCGAATACCCCGAAACCAGTTTGCTTCAATGTGTTAGTTAGCTCTGTTTGAGTTGCACCATACACAATAGTCGCCTGACAGCCCGTACACACACGAACACCGAATTTTGATTGCGTGTCACAAAAAGGACACTGAACTGTATTATCAGTCATTTAATACTCCATAACGTCTTTTTTATAAACCATACTATACGGCCTATAAAAGAAGTTTACCAAACTCATCAAAAAATGCCATAATTAATACATTATTTAGCCATCGGCTAATTGAAAAAGAAGGGCGCTTTCGAGCTGACCGCAAGCCAGCATTTACATTGTCTCTTCCAGTGGGTTTTCAGTGGGCGTTTTCATAAGCGTCCAGCGGAAACCCACTGGTGACTTGGAGACAAAAATGGAAAATGTATTGGCGTTAATTGAATTAATCGGCGTATTGTTTAAGTGTGGCGTAATTGCCGGTGTAGGACTTTACATACTTGGGCGTTATCGTGCTTATCGCGAAGCGACTGTGGTTAGAAGAGCTTACAATAGAACAATACTTCGTACTTCAAAAAAAAGGGCTCATGCATGAGCCCTTTTTCTTTTTATCTAAATCGTTACCGGTCAAACTAAGTAGGTATAAAGACAAGCTACTATATTCCCCTCAAAGCCTTTGTTTTGAACCCCTACCGTAAACTCTCGTACCGAGACTTTGGGGTCATCACCAATTATATACAAACATGCTATCCCCTGAATTGGGTGGTGGCATAGATGCTCAAAATAGCCATAGTCTTTTTTGCACCAACGACCAAGATCACCTTCTACAAGTTTTTTAACTTCACTCTGTAGATATTCTTCCAGATTGGGCCGGTGTTCCTCATCTATATCATCAAGCTTATACTGGCGTATGTACTCCACTGTTTTATTAAAATTGTCAGATTCAAATCTGACTTTGACTTCACTCATCTGTAACTCTCTCGCTCATAGCGCCATATTCACTTCTTTTATTCCGTTATTGTAAGCCAGGATTGCGTTGTTAGTAATTGTACCTCTGGCTATTTTCAGCAATAACCATACTACTAAATCATGAAAATAGTATGGATTTTAGAATTATTGTCTATTTATTTAGGGTTAACGAACCTTTTCAGTTCAACAACGTGATCTAAATCAAGCAAAGTACCATCCTCCAACCTTGTATGACTGGCGTACTCGCATAGCAATTTATATGCCGCTTCTGGACTATCGGAATAATGGCGTAATGCTTTAGTAAAATCCATAGTTATCGAACATACGACTCTTTTACCTTTAGACAGCTGAACATGCACTGGCTCTATGCTGTTTTTTTGGTCTTCTGATGCATAACTCATGAAGTAAATCCAACATCTGAAGGCTCAAACCACGCTAACATTTGCTCTTCAGACAAGCTAGGAATGGGAATGTTTAGGGAATAGGAGCAATGCACTACCTCTTGGGCAACTGAACCTACAGCTTTTAACGCTCGTTGAGCTTCAACCAGTTCTTCTCTGTCAGGTAGGCGTTCAGGTAAATCCGGATATGACTTAGTAACAACTTCAGCTTGACGCTTTAACGCGCTTAGCGCTTGCTTTAATATCTGTACACGTTCTTGTTTCATCCCATTACTCTCCATCAACTGTATGAGATAAATTAAAACAGATATCTAGGGGGGAAGTGCCGGAAAAACCCCTGTTACTTGTCAGGAGTTTTAGGCGTAAAAAAACCCAGTAAAACTGGGTTATTTATCGACTAGCCAAAATGTGCGCGAGTCACTTCATATTTCATATTGCGAGCTTGGCGAAACTTGTACCAAACATAAAGCAAAACAGAGATAGAAACGGCAGACGTGAACATAGACTGTATCATATCGATGATATACATAGGATTTCCTCTTTACGTGTTGAAGGCAGCTCGAAAGCGCCTGTTTTTTTCATGCTGTGAAAACAGCTATAAGAATTATTAGTTTAGCCCCTGTGATCCACCTGGTCAACACCTATAAAATTAGGCATGCCTAATTTATTAAAATCCTTCCGTCTCATAGTCTATATAACTTGAATCATCTATTTCAAACCTTTCCCGAGCACGCTTCGCAGCTTTTTTTGCAGCTACACATCCACATGAGATAATCCTACCAGACACTAAATTTGCACCTTGAACAACCTTGTCTTTAGTTCCACAATGACAGTTACATAACCAATGCGCCTTCTTTTTTGAAGATTCCGATAAGTGACTAAGTTCCTCGCCTCTGGCTCTTCGAGTAACGATAAGCTTACCGAACTCTTTACCATCCAACCGATTCAACCCCATTGTTATTACTCACTTTTAAAAGTTAAAATTATTGACTTGCCCATAACACTCGAAAGTTATCCACTATTTCAGTGGACAACCCAGTGAATAACTACTTACAGGCTACGCCCTGAAAGGATTTCAGTAGCGCTCTACCTTTTTCCCCGCCATACGCTGCCACATAATCGGTTAGATCTTTATATTTATTTTGCTTCGCCACTTCATCAAACTGAGGAATGATCATGAACGTCTTACCTGGTGTCGCTCGAAGTGTTGTTTCACAAACTTCTACGCCCTTATTAGGCGCATCACCATACTGATCATTGTCTGCCACCAGAATAATTGCAGAGTCGGGACACATTTCACGTAACACAGCGACAATATGCGGGATGTTATCAGCATACATAGCAGCAACGCTGTAGGCCTCAGTGAGCTTATATGACATCCCCGCATCAGCTGGGGCTTCCATGACATAAATATCCTCACCATTAATAGGTGGACGGCACGGCACAGGGAAGCATGCACCCGATGTATCCAACCCCTTACGAAACGTTTTAGCACCCAGTTCCGGATAGATGCGCTGGATACCCTTGAATTTCCATTGCGCGAGCTCAACCAACTTCAACGCCGTAAACTGCCCAACCAGCTTTCCCATTGTGGTTTCACCAGTAAAGAGCTCAACCCACTGGAATAAATCAGCAACACCTTTTTTAGCGAAGTATGGGCAAGGGGCTTGAAGCTTTGACATCATTTTCAACCACCGAAAATCTTTATTAACAGCTTCAGCTTTTAAGGCCCTTTCCTCTTCTCTTCTCTTTTCTGCATTCTTCAGATACTCATTTCGTCGAGTATTATCCGGTTTCACTCTCGATACCCTGGACCCGCCGCGATATGAATCATATTCGTCCATCAAGGCTTTATAACCATCAAAAAGCACAGGTTCTGGAAAGTGCTTACGGAAGTTATTAAAGCGCACAGAAGGGTATTTGATGGTATAGCTCTCCCCATTTACCTCCCAGGTATGAGTATTTTCAAAACCAATGATTGAAATTCTGTTGTTATCTGCTTTTTCAAGACCGGCAACATCACGGCCTTTGATTACCTCACCAGACAACGTTACGTTAGCTCTTGATTCATACCAATCAATTGACACTTCTTTTGCTTTATCAGCAATTTGTGAGGCGAACTTATCTAACATCAAGTAAGGATCATTACGGTAGTAGGCCATTACAAAGCCATAAAACCGACTATTGTGTTCGCTTTTTTGTTCGTTTGAATTAGGCATGCCTAATTTTCCTCTGCTTATTACTATCGCCCTTATTCGTTCTATCGCGTACAATTAAAGGGATATATGCCTCTGGTCATTTACCAGAAAGAAAAAGAAGGGCGCTTTCGAGCTGACCGCAACCGGCCTCTGTGCCAAGGAGTATGTAAAAACCCAATATTTCATGGATGAAGCGGTGTGGCTGTTCCCACGGTCACACCGCAACCTACATTTACTCTTTTACCCCCTTTTGTGAATGCGCCTTCAAATATTCCACACATTCACCTTCCAAAAAATCTTCGTTAACCAGCGCGGTAACAATTTCATCTTCAGAAAAGGAATAGCGCGACTTCAGAATCTTAATAGACTCCATAGCCTTTTCATGCTCACCAGCCAGCCGATGATCATGGAACTCATCAATAATATCTTTAATCACTAAAACTGCTCCTAACGACTCAGGGGCAGAGTGAAAGCTAAATTTTATTTTTCGCTTAACTTTCTCTCTAGCTTCAGGGGTTCAACAATGCCAAATGCTTGCAGCATTAAGCGCCAGGTACTGTAGTGAATGTGGTATGCACGACCTTCACGTTCAGTAAGCTTGTTAATCTTGTCCGTATTAAAGATGCGAAGTGAGTCCAAGAGCTTAAACCAAACATCTTGCGATATTTCCATTGGCTCTTTTTTCCATGCTTCATTATCCCTGGTTGCTAACGCAACCTTCATTTCTTGATTACCAAACTTCAATCGATGTGCGATTTCCATTGGATCAAGTGACAAGATATTCATAAAGGTTCGCAACTCTACAAACGTAGGCGCTCGCCAATTTTCAACACCGAACACACGCTCATCGATAGTGACATCATGGCTACGCGCTGAACGGTTCGTGGTGAAAAACTTTAACTTTGACTCTTCCACTCCAAATTGCGCGGCCAGCTGTTCAGCTGTGTAGCCAGTCCATGCAATGAATTGTCGAAGGACTTTGGGTTTAGGAGGCTCAAAACCCTCACCTAACGGCAATAACGTCTCAGGAGGCAGCTTAGGGGCCTCTATATACTCATGCAGAGAACGAATACCGCCCTTATCCAATAAATCCATCCACTGTTCATGTGTAACGTGGAAAGGATTGGTAGGCTGCGCCTTGTGGCTATGCAACAAGTGCTTTACCAATGGCTCTTCCATACCAAGAATTCGAGCAATAGCCGAATCTGACATACCTGAGCGAGTTGCAAGAACGCGCACTTCCGAGATATTAGGCTTTACCCATTCCTTAGCGTCATGGCTAAAGATACGAGAACGAAGGAAAGGCTTTTGAGGCTCAAGCTTTACTGGCGTTGCTACGCCAAAGCTTTCAAGCCATAAGCGCCAAGTCGTGTACTGGATACGTTTGCCTTTAACGTAGTTACGGTCAGTAAAATAGGTTCGTAGATGTTTGGGGCTCACATCGGCAAGCTGCGCGAGCTCATTGGTGGACCAACCCACAGCATTTTTGAACTCAGCCAGTTCCGCTGTTGTAGGCGCAACCCATCCATCACCAAACGGCTTCAATACGTCTGGATGCATAGAATTTTTCCTAACAATTTTTTGATACAAATTAGCAAGCACTTTCTGAGTGCCAGAAAGCAGTGAATTGAAATCTGCGATTAAGTCTTGATCTAAATATTGAGTTTGTAACATTTTCATTTCCTCTTTACGTGTAACAGGCAGAGGTAAAACCCTCGCCTTTTTTGAAACCTAACAGCATTGGTTAGGTACTGAAACATTGGCACATTTTTTACCTGGTATCAACTTCTTTTTCACCAGGTCTGCACCTGTGGATATTTTTTGCCGCGCAAAATAAGGAAGAGCGAGTTACCCACATACCCACACTAAATCTACGAGTAAAAGAAAGCTCTCCGATGCGCGTGGATATGCTGGATAACTCGCTCTCTCTTTACCTACGGCTTCATGTAACAAGTTCCATTACGCCTTTTGCGCTGCATGCCTGCGGCATGCGTGAACCTTAAAAACCATCGAGGTTTTACGGTTCATCGGCCTTGCTACGCAAGCCCGTCGCTCACCCGCCCGTTGGGAGGGGCATCACGAGCAATAGCCCCTCCTTTTTTGGCGGCCCAGCCGCTCTAGGTTGCGCTATCGCGCCAACCTAGAGCGGCTGGGTTCGTGAGCTTTAGCGCAAAAGGCGCACGGAAAAGCTATCGTGCTTTTCCTGAACGCATAAATACCTCTATAATTATAGCATGTTGCACGGTGTTTACGAACGGCATTTTTAAGGCTATCATGAACGCATAGTTTGAACGGTATATGTGAACGCTTATGAAACCAACTACAAAGGCCTCCAAAGACGTATTAGCGGTAGAGGCGGAAGAAATTTTAAAGTTAAAAGAAGACATCAAACAGAGGCGTAAGAAGCGTAATTTCTCGCGCTCAAAATTAAGGAAATACTTTGCTGAAGCAAAAAGATTAAAGGAAGAATTTGGTTTTTCCTTTGAAGATATCGCCCTGTGGTTGCGTCAATGTAAGCGCGTAAAAATGACAGCAGATGGAGTCAGATCGTCGTATCGTCGTATCGAAAAGGAACTAACAAGCGACCAATCTGAAGGGTAGTTTCTATGGCAAAAAAATCTCTAAGACAACAGGCAGCAGCTGTAATTCGCTCAAAAACAGCCTTCAATACTGACAGCAAAAAAGGTGGTAATGCCGGTTCAAAAACAGTCCCAGGGAACTATAAATCTTTGCAATCATTACGCTCTGCTAACGAAACAGTATTGGCGTTAGCTAAGATAGCGGAAGATATGAATGTTCAGCGGATCAAGCAAATCACGCCTGATAACGCAGAACAATATTTAGGTTTAAAACGAGACAATTTTGCTTCTCAAAAGGCATTAGACAGAGACAGAAAAGCATTATCTATTGCCCTTGGTGTTGAAATTCCACGGCTAAAAGCTGTTTCAGAACAGGTTTTAAGCTCACGCGCTTACAGCACTGAGCAAATAAACAACATCACCAAATCTATGACAGATAGAAACGCGCTTGCAGTAAAGATAGCGCACAATGCAGGCCTTAGAGCTCATGAATTATTAACGCTCAAACGTGCAGATGAAGGTACAAAAACAACATCAAGAACATGGACAGAAGACCGGTTCGCTGGGCGGGATGGTACTGTTTATCTTGTGACAGGGAAGGGGGGTTTAACAAGAGAAGTGCTTATTTCAAATGACTTGGCAAAGGAATTAGAAGGCAGAAGGCACGAACAACCACAAACCAAAATGGACAGAGGGATTAACTATCTTCAACGCTATGATATTGGTGGCGGTAACGCCCTGTCCTCTTCATTTACTCGCGCCAGTCAACGCGCATTAACATTTTCTCATGGTCTTCACGGTGTACGACATCGTTATGCTCAGGAACGCATTGATGAAATCAAGCTTAAATTCAATGTAGATCATGACAGTGCAAGAGACATCGTTGCTCAAGAGCTGGGGCATTTCCGTGGTGATATTACTGAAGTGTATTTACGTTAGAAATTAGGCATGCCTAATTTTTGGAGCTAAACCAATGGACAGTTTTAATCTTAATAAAGATTTACCAGACGCCAGCAATCTATACAGTTGGCGTATTGGGAATGCAACAGGTTGGGCAAAGGCCGTTTATGAGACAGATGAAAAAGCATTAGAGGCGGCAAAAGAGCACTGCAAAAATAAAATTGGTGTGGGTAAGCATACGATACACATTGGTGTCTCGAAAACTGAACCGGTTAATTGTGAGCCGATCATACAACGATACAAACAGCATTTAGAATATGGTTGGGACACCCCCCAACTATTCGGAGCGATGTCTATTCCCAAAGAACATTGGAAACGGCTAACA